>NZ_SPGT01000012.1:0-53105 GCF_005845155.1 Clostridium sp. BSD2780061688st1 H5 | reverse complement strand
TATCATCTGTCCAAGTTTTGTCATGGCAATCGCCTCCTTTATTGCTTCCAGGTCATCGTCCTTCAAAAATTTCACTGCAAAAGCGTAGAGTATCGCTTCCATCTTCTGGATCTCCTCCGGGTCAAAGGAGCTCTCGGCTGCCCGCAGGAGCTGAATGGCCTGCAGGATCCGGTTCTTCTGTCTGAGACTGCCTCCCATCAGGGGAGAGAGGAGCAGGGGAATGATGTCTTCCCTCGACACAGAAGAGGCACCATTTTCAGCAAGCCGGGAAAAGAGCTGGTCTGAGTTGTCGTCCTTTAATCGGATCAGGCGGACCCGGTACGTGTTAATCCCCTCTGTGATGCTGTCCCGGAGCTTTTTGGCCCTGTCGGAGCAGATGACGTAGGTGATCACCGGCCCGCCGAGCCGCCGGGAGGCGGACGCCTCATACTCCCGGAACCGCCGCATATCGCTGACGGAGACTGAGTCGCTCTCAAATTCAAAGTGATACCAGAGACCGTTTTCCATCTCGTAGAGAAAATCCTGGTACATGTGTCGGGTCTCCAGCTCCACTATTTCCGTGGGCGCTGACCGGACGGCCTTCTCCGGGATACCCAGCCAGTGGATCAGCTCATCGCCAAAGTAGTCCGCGGCGGACTTGAAAGCCAGATCCTCAAGATGAGAAAGATCCGTGTTCAGTTTGTTTGCTTCCTGCAATATGTCCCTCCGTTTCCGGCGGCACAGGAACTGTTTTCATATCCTTATCATACCATACCAGATAGCAGATTGCCTTTATTTTATCGTAAATGTACAAAATATTCGTTGGATATCTGTCCGATGCGGACTGAGATATTCAGATAAATGCAGCTAGAAAATATCTGCAGCTGAAATGTGCGGCAGATGATCTTGATTGACAGGAAAACAGCGCTGTGCGGCTGCTATCTGTACTGTCTACGATACCATGGGAGACGGAGAAAAGCAATACCTTCCCCTGCAATTATAGCAACCATTTGAAATCCCGGCCGCAACGCCCTGAGCCACCTGGTCGCGACACTCTGATCCTATCCAGTCACAACCCTGATTGCAAACCACCTTCTCCCACGCTATAATGAAAGGGCATTAAAAAGGATGATCAGACATGATTATTATAAGGTAGAAAGGATGAGCAAAATGATTGGAATTATAGGAGCAATGGAGGAGGAGGTCTCCGCCTTAAAGGAGGAAATGCAGACGGAGGAGATAAAGGAGATCGCGGGTATGACCTTTGTGAAGGGCGTTCTCTGCGGCCGGAATGTGGTGGTGGTGCGCAGCGGCATCGGCAAGGTCAACGCGGCTCTGTGCGCCCAGATACTGGCCTCCGAGTTCGGCGTGGACGCGCTGATCAACACAGGCATCGCCGGTTCCCTTGACGCCCGCATTGACATTGGGGATATAGTGATCTCCACGGACTCCCTGTACCACGACATGGACGCCTCCAAGTTCGGCGACCCGGTGGGACAGATCCCAAGGATGGACGTGTTTTCCTTTGAGGCGGATCCCCGCCTGGTAGAGCTGGCAAAAGAGGCCAACCAGGAGGCAAACCCGGACATCCACACATTTACGGGAAGGGTAGTGTCAGGCGACCAGTTTATCTCAGACGCCAAGGACAAGGAGAGGATCAAGCGCAATTTCGATCCCCTGTGCACGGAGATGGAGGGAGCGGGCATTGCCCACGCCGCCTACCTGAACGGAATTTCGTATGTCATTATCCGAGCGATTTCTGACAAAGCCGACAACAGCGCCTCTGTAGACTATCCGGTCTTTGAAAAACAGGCTATCGCCCACAGCGTAAGGCTTGTGAAGGCCCTTCTTTTGAAACTGCCGGAAAAGGGTCTGTAAAAGCAGCGGCACAGCTCGCCAGAAAGCGCCGGAAATCCCCTGTTTCCGGGCAGAAACTGTAGAACGGTTTTTCTGGTTTCCCTTCCGGATTTGAGTATAATCAAATCAAAGAAGGAGGGTTAGATCATGTTAGAAGTGGTATTGGACAGACATATTATGGTTATCCTTATGGGGATAGCCGCGGCTGTGGGGGTGATCAGCAAGATTGCGGCCGGCATTTCTCTGAAGAGACTGGTCCGGGCGGCCGGCAGTATGAATAAGAGCGGACATCCCCTGGTTCGCTTGGTGAAGGCAAAATTTGAACATGCCTGCATGGTGAGCGACCGGGTTCAGAACGTGGAGGTGTTTGTGGAAAAATATCTGCATGAATACCGGGCCGGAGGGCTCAGGCTTCACACCTGGAGACGCCTGGAGAAGGCGGGCGTGTGGCTGTGCCTTCTGTTTGGACTGGCCGGCGCGGGTGCCTGGTACGCGTCCCGGGGCATGGCGGACCAGGTGATCCAGTACGGCGCGGCGGGAGCGGGAGGAGCCATTCTTCTCTTCCTGTTCCAGCTCACAAGCGATGAGAAGTACCAGCTTGGAGTCATCAGAAACTATATGGTGGATTATCTGGAAAATGTCTGCGCACACCGGTATGAGAAGGCGCAGGCGGACAGAGTGAAGGAAGAGTGGAAGGCCATGGCTCCGCCGGACACAAATTCCCGGTCTGAGGAGATCCAGCCGGCACGGGAGATCCAGCCGGAGATCCTGCAGCCGGCAGAGGGCCCGCAGCCTGAAATCCGCCAGCCGGAGATGAGCCGGCCGGAGATGCATCAGCCGGAAATGCGCCAGTCAGAGATGGGTCAGCCACAGAACCTGCGGGAGGCGCAGGAAGAGAAGGCGCAGGCGGCAGAAGGCAGGGAGCCGGCCTGGGAGCCGGTTCAGAAAGCTGCACAGGAAGCAGTCCGGGAGACAGCCGCCCGGGAGCCGGCTCAGGAGCAGAGAGAGCAGCGGCTGCGCTTCCAGGAGGAAGCCTCCAGAGAGCTGGCTGCTGACGCGAAAAAACGCCAGAGCGGAAAGGACAGGCCTGTAAGGGAGACAAAAGCGGCCCGGACGAGGACCGGAAAAGAGGAGGACGAGGTCTCAAAGGAGGTCCGCATCCGGGAGATACTGGAGGAGTTTTTGGCTTGATTATAAAGGGTAATACTGGTAAAATAGACTTGATATGAGCTGAAGCGGGCCTGTCTGCCTTGCCTAAGAGCTGTATCGTGTATCATAAGTATACAATAACGAAGAGAGAAAGAAGGGTTTACCATGAGCAGTAAAGTTACATTCGACTATTCAAAGGCAATGACATTTATCAAAGAGCATGAAATAGACTCCATGAAAGAGATCGTAGGAAACGCCAAGGACGTCCTGGTGAGCGGAACAGGAGCCGGCAACGACTATATTGGCTGGGTAAATCTCCCTGTAGATTACGATAAAGAAGAGTTCGTGCGCATCCAGAAGGCGGCAGAGAAGATTCAGAGCGACTCCGAGGTACTGATCGTCATCGGTATCGGCGGCTCCTACCTGGGAGCAAGAGCTGCCATCGAGTTCCTGCGCCACGGCTTCTACAACAATGTATCCAAAGAGATCCGCAAGACACCGGAGATCTACTATGCAGGAAACAGCATCAGCAGCACCTATCTGAAGGGGCTCATCGACGTGATCGGCGACAGAGATTTCTCCGTAAATATCATCTCCAAGTCCGGAACGACCACAGAGCCGGCCATCGCCTTCCGCGTGTTCAAGGAGATGCTGGAGAAGAAATACGGCAAAGAGGAAGCGGCCAAGAGGATTTACGCCACCACGGACAAGGCAAGGGGAGCCCTGAAGAACCTGGCTACAGAGGAGGGCTACGAGTCCTTCGTTGTGCCGGACGATGTAGGAGGACGCTTCTCCGTTCTGACAGCTGTGGGACTTCTGCCCATCGCAGTCAGCGGCGCAGACATCGAGAAGCTGATGGAGGGCGCAGCGGCAGGAAGAGAGCTGGCGCTGAACAAGCCATTTGAGGAAAATGACGCCCTGCAGTACGCGGCTGTCCGCAACATCCTTCACAGAAAGGGCAAATCCGTAGAGGTGCTGGCGAACTACGAGCCGAGCCTTCACTATGTATCTGAGTGGTGGAAGCAGCTCTACGGCGAGAGCGAGGGAAAAGACCAGAAGGGTATCTTCCCGGCATCCGTGGATCTTACTACAGACCTCCACTCCATGGGCCAGTTCATCCAGGACGGCAGCCGCATCATGTATGAGACAGTCCTGAATGTGGAGACATCCAGAGAGGAAATCCTCATTAACGAGGAGCCGGTGGATCTGGACGGCCTGAACTACCTGGCGGGAAAGAGCATGGACTTTGTAAACAAGAGCGCCATGAACGGAACAGTCCTGGCCCACACAGATGGCCATGTGCCGAACCTGATGGTGAACATTCCGGAGCAGAATGAATTTTATCTGGGTGAGCTCTTCTACTTCTTCGAGTTTGCCTGCGGCGTCAGCGGTTATGTATCCGGCGTCAATCCGTTCAACCAGCCGGGCGTTGAGAGCTACAAGTCAAACATGTTCGCTCTCCTCGGAAAGCCGGGCTATGAAAAAGAGAGAGAAGAGCTGCTGAAGAGATTGTAAGCTATACGAGGCTATCAGATGACTGAACTTTACGACAGACTGCAAAGATACAGCGTTTCTGACTATTACGGGTTTCACATGCCGGGGCACAAGCGGAACACAGCGCGCTTCGGCAGTGATCTTCCCTACGGGATCGACATCACTGAGATCGAGGGATTTGACGACCTCCACCACCCGGACGGGATCCTGAAGGAAGCGCAGGAGAAGGCCTCCCGGATCTACGGGACCGGCGAGACGAGATTTCTCGTGAACGGAAGCACAGCGGGGATATTAAGCGCCATCCTGGGGTGCACCCGGAAGGGAGATCAGGTGCTGGTGGGCCGGAACTGTCACAAATCCGTGTATCACGCCATCTATATGAACGAGCTGGAGCCGGTGTACCTGTACCCCGGTTTCCGACCGGATATTCAGTTGAATACAGAAATATCTGTAAGCGCAGTGAAAGCTGCGCTTAATGAACATTCCAGGGTAAAGGCGGTGATCCTGGTCTCCCCCACCTATGACGGCGTCGTCTCGGACATCCGGGGCATTGTCGGGGATGTCCATAAGAGGGGAATTCCCCTGATCGTGGACGAGGCACACGGGGCCCACTTTGGCTTCCACCCCTATTTTCCGGAGAGCGCCCTGGGACAGGGGGCGGACGTGGTGATCCACAGTCTCCACAAGACGCTGCCGGCTCTGACCCAGACGGCCCTCCTCCACGTGGACGGGCCCTTTGCAGATCGGGAGCGGATCTTCCGCTATCTGGACATGCTCCAGTCCAGCAGCCCCTCCTATGTGCTCATGGCTGGCATCGACAGGTGTATCCATCTGCTGGGGGAGAAGAGGGAGGAGCTCTTTGGCCCCTATGTGGAGCAGCTTAAGAGGCTCAGAGAGCGGCTGAGACATCTGGAAAAGCTCTCCCTTGTACAGACAGAGCGCTACGACCGGTCCAAGGTGGTCCTGTCTGTAGGCAGGGCGGACATGACCGGAAGAGAGCTGTATCTGTGGCTTCTTAGGGATTATCATCTGCAGCTTGAGATGGCCGCCGGCTCCTACGCCTTGGCCATGACAAGCGTGGGGGATACGCAGGAGGGCTTCCGCCGGCTGGGGGACGCCCTGGAGGAGATTGACAGATCCGCGAGGGAGAGAGCGGCAGCAGTCCCCTGCCAGGCCGGCGGCCTGCCGCGGAATGAGATAGTCTGCACAAGCGCCCGGATGGAGGAGTTGGCCCGGGAGACGAGCCCTGTGAAGGGACAGGTGAAAAAAGTGCTCCTGGAGGAGAGCGAGGGACTGGTGTCCACAGAGTACGCCTACCTCTATCCGCCGGGCATTCCGCTCATCGTTCCGGGAGAGCGCATCAGCCGGGAGAGTGTGGAATTGCTGCTCACAAGCAGAAGCCAGGGATTTTCCCTGGAAGGTATGGAAGAAGAAGGAAGCATCAGGGTCTGGATAAATGGGTAAAATATACTACATAATAGGAAAAAGTTCATCAGGCAAGGACACTATTTTCAAGGAGCTTCTGTCCCGCATCCCGGAGCTGAAGCAGGTGGTGCCCTACACTACAAGGCCCCGCCGGGAGGGGGAGAAAGACGGGGTGGAGTATTTCTTCACAGACGAGAAGCGGACAGAGGAGCTGGAGCGGGCGGGCCGCATCATTGAGCTCCGGGCATACGATACAGCCTGCGGCGTGTGGAAATATTTTACAGCTGACGACGGACAGATCGATCTGGAGACGGGAAATTATCTCATGATCGGGACTTTGGAATCCTACGAAAAAATGGTACAATACTACGGGGCGGAGAACATCCTGCCCCTCTATATAGAAGTGGAGGACGGAGAGCGGCTTTCCCGGGCGCTTGCCAGGGAGAGGCAGCAGGCGCAGCCAAAGTACAAAGAGCTGTGCCGCCGTTTTCTTGCGGACGAGGAGGACTTTTCGGAGGAAAAGCTGCGCCGGCTGGGCATACGGCGCCGGTTCCGCAACGAAGATAAAGAACACTGTTTAGAAGAAATCACAGAGGTAATATACAATGGGAAGCTTTAAAGACGTAGTAGGACACAAGGACATTATCAACTATATACGCAATGCCGTGACAGAGAACAAGGTGTCACATGCCTATATCCTGAACGGGGAGAGAGGCTCCGGCAAGAAAATGCTGGCGAACCTGTTTGCCACTACGCTCTTGTGCGAGGAGCAGGGGCCGGATCCCTGCAATAAATGCCACTCCTGTCACCAGGCGGAGAGTGGGAACCATCCGGACATCATCCGGGTAACCCACGAGAAGCCGAATACCATCAGCGTGGACGACATCCGCAGGCAGGTCAACGAGGACATTCAGATCAAGCCCTACCAGGGCCCCTACAAGATCTACATTATAGCGGAGGCGGACCTGATGACCGTGCAGGCTCAGAACGCCCTTCTCAAGACCATCGAGGAGCCCCCTGCCTACGCGGTGATCTTTCTTCTCACAGAGAACGCGGAGGCCCTGCTTCCCACCATCACCTCCCGGTGCGTGATGCTGAAGCTGCGTAACATCAAGGATACCCTGATCCGCAAGTACCTCATGGAGACTATGCATGTGCCGGACTACAAGGCGGACATGTGCACAGCCTTTGCCCAGGGAAATATGGGGCGGGCGATCATGCTGGCCAGCTCGGATCACTTTAACGAGATCCGGGAGGAGGCGGTCCAGCTTCTGAAATACATCAACGAGATGGACATCAGTGAGATCACGAAGGCCATCAAGAAGATTAACACTTATAAACTCGAGATCAACGACTACCTGGACATCATCATGATATGGTACAGGGACGTGTTGCTATATAAGGCGACAAAGGATATGGACAAGGTCGTGTTCAAAGACCAGATCAGCTACATCCAGGAGCGGGCAAAGAAGAGCTCCTACGAGGGCATTGAGCTGATACTGGAGAGTCTGGAGAAGGCCAAGACACGCCTCAAGGCAAATGTAAATTTTGACCTTGTCATGGAGCTTTTGCTGCTGACGATAAAGGAGAACTGACAGATATGACAAAGGTGATTGGAGTAAGATTTCGCAGGGCGGGGAAGGTCTATTTCTTCTCCCCCGGAAAACTGGAGATCCACCATGGGGACAATGTGATCGTGGAGACCGCCAGGGGCGTGGAGTTCGGAAATGTTGTGACCGGGCCGCGAGAGGTGGAGGAGGAGAGGATCAGCCAGCCTCTCAAATCCGTCATCCGCATCGCAAACAAGGACGACTACCGCCGGGAGGAGAAGAACCGGGAGAAGGAGAAAGAGGCCTTCAGCATCTGCCAGGAGAAGATCCGCAAGCACGGGCTGGAGATGAAGCTCATCGATGCGGAGTACACATTTGACAACAATAAAGTGCTGTTCTACTTCACCGCAGACGGAAGGATCGACTTCCGGGAGCTGGTAAAGGACCTGGCCAGCGTGTTCCGCACAAGGATCGAGCTGCGCCAGATCGGCGTGCGGGACGAGACTAAGATCCGGGGAGGCATCGGCATCTGCGGCCGGGAGCTGTGCTGTCATACATACCTGACAGAGTTTGCCCCGGTGTCCATCAAGATGGCCAAGGAGCAGAATTTGTCCCTCAACCCCAGCAAGATTTCGGGCGTGTGCGGCAGGCTCATGTGCTGCCTCACCAATGAGGAACAAAACTACGAGGAGCTGAACAGCCGTCTGCCGGCGGTGGGAGACACAGTCACTACGCCGGAGAAGCTGAAAGGCGACGTGCAGGCCGTCAATGTGCTGCGCCAGCTGGTGAAGGTGGTCGTTACCCTGGACAACGATGAGAAGGAGGTCCGGGAGTACAAGGCAGCGGAGCTGCGCTTCAAGCCCCGCCGGAAGAAGAAGGACACAAAGATCTCCAGGGAGGAGATGGCGCAGCTGAAGGCACTGGAGGAGAAGAACGGAGCGTCGAAGCTGGATGACAAGTAAGAGTACAGTGGATTTAAAGCCGGGGGAACGCCTGGACGACCTGCAGATCAAGGGGTACCGGATCATCCAGTCCCCGGGCCGGTTCTGCTTTGGCATGGACGCGGTCCTGCTGTCCGCCTTCGCAAAGGTAAAAAAGGGTGAGCGGGCGCTGGATCTGGGGACCGGGACAGGCATCCTCCCCATTCTGCTGGAGGCAAAAAACGAGGGGGAGTCCTACACCGGCCTGGAGATTCAGGAGGAGAGCGCGGACATGGCCCGCCGCAGCGTCCTTGTCAACCACCTGGAGGACAGGGTCCGCATTGTCACGGGAGATATCAGAGAGGCAGCCGCCCTTTTCGGCGCCGCCTCTTTTCACGTAGTCACAGTCAACCCGCCTTACATGATCGGAGATCACGGCCTGAAAAATGCCAACGAGGCCAAGTACATTGCCCGCCACGAGGTGCTCTGCACCCTGGAGGACGTGCTAAGAGAGAGCGCCAGGCTCCTGGAAAATAAAGGCCGGTTTTATATGGTGCACCGCCCCTTCCGGCTGGCCGAGATCCTCGCCGGCATGAGCCGCCACCGGATCGAGCCGAAGCGGATGCGTCTTGTCCACCCCTACATAGACAGGGAGCCAAACATGGTGCTCCTGGAGGGAGTGAAGGACGCGAGCCCAAGGATGACCGTGGAGCCGCCCCTGGTGGTGTACAACAAAGACGGAACCTACACAGACGAGCTGTTAAAGCTGTACGGTCTGGACAGACAGGAGAAACATTAGGAGAGAAATATGGCAGGAACACTGTATCTGTGCGCCACCCCCATCGGGAACCTGGAGGATATGACCTTCCGGGCCGTGCGCACACTGAAGGAGGCAGATCTCATAGCCGCGGAGGACACCCGCAACAGCATCAAGCTGCTGAACCACTTTGAGATACGGACTCCCATGACCAGCTACCACGAATACAACAAGATTGAGAAAGGAAAGAAGCTCACAGCGCTTCTCCTGGAGGGAAAAAATATCGCCCTCATCACGGACGCCGGCACGCCGGGAATCTCGGATCCCGGGGAGGAGCTTGTGAAAATGTGCCATGAGGCGGGGATCACGGTCACAGCCGTGCCCGGAGCCGCCGCCTGCGTGACTGCCCTGACCATATCCGGGCTGCCCACAAGGCGGTTTGCCTTTGAGGCTTTCCTCCCCTCCGACAAAAAGGAGAGAAGGGACGTGCTGGAGGAGCTGAAGGACGAGACCAGGACCATTGTGATCTATGAGGCGCCCCATCGCCTCCTGCGGACGCTGGAGGAGCTTCTGGAAGCGCTGGGAGACCGGCAGGTGTCCGTCTGCCGGGAGCTGACCAAAAAGCACGAGACCGTCTATCGGTCCACCCTGGAGGAGGCCTGCGCTTACTACAAAGCCCAGGAGCCCCGGGGAGAGTGCGTTCTTGTTATCCGGGGAAAGAGCCGGGAGGAGCTGCGCCGCCAGTCCCAGAAGAAGTGGGAGGAGATGTCCCTGGAGGAGCACATGGCATACTACACGGATCAGGGCGTGGAGCGGAAAGAGGCCATGAAAAAGGTGGCAAAGGACAGAGGCGTCAGCAAGAGGGAGATTTACCAGGCGCTTCTGCAAAGAGAAGAGGAATGATCTGTCAGAATGACGGAAGAGAAGAAGGGACCGTTGGTCAAGTTGTATAGAAATCAAAAAAAAGATTGTTCAACTTGGGCATGGCGAAATCCCTTCTTTTTTTATATACTGGGTAACAGATAAAGAACGTCGGCTCCGGCCGTGCACCATTAACAGGAGGAACAAAACAATGGCAAGTTTATCATTAAAGCACATTAACAAAACATATCCTAACGGATTTGAAGCTGTAAAAGATTTCAACCTTGAGATCGAGGATAAAGAATTTATCATCTTTGTAGGACCTTCCGGATGTGGAAAATCCACCACGCTCCGTATGATCGCAGGACTTGAGGAGATCACATCCGGCGAGCTGAAGATCGGCGACAGAGTCGTAAACGACGTTGAGCCGAAGGACCGCGATATCGCAATGGTATTCCAGAACTACGCTCTGTATCCGCATATGACAGTATATGATAACATGGCATTTGGTCTGAAACTGAGAAAAGTTCCGAAAGATCAGATCGACAAGATGGTTCGCGAGGCTGCCAAGATCCTTGACCTGGAAGCTCTTCTGGATCGTAAACCAAAGGCTCTTTCCGGTGGACAGAGACAGCGTGTTGCCATGGGACGTGCGATCGTTCGTAACCCGAAGGTATTCCTTATGGACGAGCCTCTCTCCAACCTGGATGCAAAACTTCGTGGACAGATGCGTGTTGAGATCTCCAAGCTGCACCAGAGACTGGGCACAACCATCATCTACGTAACACATGACCAGACAGAGGCTATGACACTTGGTACAAGAATCGTAGTTATGAACGCTGGTGTTGTACAGCAGGTAGATACACCGCAGACACTGTACGATTATCCTTGCAATATGTTCGTTGCTGGATTCATCGGATCTCCGCAGATGAACTTTATCGATGCTACATGCAAAGTTGAGGGAGACAAAGTTTCTCTTGTAACAGGACCTCATACAATCGCTCTTCCGCCTGCAAAAGCAAAAGCGCTCAAAGAAGGCGGCTATGATGGAAAGACAGTTGTTCTCGGTATCCGTCCTGAGGATGTTCACGATGAGCAGATGTTCATCGAAGCTTCTCCTGACACAGTGATCGAGGCCAAGATCCGTGTATACGAGATGCTCGGCGCAGAGGTTCTCCTCTACTTCGACTATGAGGGAGCAAGCATGACAGCAAGAGTTGATCCCAGAACAACAGCAAGATCCGGCGACACAGTGAAATTCGCTCTGGATGCTGAGAAGATCCATATCTTTGACAAAGAGACAGAGCTGACGATCACAAACTAGTCAGACGCTTTGAAATGAATATGTGAAAAGGAAGAGAGATGCCTGGAAGGGTGTCTCTCTTTTTTTGGTTCCCATCTGGCTGTCTGCCGCGGTATGCAACGAATTGTTAATTGTTTATCATTCTGACATAATGTATAATTGTTTTTAACATATACCTAAAAAGAGATAATGGACACACAGGGATAAAAAGAGCAACGTTGGAATGGGAATACAATAAGGCCAGGGAGGAGCTGCTGTGGAGAAACCGGAAGGAAGAGGAGGAGAAGGTTCTGCGTCAGTGGGGGATGGACGAGGAGGAGATACAGATGCTCCGGGAATACGACTGGGATATCTTCAAATCCGAGCGCCGGTTCCTGGAGCACTGGGCTCCCTGGGAGGACTATGAGGCGGAAGGATGGATGCGGGATTACAGGAGAGCTGTCATGAAGTATTTTGATATGGAGGACAGCCGATTTTTCTCAGAGAGGACAGAGCGTGTTCTTAAAGGCCTGGACCAGGTCGGAAAAGAAATCCTGTATTTGAAAATAAACGGTTATGAGACGAGAGAGATTTCTGCTATAATAGGTATTACAGAAAAAGCCATATACCGGAGAATGGACCGGATCAAAGAAAAATTGAAAAAAATCTGACGCCAGAGGGGAAAATCGACACTGTTCGACGGCTATATAATGTAGGATGGTTTCGAAGGTGAGGAGAAAGTGGAGGGAGATTAGCATGAAGAAAATCCTTTTGTACCTTACCCTGATTCTGCTGCCTGTGGCAGGCGGACTCTTTCTGGCTGAGAGATTTCAGACAGATCTGGAAATCAGCGTATTTGACTGCCAGATGAAAGAATGGAAAAGACGGGAGCAGAGCCCGGAAAGGATGTGACAAGTTGCTGCCAAATCAGACGATACAGAAACTGATACAGGAGATCAAGAGAATATCAGGCTTTGACTGTTCCATATGGAATGAAAAGGCAGAGTGCCTGGCCATGACAAACGTAAAAGCGCGGCCCCGGCAGGCAGATGTGGAGGAACTGATCCAACAATATAACAGCCAGGGGAAGGAGGAGTCCACAGGAGAGGAGAGCCTGTTCCTGCTGGAAAACGCAGAGCATTTCTACGTACTGGCTGTGGCCGGGACAGACGACAAAGCAGTGATGGCGGGGCGCTTCGGCCTCAGCCATCTGGAGAGCCTGGCCTCCATGAATCGCAATAAAATGGACAAGAATCGGTTTATCCAGAGCCTTCTTCTGGACAATCTCCTCCTGGTGGACATCTACAACCAGGCCAAGAGACTGAAGATCCCGGTGCTGCAGCGGAGGGTCGTGTTCCTGGTTGAGCCCAAAAACGCGGACGACAACCTGGTGCTGGAGACACTGAAGGGCCTTTTTTCCATCGGCATCAAGGACTTTGCCACCTCTGTCGAGGAGAGGCATATTATCCTTGTGAAGGCCCTGGAGCCCACAGAGGACTACGAGGATATCCAGCACATGGCGGATGTCATCGTGGATACCCTGGGCATGGAGGCCATGGTCGGTGTCCGGGTCTCCTACGGCACCATTGTGGAGGAGCTCAAGGACGTGTCCCGCTCCTACAAGGAGGCGGATATGGCCATGGAGGTGGGGCGCATCTTCTACTCCCAGCGGCGCGTGCTGTCCTACAGAGTGCTGGGCATAGGCCGGCTCATACACCAGCTTCCGGCTTCCCTGTGCGAGATGTTCCTGGACGAGGTCTTCGAGGGGAACGCCATGGAGAGCTTTGAGGAGGAGGAGCTGGCGGCGGTCTACACCTTCTTCGAGAATAATCTGAACATCTCGGAGACGGCGAGAAAGCTGTATGTGCACCGGAATACCCTGGTGTATCGTCTTGAGAAGATCCAGAAAAAGACAGGTCTGGACGTCCGGGTGTTTGAGGACGCCATGACATTTAAGATTGCCCTGATGGTGGAAAAGCACATGAGGGCGATGAAGGAGAAGGAAAGCTGAAACGCTGCAAAGAGACAGCCGGCCAAAACGGACGCGGACCCTGCCTGGAAGGAGGCTGATCCACTTGTGTTTGAGGTGTTGAAACTGTCATTTTAGTGTGATATAGTAGATATAGAAAAGGAACAACCGCCTAGAAAGTGGTTAGCCTCCAAGATGTGGCATAAGCCTACCTGACCGCCAAGTACAAGGTAGGCTTATTTATTTTCGCTTATATGTATCCATCTGCACCACCTCCCCTCTGCTTTATGAGTATAGGGAGGCTACCACCTTGTATCACAGTTGTTCCGTATGCAGAGTATAACATAATGAAAGTTTACAATATTTTCGTTATAGTTAACCAGATTTCTTTATAGCCTTCACGCGTATCGCATATATATCCACCCGTTTAAATTGACTTTTCCCCGGAACCGGGATAAAATAAACTGACGAAGTAAAATCAAAAACAGGAGGAATATGGAAAGATGATAAAGCTCTACGACAAAGGCGTTTATCTTGTGAACGGCACAGAGATCATGGAAGATGCGGCCGAAGTGCAGCAGAAGACCGGCCGGGCTGTGACACAGGAAGAAGCAGCAGCGCAGACAATGGCATACAATATACTGAAGGATCACAACACCTCCGGCAATATGGAGCGCCTTCAGATCAAATTCGATAAACTCACATCCCACGACATCACTTTTGTGGGTATTATCCAGACAGCCCGGGCTTCAGGACTGGAGAAATTTCCGGTTCCCTACGTGCTGACCAACTGCCACAACTCCCTGTGCGCGGTGGGCGGGACCATCAACGAGGATGACCACATGTTCGGCCTCACATGCGCTAAGAAGTACGGTGGCGTGTATGTGCCCCCTCACCAGGCGGTCATCCACCAGTTTGCAAGGGAAATGCTGGCCGGCGGCGGAAAGATGATCCTTGGCTCTGACAGCCACACCCGCTACGGCGCCCTGGGAACCATGGCCATGGGCGAGGGCGGACCGGAGCTTGTAAAGCAGCTTCTGGGCAAGACCTACGACATTAAGATGCCGGGCGTCATCGGCATTTACCTGGACGGAGAGCCCATCAAGGGCGTCGGCCCCCAGGACGTGGCTCTGGCCATCATCGGCGCTACTTTTGCCAACGGCTATGTGAACAACAAGGTAATGGAGTTTGTGGGCCCCGGCGTGGACAAGCTGAGCGCGGACTTCCGTATCGGCATCGACGTCATGACCACTGAGACCACCTGCCTGTCCTCCATCTGGAAGACGGATGAGACTATTCGCGAGTTCTTTGAGATCCACGGACGGCCGGAGGACTATAGAGAGCTTCAGCCAGGAGCAGTGACCTACTACGACGGCATGGTGTACGTGAACCTGAGCGAGATCCGCCCCATGATCGCCATGCCTTTCCATCCCTCTAACGTATATACCATTGACGAAGTCAATGCAAACTTAAAGGACGTGCTCCACGATGTAGAGCAGAAGGCCCTGGTGAGCCTGGACGGCGTGGTGGACTACTCTCTCCAGAGCAAGATCGTGGACGGAAAGCTCTACGTGGACCAGGGCATCATCGCCGGATGCGCGGGCGGAGGATTTGAAAATATCTGCGCCGCAGCGGACATCATCCGCGGAAAATACATCGGCGCGGACGAGTTCACCTTCAGCGTTTACCCGGCCAGCACGCCCATCTACATGGAGCTTGTGAAGAACGGCGCGGTGGCAGACCTGATGGAGGCGGGAACCATCGTGAAGACTGCCTTCTGCGGACCCTGCTTTGGCGCGGGAGACACGCCGGCCAACAACGCCTTCTCCATCCGCCACTCCACAAGGAACTTCCCCAACAGGGAGGGCTCCAAGCTGCAGAGCGGACAGATCGCTTCCGTGGCCCTCATGGACGCCCGCTCCATCGCAGCCACAGCGGCAAACAAGGGCTTCCTGACACCGGCCACAGCCATGGATGTGGAGTACAGAGGACCCAAGTATCATTTTGACAAAAATATTTACGCGAACCGCGTGTTTGACAGCCACGGCGTGGCAGACCCCTCTGTGAAGATCAAGTTTGGCCCCAACATCAAGGACTGGCCGGAAATGCCGGCTCTCCCGGAGAACCTGATCCTGAAGGTGGTTTCCGAGATCCACGATCCGGTCACCACTACAGACGAGCTGATCCCCTCCGGAGAGACATCCTCCTACCGCTCCAACCCCCTGGGGCTGGCGGAGTTTGCCCTCTCAAGGAAGGATCCCGCCTATGTAGGACGGGCCAAGGAAGTCCAGAAGGCCCAGAAGGCCATCGAGGCCGGAGAGTGTCCGCTTAATGCCCTGGAGGAGTTAAAGCCTGTCATGGCAAAGATCCAGGAGACCTACCCGGAGGTGGGCAAGGGCAATATCGGCGTTGGAAGCACCATTTTCGCGGTGAAGCCGGGAGACGGCTCCGCCAGGGAGCAGGCCGCGTCCTGCCAGAAGGTGCTGGGCGGCTGGGCGAATATCGCCATCGAGTACGCCACAAAGAGATACCGCTCCAACCTGATCAACTGGGGCATGCTCCCCTTCCTCACCAAGGAAGACCATGAGCACCTGAGCTTTAAGAACGGCGATTACATTTTCGTTCCGGACATCCGCAGGGCTGTGGAGGAGAAGGACGATGTGATCAAGGCCTACCTGGTGGGTGACAGCTTAAAAGAGCTGGAGTTTACTATGGGCGACCTGACAGATACAGAGAGAGAGATCATCCTGAAGGGATGCCTCATCAACTACTACAGAGGATAAGAGCTGGAACACAGGCAGCTCCGTGTCAGACAAAAAAATCTGGCCGGGGCTGCCTGTTATTTTACAGAAAAAAATATTTTCCATGCAACAAAAAGGCCTGCCCAAAGACTCTAATCTATATAAGAAGCAGACAGGCAGATACGAGGGAGGAAATACTATGAAGTGTGATGCAGAAGGCTTTGCTGCCCTGTACAGCACTGTGTACACAGACATGTACCGTTTCGCACTCTGCATGATGAAGAGCTCTCACGACGCGGAGGACGCCGTCAGCGAGGCGGTGATACAGGCCTATGAGCACATCGGTTCCCTGCGCAGCGAGGAGTCCTTTAAGAGCTGGATTTTTACAATTCTGGCAAACACGTGCAGAAAGAAATGGCGGCAGCAGGAAAGAGACCAGAAAAAGGCGGAATTGTCCTTTTTCTCGGGAGAGGATGAGAGCGCCCCGGACTGGGACCAGGCCGTGGACGTGAGAAATGCCTTCGCCATCCTGGCGGAGGAGGAGCAGCTCATCGTGGGACTGTCGGTTTTCGGCGGATACACAAGCGGGGAGATCGGGGAGCTTCTGGAGAAGAGCCCTTCCACCGTGCGCTCAAAGATGAGCAGGGCTCTGGCAAAAATGAGTCTGATACTGAAGGAGTAGGAAAGGAGAGATCTGCATGGAAAAGAAAGAACAGGAAATGCTTGAAAAGATACGGTCTGCCTCAGAAGAGCTCCGGGTACCGGAGTCGCTGGAGCCTGCGCGCGTGAGAGAGCAGTTGGAAAAGCACGACAGGGAAAAGCAAGCAGGCAGGAGCAGGAAGCAGGGAAAGGCCGGTCGGTTCCTGCGCTCGGTCCGAGGCCGGCAGGTGACGGCGCTGGCGGCGGGGCTGGCTTTGGTGTGCCTGGCGGGAGCTGCCTACACCCTCAGCGTCCGAGACAGCGGCGGAGCGGGAGAGGCAGACTCCGAAGCAGCCTCCGGGGCTGCGGCTTCCGGGAGCGGACAAAGCTCCGGGAAAACAGGGGAGGGAGAGCTGCGGGCAGCAGGCAGCTACGATGATGTCTACGCTTATCTGGAGGAGTATCAGGAGAAGCAGGAAGAAATAGAAGAGCCCTCCGGCATCTGGGGAGGCGCGCGGCTTGAGTCTGCGTCGGGAGGTGCGACGTCCTCCTCTTCCGGAGTGGCGGAGAGATCCCAGGCGGACAGCGCCTCTGCCGCGGCAGACAGCAGCGCGGACTCCTACAGCGGCAGCTACTCTGACACCAACGTCCGCCAGGCCGGTGTGGATGAGGGGGACGTGGTGAAGACTGACGGCCGCTATATCTACACTCTCACAGATGAGGGGGAAATCACCATCGTGGACACGGAGGGCGGAATGAAAGAGGCCGGCGTGATCAGCGAGGACAGACAGATTCTGGAGTTCTACGTGGCGGATACAAGGCTTATGCTCCTGGCGGGCGCTGTGAATGATATGGGGGAGTATACGGACGGGACGGCCCTTGTCACCTACGATATCTCTGACCGAACGGAGCCCAGGAAGCTGGGGGAGGTGACCCAGAGCGGAAGCTACCGGTCCTCCCGCATGGTGGGGGATTACGTGTACGTGTTTACCACCTTTTACGCGGATATGTTCGCGGCACAGGAGGCCAGAGAGTCCTACGTTCCCCAGGCGGGCGGCGGCCTGATCCAGGAGAGCTCCATTTACCTGCCTGAGACAGACAGCCCCAGCCAGTATCTGGTCATGACGTCCACGGATATAAAGGCTCCGGACAGAATTGCTGACAGCAAGGCTCTCTTTGCGGGATACGGGGAGCTGTACGTGAGCAACGAAAACATTTACTGGTATGAAAACACATCCGAACACAACGGATTTAGCTGGGAGTACAGTACCCTCATCCGTAAAATTTCTTATAAAGAGGGCAGGCTGGAGGCTGTGGCCAAGGGTTCTGTGCCGGGCACCATAGACGACTCATTTTCCATAGACGAGTATGAGGGAAATCTACGGGTGGTGACTACGGATGAGAGCGCCAACGGGCTCTATATACTGGACCCGGACCTGAAAGAGATAGGGCGCCTCGACAATCTGGCAAAGGGGGAGCAGGTCTACTCCGCCCGGCTGATGGGGGACACCGGGTATTTTGTCACCTTCCGTAACACGGATCCCCTCTTCTCGGCAGACCTGTCAGATCCGGAAAACCCACAGATTCTGGGAGAACTGAAGATCCCTGGCTTCTCGGAGTATCTTCACCCCTACGGAGAAGGGCGGCTCCTTGGAATCGGCATGGACGCGGACGAGGAGACAGGGGCAACGGGAGGTGTGAAGCTGAGCATGTTCAATGTCAGCGACCCTGCTGACGTGAAGGAGGAGCACACGCTGATCCTGGAAAATGTCTACAGCGCCGATGTGCTCTACGACTACAGGGCAGCTCTCATAGATACGGACAGGAACATCATCGGCTTTTCCGCCTACAAGGGAGCCCAGGAAAAATACTACCTGTTCTCATATGACCCGGACAAAGGATTTACCTGCCTCCTGGAGGAGCAGGTCAACGGGAGCAGTCAGAGAGCGGGCAGAGGCCTCTATATAGAAAATGTGCTCTACGTGGTCAAGGGAAATATCATTGAGTCCTACGGGATGGATGATTTTAAGAAGACAGGAGACATTATCCTGTAGAGAGAAAGAAAAAGAGGGTGCGCAGGCCCGAAGGTCAGCGCACTCTCTTTTTCAGGACAGGTCCAAGGATCACCGTGAGGGCGATTTTGACCGCATCCCCCGGCAGATAGGGGATGACGCCGATGAGAAGACCTTCCATGACGCCCAGGTTCATCTGCACGCACAGCCATGCCGTGCCGAAGGCGTAGGTCACAGCCATGCCGAGCACAAGTCCGGCCACGCAGGCGCTCCGCCTCCAGTGGAAATGCTCGGCGATCAGTCCTCCGATTACAGTGAGGAAGATAAAGCCGATCAGGTAGCCGCCGGTGGGACCTGCGAATTTCCCTACGCCCCCCGAAAAGCCGGAGAAAACGGGGAGGCCGCACAGGCCCAGAAGCAGATAGATGATGCAGCTGGCCGTGGCCTTCTTCCAACCCAGCAGAAAAATGGAAAATCCCAGCACAAGATTGGTCAGCGTCAGCGGCACCGGGCTGAGCGGGATGGGGATGGACAGAGGTGCCAGTATACATGTGACAGCGGTCATAAGGGCGATGAGCACCAGACTCTGGGTGGAGAACCGGGAGCTGGATGAAGCCTTTTCGTTCGTTATGGACATAGATGTGATCCTCCTTCTGCTGCGACAAAAGGCAGCGCTGTGTTAAAAGCTGATTGCAGTATATAATAAAAACCGACCGATTGTCAACTTAAAAATAAATAGTAGTTAACAATTATATGTCGGAGAAATTAAAAATATCAGAATTATTTATTGCAATAAGAAAATTATAAATTAATTCAAATGAATAAAACAAATAGTGTTGACAAATCAAAGCCCCGGTGCTATTATATAGTCAATCCAAAAGAAATCCATTCCGAAACAAAGCTTCTGACGAGAAAGGAAGCTTTAAAAACAAAAAGGAAGGGTTTCAAAGCATAAATATTATATATTTCATATGTCGGTGAGATATATAGTATTTACCGGGAAATCAAAAGGAAGGAGGCTTAATCCATTGGACAATTCAGAATTTCATTTTCCATATGTCGGTGGTATGGCAGCAGATAGTTCCCAGAGAGTAAGCCTTTATAATAGAGGGACCGATAAAGTTTTATAAGGAAAGTTGATCGGAGAGTACAAAATATCGGTACAAAAAATAATCGATAAAGCTGCAGACATATCGGAACAGATACCACATATAGTTCAAAGATATTAGAGGATGCGTAAAGAAGCATCGAATAATATATCAGAATTTATATCAGGGAGCTGTGTAAAATATAAGTTATAGAAGGAATAGCTCAATATGGTTACAGACAAAGTTATCGTAATAAGGGATGAGGCTGTAACAGCAACGGCTATAGATATTATAATAACTGAGGATATATTTTATACAGATGATTATGAGGGCGATATAAATAAGTGATTTTGGAGATTTTGATCCGGACTTTGAGTTATAAATGTTCGAAGAGAAAGAGCAAAGGCGGGAACTTGATAAAATCGACATTCTATCCTCCGAGATAATATAAAATATGATAAAATTTAATAAAAGATAGCCACTATGACCAATAAAATGATCGTAGTGGCTATTTTTGTGATATATTTTGACATTGACTACCCTGTATGATACACTAAAAGAGTTAAAATATATACATTGTTATATAGAAACATATTTGTTGAGGTGAGAATATTGGATAAATACGAATATCGGGTTAAAACAGAGCAGATGCTTGAATACATGGAAAAAAAGCAGTACAAGAAAGCCATGGAGATCGCTGACACGATCGACTGGCGCCGTGTGAAAAACGCGTCCATGCTCAACAATGTAAGCGAGATTTATGAATATAACGGGGAGTATCAGAAGAGCAGGGATGTGCTGTTTATGGCCTATGACAGGGCTCCGGGGAGCAGGAAGACTGTCTACAGGCTGGGAACACTTGCTTTGAAGATCAATGACACAGATGAGGCTTCGGACTGCTATGAAGAGTTTGTCAGACTGGCGCCGAAGGACCCCAATCAGTTCATCTTAAAATATAAAATACTGAAGGCGCGCCGTGCGCCCCTGTCTGAGCAGATCGAGGCACTGGAGGATTTCAAAAAAGCGGAGTATGTGGAGAAATGGGCCTATGAGCTGGCAAAGCTCTACCATGAGGCCGGCATGACCGCAGAGTGCCTGGAGGAGTGTGATGATCTCATCCTCTGGTTCAGTGAAGGAAAATATGTCTATCAGGCCATGGAGCTGAAGATGAAATACAAGCCTCTGACTCCTCTGCAGCAGGAGAAGTACGACAGCATGAGAGGCGCGTCCACACACGCCGCTCACAGAGACAGGCTGGCTGAGGAGGAAGCGCCTGTGGAGGAGCAGGAAGAGACTGCGGCCCAGGAGGCCCCGGAAGCCGGGACAGGCATGGAGGACGCAGTGGAGACAGTCCAGGAGGAGCCTTCCCGGAACCCATCTGAGCAGAGAGCTCCCGAGACACCCGGCACCATCGACGCGGAGACAAGAGAGATCCGGCTGGATGAACTCCGGGCAGCGAGAGAGCAGGCCGCGCAGGCGGACGCCGCTTCTGAAGAGGAGACGACCGAGGCGGAGGAGCCGAGGAAAAAACGCAGGAAAGTGAAGGAGGAGTCTCCTATCCGTAAGACAGTCAAGGGCGCTACCCTGGCTGAAGCTCTGGCCAACGGCGTCAAGGTCGCCAGCGGCATGGACATAGAGGACATTGAGAAGAAGGCCAGCCCCAAGCGGGACGAGGATATGCGCATCACGGGCCAGATGAAGATCGAGGAGATCCTGGCGGCCTGGGAGGCAAAGCAGAAGGATAATGCCGAGGCCATCGAGGCCCAGAAGAAACGGGATGAAGAGAAGCTTGCCGAGAAGAAGCGGGAGGCGCAGCGCCGCCGCGAGGAGGAGGCAAGAAGGATAGAGGAGCAGCAGAGAGCCGCTGAGGAGGCAAGAAGGATCGCCGAGCAGAAGGCGGCTGAGGAGGCTAGAAGGTTGGCTGAGGAGCAGGCTGAGCAGGAGCGGATCCTGGCAAAGCAGAAAGCCGACGAGGAGAAGCGCCTCGCCCGCCAGAAGGCGGAAGAGGAGGAAGCCCTTCTGGACCGCATCGCTTCCGGACAGGTGACAGCCGAGCTGAAGGAGGCTGTGAAGAACGCTGTTCCCCAGGAGGAGGCAGAGGAACCTGCTGAGGAAGAGACAGTTGAGTCAGAGCTGGAGACAGAGATGACCGGCGGCATCGTGGAGACCGAGGAGGCCGATTACGAGGAAGCGCCTTTAGAGGAGACCCGGGAGCCGGAGCAGGAAGAGGCCGATTATGAGGAGTCGGACTATGAGGACGAAGACGACTATGAAGAGGAGCCAGCGGAGCCTGCAGCCGGGGCTGCGGATTTTGAGGAGCCCGCGGATGAGCCGGAGGATCTTGATGAGCCTGCAGGGAAGTCTGATACTGAGCCGGAGGAGAAGGAGGATAATCCTGTCACCGGCATGACAGCCGACCTGCGACAGCTCATGGAAGAACTGGAGGCTGAGGAGAGACAGTCCCGCAGAAAGGATGAGCCGGCAGATTTTGACGATGAATTCCAGGCAGCCTTTGCGGAGGAGTCCTACGAGGATGCGGATCTGGAAGACGAGGATGATTACGACGAGGCAGACTTCGAGGATGAAGACGACTATGAAGAGGAGTCGGCGGAGCCTGCGGATGAGGCCGGCAGCTATGAGGAAGATGACTATGACGAGGCCGATTACGAGGAAGATGATTACGACGAGGCTGGCTATGACGAAGATGACTATGACGAGGATGACTACGAGGAAGCCGGCTATGATGAGGACGACTATGACGAGGATGATCTTGTAGACGACTATGAGGACTACGACGACATAGACGATGAGGATTACGATGACGGCTTCTTCGACGAGGATGAAGAGGAGGAGCCGGAGGAAGAGGAAGGAATTCCCGCGGAGCCTGAGCACAAGCTGACAAGAAAAGAGAAGAGGGCCCAGAAGAAGGCGGAGAAAGAGGCCGCCAAGCAGGCGAGAAAGACAGAGGAGCTTGTCATCGAGGAGCCCACTGAGGAGGAGATCCAGAGAAGGATCCAGAAGGGAAAGGGCGGCGTGCCCTTTGACACTGGATTTGTGGTGACTGGACGTTACGACCTGAGCGCTACCAGCGAGATCGGTCTGAAGGCCGGACTCACGGAGGAGCAGAAGCAGCTCTTCTCCTACTTCGTTCCTGTCCGGGGCATGAGCGAGCAGATCGTGGAGGTACTGGACAATGACCGGAGAGAGAGGAGAGGCGGCACATCCCGCACCGGCAACATTCTGGTCATCGGCCACAAGGGATCCGGAAAGACAGTCCTCGCTGTGGACATGGTGAAGGCCATCCAGAAGCAGAGGAACCTGAAGCAGGGCAAGGTGGCTATCGTGACTGGCGAGTCCCTGAACAAGAAGGATATCCCCAACATCATCCAGAAGCTGCGGGGCGGCGCTATCATCATCGAGAAGGCAGGAAAGCTCAACGCAAGGACAGTCCGGGAGCTGAATATCCTGATGGAGAAGAAGACCGGAGAACTGCTCTTTGTCCTGGAGGATCAGAAGAAAGCGCTGGAGAGACTGTTTACAGCCAATCCGGAATTCAAGAAGAAATTTACATCCAGGCTGGAGCTTCCGGTATTTATCAACGACGAGCTGGTTACCTTCGGGCAGACCTACGCCAAGGAGAACGGCTACAAGCTGGATGAGATGGGTATCCTGGCCCTCTACAGCAGGATCGATGTGATGCAGAGAGAGGATCACGCTGTTTCTGTAGCTGAGGTGAAGGAGATCATGGATGCGGCTATTGACCACTCCCAGAAGGCAAATGTCAAGCATCTCGCCCGTCGGATGTTCCGGAAGGGGACAGACGAGTCAGATCGTATTATCCTGAAGGAAGACGATTTCAAGATCTAAAAACTGTATAAAATGTATAAAAAAGAAGGAGTTTTGACAAAATAGATTGTTCAAAACTCTTTCTTTTTATGGGGTGATAAAGTATAATAGATGTATTAGAAATTGAACATGAGAGGGTGAAATCATGGCAGTAAAGAAGAACATAAAACCTTATGAGATCGGGGAACTTGACCATTATCTGTTCGGGCAGGGAACCCATTACGAGATATACAGGAAGCTGGGCGCCCACCGGGTAAAGGACGGAGATCAGGAGGGCGTTTATTTTGCTGTCTGGGCTCCCCACGCTCAGGGTGTTTCCGTGGTGGGCGACTTCAACGGTTGGAACAGGGAGGCAAATCCCATGGAAAGAGGAGAGCCTCTCGGCATTTACACCTGCTTTGTGCCGGATCTGCCGGAGATGTCACTGTACAAATACTGTATCAAGACCTACAAGGGCGAGTACATCCTGAAGGCGGATCCGTTTGCCAACTATGCGGAGAAGAGGCCGGGGACGGCGTCCAGAGTTGTGGATCTGTCCCATATCTCCTGGACGGACAGTGAGTGGATGGAGAAGCGCAGGACGTGGGATCACACGGTAGAGCCCATGTCCATCTATGAGGTTCATATCGGATCCTGGAAGAAACACCCGCTGACAGAGGACGATGAGGATGGCTTCTACAATTACCGGGAATTTGCTAAAGAGATCGTGAAATATGTGAAATACATGGGCTACACCCACGTTGAGATCATGGGGATCGCGGAGCATCCCTTTGACGGCTCCTGGGGCTACCAGGTGACAGGCTACTTTGCCCCCACATCCCGGTACGGCACGCCGGAGGATTTTGCCTGGATGATTAACTACCTGCACCGCAACAAGATCGGCGTTATCCTGGATTGGGTGCCCGCTCATTTCCCGAGGGATGCTCACGGGCTTGCGGATTTTGATGGAACGCCCACATTTGAGTACGCGGATCCCAGGAAGGGAGAGCATCCGGACTGGGGTACGAAGATTTTCGATTACGGGAAAAACGAGGTGCAGAACTTCCTCATATCCAACGCCCTTTTCTGGATCGAGAATTATCATGTGGACGGGCTTCGGGTAGACGCGGTGGCGTCCATGCTCTATCTGGATTACGGGAAGCAGGATGGCCAGTGGGTTGCCAACAAGTATGGCGGCAATAAGAACCTAGAGGCTATCGGATTTTTCAAGCATCTGAATTCTGTGGTGCTGGGGAGAAATCCGGGTGCGGTGATGATCGCGGAGGAGTCCACCGCATGGCCCAAGGTGACGGGCAAGGTGGAGGACGACGGCCTTGGCTTCAGCCTGAAGTGGAATATGGGCTGGATGCATGATTTCACTGAGTACATGAAGCTGGATCCCTATTTCCGTAAAGGGGCCCACAATCTGATGACATTTGCCATGAGCTATGCCTACAGTGAGAATTACATCCTTGTTCTCTCCCACGATGAGGTAGTCCATCTGAAATGCTCCATGCTGAACAAGATGCCCGGGCTTGGATTTGACAAGTACGCCAACCTGAAGGCAGGCTACGCCTTCATGATCGGACATGCAGGCAAGAAGCTGCTCTTTATGGGGCAGGAGTTCGCCCAGCTCAGGGAGTGGAGCGAGAAGAGGGAGCTGGACTGGTTCCTTCTGGCGGAGCCGGAGCACCAGGCCATCCAGAACTGGATGAGAGACCTGCTCCATTTGTACAGGAAGAACAGAGCCCTCTACGATCAGGACAGCACCTGGGAGGGATTCGAGTGGATCAACGCGGACGACAGGGACAGGAGCATTTACAGCTTCATGCGCCACGGAAAAGGCGGCAAGAAGAATCTGCTCTTTGTCATCAATTTCACCCCCATGGCCAGGGACGACTACCGGGTGGGTGTTCCCAGGAGGAAGCAGTACAAGCTGATCATGAACAGTGATGACCTGCAGTACGGCGGAAAGGGCGAGGTGAGGCCCAAGGTCTACAAGGCTGTGAAGTCCGAGTGCGACGGAAGGCCCTACTCATTTGCCTACAAGCTGCCTCCCTACGGAGTGGCAATCTTTGAATTTTAGAGAGAGTTATGATATGATCTACAGGCGGAAGGAGAGATCCATCCGCCTGTATTTTGGTGTGATACGCCCGGAGGACGTTCGATTAGCGCCGACCGTGGCGGAGACCATCGAGCGGCAATGCCGGGAGATGAGCGAGATGTCATGATGAGAGGGCAGGGGAAGGGAGCTTTCTCTATCTGATTAAAAGAGGAAAGGAGACAGACAAAATGCGTCTGAGAAATATACCGCGGGCAGAGAGCGTGCTGGAGGCCCACGATAAAGTGATCAAAAATGAGAAGGAGTTAAAGGGCAGGTGGAAGGAAGTCTTTGGAAATGACAACCCTGTCTATATAGAGATTGGCATGGGAAAAGGGCAGTTCCTCACAGAGATGGCGGCCCGGCATCCAGATCGGAACTATATCGGTATCGAGAGGTATTCCAGTGTCCTTCTCCGGGCGGTGGAGAGGCTGGACAAGCTGGAGGCGGACAGCCGGGCTTTGGAAAATATCCGGTTCATCTGCATGGATGCGGCTCAGATCGGCGAGGTGTTTGAGAAGGGGGAGGTGCGGGGCATTTACCTCAATTTCTCTGATCCCTGGCCCAAGAAGAGGCATGCCAGACGGCGACTCACATCCAGGGAATTTTTTGTCAGGTACGACCAGGTGTTGGCGCCGGAGGGCCGGGTAGAGTTTAAGACTGACAACCAGGATCTGTTCCGGTTTTCTCTGGAGGAGGCGGACGAGGCCGGCTGGAGAGTGCTCATGAGCACCTGGGATCTTCACAGCGACCCGGACATGAACAGAGGAAATGTGATGACAGAGTATGAAGAAAAATTTTCTGCAAAGGGAAATCCCATCTGCAAGCTGATTGCCGGAAGGCAGAGATCCTTCCGGGAGGGGGAAAGTCAATAGGCGGAACCCTTCTGCATACTATATAGGGAGAAGATTTTGCGAAGGAGACTGGCATATGGGGAAGAGAAGACCGGGAGGTATCTCCAGGTGGAGCTGCACAATGTACCGGCTCAGAAAGAGAAACCGTCTCATTGACTGCTTTCACAGATCTATGCGAGAGGTGTACCGCATACTCAATCCCAGATGCTGACCCAGGAGAGCGGAAAGGATGTTCTGATGTATCACCTGACAGAGGAGAGCTTTGATATAGAGGTCCTGAGAGAGAAGGGGGCTGTAGTTGTCATGTTTTACGAAAGATGGTGTCCGAAATGCTCCATGACAAAGCCTATTGTGGAGGAGCTGGAGAAAAAATACAGAGGAAGGATCAAGTTCTGCGAGGTGGAGGTGGCGGAAAATCCCCGCCTTGCGGCCGCCTGCGGGGCAGACATTGTGCCTGCGTTTCTGTTTGTGAAAGGGGGCGCGGTGGAGGCCTCCATGAAGGGCACCACCGGAGAGAAAATACTGGAAAAAAGGCTGAAGGAATTGCTCTGAGGGGCAGTTCCTTTCTTTTTTCTTCGTCCATTTTTAAGAAAAGTTTCGTGTACAATCCGGCCGGAATGTGTTATATTGAGTACGGTAAAGATTAGCGTCGGCGCGTTTCGGCGCTGCATCGGCCAGAAAATAATTAAAAAGGGAGACAAGGTTTTTTAACCGAACGGACTATGAAAATGAAGAAAGTTTTGCCACTTCTTATGGCGGCGGTAATGATGACATCTGGCATTCCCATGGCAGTGTCTGCCTCAGAGACGGGGAGCACCTCGCAGGATGCGGGAAGCGCAGAGTCAGGAACAGGCGGTACAGACGGAACGGGCAGCACTTCCGGGGAGACGGGTTCCCAGAGCGGAACGAATAGCGGAGGTGACGTGACAGGCGGAACCACATCTGACGGAACCGGGCAGAGCAGTAAAGATACAGACAGAACCGGACAGGGAACAGGAAGCGCGGACGGCACTGTGACAGAGGATGAACAGCAGAAGGACGATGCTGCAGATGAGAACACAGATGCAGAAGAAGAGGATACAGATACCTCCGAGGGAAACACGGACAGCGGAAAGGTGGTCACTCTCGGCGAGAACTTAAATGAGGAGCAGAGAGCTTCCATGTACGAGTATTTTGGCACATCTCCGGATGAAGTACAGACTATTGTCGTCACACATGCGGACGAGGTGCAGTACATGGAGGGGATTGCCACAGACGAGCAGATCGGACCTACCACAAACAGCTGTGCCTATGTGGAGCCCACAGACTCCGGCGGCATCAAGGTGAAGACGGCGAACCTGAACTTTGTGACGAGCGCTATGATCGCCAGTACCCTGACCACAGCGGGTATGGAGAACTGCAATGTCATCGCGGCCTGCCCCTTTGAGGTGTCCGGCACCGGAGCCCTGACAGGTATTATCATGGCCTACGAGACAGCCAGCGGCGAGGAACTGGACGAGGGACAGAAGGAAGCCGCCATGGAGGAGCTCGTGACGACAGGCGACCTGGCTGACAGCGTAGGCCAGGAGAAGGCCACAGAGGTCATCAAGGATGTCAAGACAGAGGTCATCGATGAGGGACTGACTGATCCGGAGGAAATCGGAGAGGCTGTTGACAATATTGCGGAAGATAACGATATCACGTTGACAGATGACCAGAGAGACCAGGTAGTGGCCCTGATGGAAAAGATTTCCCAGTACGATTACGACGTGAATGCTCTGAAGGACACGCTGAATAATCTGACCGGAGACAGCGGCGTGCTCTCCAACATCTGGAATTCCGTCAAGACCTTCTTTGTGGGATCAAACGACGGCATTCTTAGCGACACAAACGATGAGGCCCTTGGATCCGATGTCATCACTGACAGCACAGTCAATGAGGGCGGATTCAAAGACGGCCTGCTCACAAGAATTAAGAATTTTTTCACAGGTGAATAATATTGCAAAAGCAGACGTAATACTTTTTAAAAGTATTACGTCTGCTTTTGCAGTTACTGGTGTCCTGTTGTGTCGCCAGCCCCGCTCCATTGTGTCAATTGTTCCGTTGGCTGTGGAAATTCTCCGGCGCAGGCTAGGGAAATCCTGCTTTTGTCAGAGTATTCTCCTGTGAAAAACAGACAGGCCTCAGGCGGAACCGCTCTGGGACGGATAGAAGAGAAAAAGATCCGGCGGGAAACAGGTGAAAGAGAAGAACAGGAGGGCGATGAGGAGCCAGCCCAGGAAAATGAGCATGGGGTCAGCCTGGCGGAAGCTCCGGAGCAGGTGGCCGGAGATGACGTAGGAAAAGCAGACTCCGATCAGGAAGATGAGGATGTCGGCCACGAAGAAATCCCTCCCCAGGATAAAGGTGTACAGATAGTATAAAACTACAATGATGGCCATGCCGGCTGTGACGCCTGCCAGCCTGGCGCCGAACAGAGCCCGGGGATTGGGACGCCGGATGAAATACTCCACTACAGTCAGGAGTAGGATGGGGAAAAACAGGAGCTTTAAATGCTCCCACACGGACTCGTTGACTGGTGAAATGAGCGCGGCAAAAGGATTTTTGCCGGAAAAATCATACAGGAAATGAAAGGCGCTTCCCAGGAGCGCCGCCGAGAGCATATAGAGGAAATCCCTCCGTCTGCAGATCTGAAGCAATGCTTGTCCCTCCTTGTCCGGGCCGGCCGGATGTGGCCGGTTGTATTGTTATAAAGTATATATATGCGGGCATAAAGAAAAAAAGAAGAAAAAATTAAAAAAACTGCTTGCATTATTCGAGGAACTGTTATATAATATTTCTTGCGTTGAGGAGTGACTCGACAGAAAATAAAAGATGCGCGATTAGCTCAGCTGGCAGAGCACCTGACTCTTAATCAGGGTGTCCAGGGTTCGAACCCCTGATCGCGCATTCAAAAATCGCTGATTTTAAGGACGTAGAAGCCTTGGGGTCGGCGGTTTTTTTCTGCTCTTTTTTATCGCATTACAGAGAAAAGTCTGTGCGGAATGAGGTATAATAATGTCAGATGGAAAGGCAGATTGAACATGAAGGATAAAGAGACCAGGAAAAAACGGAAAAAGACAAAATGGAAAAGAAGAGTGCTGGCAGTCTGCCTTGTGCTCATTCTGATCCCGGCCGGATATATAGGGGCGATCTTTAGCTGGATGGGGAAGGTGGAGCCGGAGACAGATGCAGTCAGCACAAATACAGAGAGCTCCCTGTACACGCTGGAAGAATTTTCAGAGCGCCTGGAGCCATACAGCGGACTCTATGAGGAGGCTGTCCTTGCCCATGCAGATGAGCCGGACAGCGGAACGTATGTGATACCCGGCCTTGAGTCTGCCCGGACGTTGACCAACAACAGGGCAGAGAGTTTTTCCATCTGTACGAGTATGACACCCCAGGGGATCGCCGTGTCGGAGCGGTATCTCTTTATCAGCGCTTACTGCCAGTCAAAGACCCACAATTCGGTCATCTTCATGATCGACAAGGAGATTCACGAATTTGTCAAGGAGATCGTCCTGCCGGGCAAGGCCCATGTGGGAAGTCTTGCTTACGACGCCCAGAACAATAATCTGTGGGTGTGCGGGAGCCGCAGCGGCATTGCCCAGGTGAACGCCCTGGCCATGGAGAGCATAGAGGAGTATGATTTTTCCGAGAGCTGGAAGCCCATCAGCTTCCTCCATGTAAATAACATCCTGGATATACCAAGAAGCTCCTTTATGGCCTATCAGGCGCCTTATCTGTATGTGGGCTACTATTCCACAAAGGAGGACAGCACCATCAAGAAGTATGAGGTGCAGGATGACGGAAATATTCAGAGCGTTCCCATAGAGCACCGCACGTCCAGGATCCGACAGGGGGTGGCGGAGGAAGAGGATCTGAAGATCTCCCCCTATGCCCAGGGCATGACCTTTCTGGGAGACATTCTTTTCCTGTCCTATTCCATGGGTATTGTTCCCTCCCGGCTGGCAGCCTATCAGGTGTCGGACGGGATCCGTGATTTCACGGATGAGATGGCGCTGGAGGATATACGCCTTCCCTATATGCTGGAGCAGATCTGCATGGACGGGGGAACCATGTACCTCCTCTTTGAGTCAGGGGCCTATCCATACCGGTATCTTCCGGGGCTTTCTGTGGACCGGGTGCTGAAGATCGACCTGCTGTGATCTGGAAAATCATTTTTGGAAAATATGTTCTGAAGACAGCGAAAACCCGCTGGCCCTTCGGCCGGCGGGTTTTCGTCGTTGTTATAGTTATCTAAAGGAATGAGAGTAAAGTGTGATGCCTGTTGTCTGGCATCTGTACTTAATGAGGGGGGAAGATAGTTGATGTGTTCTTCAACTATCTGACCTTTATTATAGAGGGAAAATATGTCCAAAGTATGGAGGAAAACTTAAAGAACACGAAAATTTCTTAAAGCGAGATTAAGAAAATCTAAAAACCGTCTGTAAAGGCTACAGAGTCTGCGCGGCACAGCCGCGGGCTTTCCTGCCCGGATGTGCCGCGCCGGGAAGGGACAACGGAAAAACCCGCCGGCCGCTGCGGCCGACGGGTCTGTCTGTTTTTATAACTATTAAAGGAATGAGAGTAAAGTGTGGTGCATCGAAGGGGAGGACCCTTCGATGCGTCTACTTTATGAGGGGGGAGATAGTTGATGTGTTCTTCAACTATCTGTCCTTTATTATAAAGAGAAAATGTGTTCAAAATGTGTTTTCTTTCAAAAAGAAACGAAAAAAATATAAAAAACATCTAAAGTAAAGATAAATGAAATCTAAAAGAGAGCATATTTCCTTGACTGTATGACCGCTATACACTTTATGATATGATTGATTTATATAGAGACAGGGAGGTGGGGAGCGTGAACACCCAGCAGGTGGAAAAAGAGACAGGGGTCACTCGCCAGAATATCCGCTATTATGAGAAGGCGGGACTGCTTCATCCGGAGCGTGATAAGGGAAATGCGTACCGCATTTATTCAGAAGAAGATGTGGAAGCTCTGAAGATCATTAAAATGCTCCGCATGCTGGATATGCCGCTGGAAGATATACGCAGAGTACTGGAGCAAGAGGAGACCATTACCGAGGCGGTAGCAAGACAGCGAGAGCTCCTTCTGGCACGCCAGAGACAGCTGAAAGCGGCAGTGGACATGTGTGACAGAATACGGAAGGAAGGAGACGAGAAATTCAATGTAGATGCCTGCCTGAACCAGATGGAGGAGATGGAGAGACAGGGAAGCGTTTTCGCCAGGATCGTGGAGGACTACAGGAAGGTAGCCCGGATGGAAGAAAAGAGAGAAATCTGTTTCCATGTCGAAAGAAAAGCAGAACATCCAAAAGACATTATAAAAGAGGTGGAAAAATACGGGGAAGCGAACGGGCTGGATATACAGAGAATAAAAGGGGAAAAGGGAGTGGTATTTCTTCTGGATGGAGAAAAATACGAAGCGAAAACAGTTCGGCTGAGAAAATCGGATATACGAGACGGAAAGAAATACCTGGTTTTGTGCAGAAGATGTTGCTCGCCGGAGGCTGAGAGAGCGGAGGTGCACATGGAGCCGGGAAGGATGAAATTTTTCCAGGCAGTCCATATGATCGTCCGCAATATCGGCAGGCAGAAACAAAAAAGTGCCCTGAATATTCTTGTGTGTATAGTTTCTATTTCTCTTGCGGCTTTTTACCAGGCAAACATTGACAGCTGCAGGCAGCAGCGAGATGAGCTGGATCAGATTTATACAATCCGCGGAGAGGTCTGGAACTACAATGGAGGAGTAAATTCCGGCCTGAAAATCGGAGAACAGTATGCTTCTGCTTTGAGAGAGAGCCCTTATATTTCGGAACTTCAGGAAAGCGTGGATCTTTGCGGGACGGCGGGTGAAGCGGAAACCTATGTACAGGCAAAGGGGATAAACTGTCTTGCGGCCGCACAGCTTAGGGACAGGGATCTTGCGTGGGAGCCGGGCATGAATGAAGAGACTTTCCTGAAAGGGGAGCGGCAGGATTGCTGCATTGCGGACGACAGATTTCTTTCTGAAAATGGACTGAAGATAGGAGATACACTGTGTGCGCAGATGTTTTACTACACAGAGACAGAGGATGCTCTGGGGCTGACGGCAGAGCCCCTCGGCACTGTGAGGATGGAAATTGTCGGGAGCGGGGACATGGCCGCCGAAGGGGCACTGCTGTGCCCTTTGCGGGCAGTGCGGAGCTGGTTTGAGGAAAATGGGGCTGTCTACATGCCTTCCAGGATGAGCTTTGCCCTGGAGAGCGGGAAACATCTTGATGCCTTTAAGCGGGAAATGGATCAAGCGGGATTTATGGAAGTGACTGACGGAAGCGGGGCGGCAGGATACTATAAGGGAAATGCCCTTGTTATTGATGACAGCGCCTATTTGGAGGCTTTGGAAAATGTAGAAAAAAACATGCGGTTTTTGCAGGCGTTTTACCCGCTTGCCCTTCTGCTTATGATGGCAGGTGGATTGATCCGGAAGAGCTTGACTTTGAGGGGGCTGATTATATCCAAAAGCCAAAGAAACGGGTTTTCTTCGGCGCCTATATGCCGGAGTATGTTCTTTACAACACGGAGGACGGGTATGATTTTGACTACATGATGGAGTCAGGCAATCGCTCTATCATTGCAGAGGTGGAACCGCTGTGGACCGGTAAGGCGGCTCCTGTCAAGGTGCGGGTCAAGCGTCTGCTGATGGGGAATGAAAACCTGTTCCTGGGAGATCTGTGGATCTGTGATCACTATAATCCTGACCCGCCCGTCCTGGAGAAGGGAAAGACATATATTGTGAGTCTTGTATCTGGTATGACCCGGCATGACACAGGAAATGATGAGGATTTTTCGTCGGAATATACCTTTTCTGAGCTTCGCTCAACCCAGTGCACTGCACAGGGAGAGCAGGTGACGGGCAGCTTTGAGGGGCTGAAGATCGATGAGGTTACGGACGGCTTTTATGAGACGGAGAAAGGCAGACAGTGGCTGGCAGTGCTGGATGAGCAGTATCTTTTGGTCAATACAGTCCCGGTACAGCCGGTAGATGATCTGAGGCTTCTCAGAGGATTTTATGAGGGAAATGCCTATGTGGAAGAGGGGAGAGAGTTTACAGAGGGGGAGTATAAAGAAGGGGCATCGGTATGTCTCGTGCCTGACCTGTTTGCGAAAATGAACGGGCTGCAGGTGGGAGATAAGATCACTCTCCCTTTGATCTATGCGAATTATGTTTCTCCGGCGAATGTGTATCCGCCATCCGGCAGCGGGATTGCGGGGGGCTTTTCGTTGATTGATGCCGATGGACAGCTCTATCAGCCATTTGCCGAAGAGACGTGTGAGATCGTGGGGATCTATGCGCAGGATACAAGACGGGATTTTGCAGACGATGCGATTGCCTTCAATGAGATCATCATCCCCGGGATGCTGGTGGAGGGCGGCTGGTCGGAAAATATCGTGGAAGCCAGTCCTATGCGCGCGGACAATACATCCTTCCAGATACCAAACGGCACGATAGCGAAATATATGAAGGGATTTCAGCAGCTTGGATATGATGACCTAAAGATACGTTTCTATGACAATGGGTATTCGGACATGCAGGAGGGAATAGAAAACAGAAAGATCAGCTCGTATACATTTCTGGCAGGAGGAGTCCTGATGACTGTGCTGGTGCTTCTGCTTTTTGGCTACCTGTTTATCGGGAGACAGGAACAGAGAACGGCCATCGAGAGGTGCCTGGGAATGACAAGGAGGGGATGCGCGCTCTCTCTGATGTCGGGGATGATGCTTCTGGTGGTGGCTGGGATTATTGCTGGAGGCGTGGCCGGTGCAGCGGGTGTCGCATTGATCTCGAAAGAGGCCGGACAGGAGACGGATTATAATACTATGTACAGTCAGAGCAGCCTTTCTGCCGGACTGGAGGAGGCGCAGGGGGAAACAGATCAGGAAGAGACAGATGTGAACCTGCCCCTTTGCGGAGTGATACCGGCTGCTGTGACTGTTGCGGTAGTATCTGTGGCAGTCATCGGAGGATTTGCGTACAGGAATTTAAGAAGAGAACCTCTTGTGCTGCTGGAACAATATGAAGAGTAGAGAAAACCGCAGGTCCTCTGCCTTGCCGGATGGTGTGGCGGAGGATCTGTTTTTGTGCAAAATGACAGTTTTTCCTGTGAAAAGAAGAGAAAAAAGATCTTTCGTTTGTGTAAAATTTGTCTGATCTGAGCTGAAATGATCGACTATATATTCTTTCTGCTGAATTTGAAAATCCCACTTATTTGCACCGGCGCCCGGGTGATAAGATAGTACAGCAAAAATGTGCAGGCATTTTTGGCAGCACACTGAATCATTATTATAGAAGCAACAGGAGGAAAAATATGCCAAAGAATAAGAGAGAGAGTCTGATTTATACAGTTTTGATGTGTTTTACAATGGTGCTGTGGATGAGCATCTATAATGTAGCAATCCATCAGGGAGAGCTTTCCCTGTCTGTCCTTAAGGACGCCTGGATGGGCCTTCCCATCGCCTACGTGTTCGCTATGGCCTGCGACTGGTTCCTTGTGTCGGGGCTGGCCAAGGGGTTTGCCTTCCGCTATCTGGTGAAGCCCGGAGTTCCCAGCCCTCTGAAGACAGTCATCGCTGTGTCCAGCTGCATGGTAGTGCCCATGGTTATCATCATGTCCTTCTACGGGGCGGCGGAGACCTGCGTGAGGACAGGACAGTGGAGCCCGGTGCTCTCCATCTGGCTGACAAACATTCCGAAGAACTTTGTCATGGCGCTGCCCTTCCAGCTTTTGATCGCTGGGCCGCTGGTGCGTTTCCTGTTCAGAAAAGCCTTCCCGGAAGGCTGTATTCTGATGGAGGCGGCACAGCCGGAGATGTAGCAGAGCGCTGCGACGGGACGGCAGTTTGTAAAAAACAGGGAAATCCCCCCGGAATTTGTGGGTGAACATAGCGGTATTGCATATCGTTGAAAAAATATGACAGGGGAAAATGCATCGAAATGCCGAAAATGAAAATTTAAAAAAGTGATAAATTGGTAAAAAATAATCTTGAAAAAAATGCATTTGCGGATAAGGCGATTTTCCTTGCAAAAAACACATAATTTTGTGCGGAAAGAAAGAAAAAAAGCAGAAAAAATCCATAAAAAAACAATGAAAATCCGGGGCGAAAGCTAAAAGCAAAATTTGTTGACAAATGAATTTGTTAGCAGTAATATTCACAAGAAAAAAATAAGAGAAGGAAGGGGATAATACGGGAGAATTAACTGAAAAACTGATGGAAGAACTGAATTGTACGCCGGTTTTTGAGATCCCCGTTTTCGGCGGTATTTCCGTGAATGAGTCCATTGTTGTGACGTGGATCATCATGGCGGTCCTGACGGTCCTGTCTGTCATCTTTGTTAGAAACTTAAAAGTGGAAAATCCCGGGAAAGTCCAGCTTGCGCTGGAGTCAGCAGTCGGATGGGCGCAGGATTTCTTTGAAGGCATCATTGGAAAAGAAAACAGGCGCTATATCCCTTATCTGATTACCGTGGCCCTCTACCTTGCGGTTTCCAATGTGATCGGACTGGTAGGCTTTAAACCGCCCACAAAGGATCTGAATGTGACGGCAGCGCTGGCCATTATGAGTATGCTCCTCATTGAGTATTCGGGCATACACAGAAACGGCCTGAAACACTGGGTTGGACATTTTGCCAAGCCCGTTCCCTTTGTTGCGCCGATCATGGTGATGGAGGTCTTTATCCGCCCCCTGTCGCTGTGTATGCGGCTTTTCGGCAACATGCTGGGAGGATTTGTGGTAATGGAGCTGGTCAAAGCGGTGGTTCCATTATTAGTACCTATTCCGTTGAGTTTCTATTTTGATATATTCGACGGACTTCTGCAGGCGTATGTGTTTGTATTTTTGACTGCCCTGTTTATGAATGAAGAGATGGAATAGTAAGCAAAGAGATTAAAAGAAAAGGAGATTGAAGATTATGTCAGGAACAATTATTGCAATCGGAGCAGCTATCGCTGTACTTACAGGTATTGGAGCAGGTGTAGGTATCGGTATCGCAACAGGAAAGGCAGCAGAGGCCATTGCGAGACAGCCTGAGGCTGAGGGCAAGATCAGCAAGACACTGATCCTTGGATGTGCCCTTGCGGAGGCAACAGCTATCTACGGCTTCATCATCGGCCTTCTTGTGATCTTCTTCCTTCAGTAGAAATATTGTCAGAACATGAAGTTGGATTACAGGAAAGGCAGGTACTAGAAAGTGCTGAGTTTAGACTTTAATTTTGTCCTGGAAATGATAAACCTGGTCATTCTCTATCTGCTGCTGCGCAAATTTCTGATCGGTCCGATCATGAATATCATGGAGAAGCGCAGGGCGATGATCGCTGACGGTATCCAGAATGCCAACGACCAGCAGGCCAAGGCAATGGAGCTTAAAAGTCAGTATGAGGATGCCTTGAGCGGAGCAAAGGATGAGTCCCGGCGTATGATCGAGCAGGCCAAAGCAGACGCTAAGAAGGAGTATGACCGCATACTGAAGGATGCGGACAACGAGGCCGGAAAGATCATGAAGACAGCCAGGGAGACCATTGATCTTGAGAGAGAACAGACACTGAGACAGATGAAGACAGAGGTCGCGGGGCTTGCCATGGACGCTGCAAAGAAGATCATGATGGACAGCTGCAGCGAGAAGGGCAGCCAGGCTGTCTACGACCAATTTCTGAAAGAAGCAGGTGATCCCCATGAAGACAGCGAAGACAAATAAAACTGCGTACTGCTCTATGGCGGCGATCCGCTATGCCAGGGTGCTGTTTGACATGGAGCTCCCGGAGGAAGTGATCGGGGGGACGGAAGAGATATTTTCAGAGGCCCCCGCTCTTGTCTCGGTTTTGGAAAGTCCTATCGTGACAAAAGACCAGAAACATAAGGTCATTGACCGGATCTTTGACGAGAGAATACGGAATTTCCTGAAGGTGGCCACAGACTACGGGAAGGCCGGCATCATGCAGGAGATTTTCAGGGCATATCATCAGTATAAAAATGAGATGGCCGGCATCGTAACCGCTCACCTGGCCTATGTGGTTCCGCCCACCGAGGAACAGAAAAAGGGTATGGAGCAGTTTGTGCGCAGAGAATTTCACGCGAAAGGCGTGGTCTGGGAGATGGAAGAGAGGCCGTCGCTGATCGGCGGATTTCTTCTCCTTGTGAATGGCCGGGAGTATGATTACAGCATGCAGGGACGGCTGAAACGATTAGAACAAAAATTGACCTGGAGGTGAAAAACTTGAGTTCGATCAACTCAGATGAGATTATCTCTATCATTAAGGAAGAGATAGAAAATTATGATGTGATCAGCAGAGACCAGGAAGTTGGCTATGTTGTCTCTGTTGGAGATGGAATTGCCTCCGTTTATGGAATAGACCATGCCATGTACGGTGAGATCGTCACCCTGGAGACAGGGCTGAAGGGCATGGTGCAGGATATCAAGACAAATGAAGTGAGCTGTATCCTGTTTGGAGACGACTCCGATATCAGAGAGGGGACAAAGGTAGCCCGTACCGGAAAGAAAGCCGGTATCCCCGTGGGAGAGGGTTACATTGGAAGGGTTGTGGACGCCCTCGGTTCCCCTATAGACGGAAAAGGCGAGATCAAGGCGGACGGATACCGTCCGGTGGAGGAGGAGGCGCCCGGAATTGTGGAGAGAAAATCAGTCAGCGTGCCGCTGGAGACAGGCATCCTCTCCATTGATTCCATGTTCCCTATCGGCCGTGGACAGCGTGAGCTGATCATCGGCGACAGGCAGACGGGCAAGACCTCCATTGCTACAGACACCATCATCAACCAGAAGGGGAAGGATGTGATCTGTATCTATGTGGCTATTGGACAGAAGGCATCCACAGTGGCCCAGCTTGTAAACACGCTGCGGTCCCACGACGCCATGGACTACACTACGGTGTTCTGTTCAACGGCCAGCGAGTGCGCGCCGCTGCAGTACATTGTGCCCTATGCGGCAACCGCGCTGGCGGAATATTTTATGTATCAGGGAAAGGACGTGCTGATCGTGTACGACGATCTGTCCAAGCATGCGGTGGCCTACCGTGCCATTTCCCTGCTGCTGGGACGCTCTCCGGGACGTGAGGCGTACCCCGGAGATGTCTTCTATCTCCACTCCAGACTGCTGGAGAGAAGCAGCCGCCTGAGCGAGAAGGCGGGGGGCGGTTCCATCACGGCGCTGCCTATCATTGAGACCCAGGCGGGAGATGTTTCCGCCTACATTCCGACAAACGTGATCTCCATCACGGACGGACAGATCTTCCTGGAGAGCGACCTTTTCAACGCCGGTATGCGTCCGGCTGTCAACGTGGGACTTTCTGTGTCCCGTGTGGGAGGCGCTGCCCAGACTAAGGCTATGAAGAAGGCGTCCGGAAGCGTGCGTATCGACCTGGCTCAGGCCAGGGAGCTGGAGTCCTTTACCCAGTTCAGCTCGGATCTGGACGATGTCACAAAGACCCAGCTGAAATACGGAAGCTGCCTGACAGAGCTTCTGAAGCAGCCTCTTGGAAATCCGCTGAGCCTTCACGAGCAGGTTATCACACTGTGCGTAGCCACCCACAAGCTCATGCTGGATGTAGATACAGACAAGGTAAAACAGTTCCAGACAGATATGCTTGCATTTTTTGAGAACAGTCATCCTGAGATCTGTCAGACCATTGAGGAGAAGAAGATCCTGGATGATGAGCTGACAGAGCAGATTTTAAATGCCGCAAAGGAATTTAAAGAGAAAAGGTAAGCAGGTGTTATTATGGCAAATGCAAGAGAATTGAAAGAGAGGATGGCCAGCATCCAGGAGACAAAGAAGATCACCAACGCCATGTACCTGATTTCCTCCTCCAAGATGAAGCAGGCGAAGAAAAAGCTGGCGGACACAGAGCCCTTTTTCTACGCCATGCAGGCGGAGATCACCCGGATCCTGCGGCACGTGCCGGATATGCACAGCCATTTCTTTGACCGCAGGGAGAAGATCCCGGCAAAGGACAGGAAGGTCGGATGTATTGTCATCACGGCGGATAAAGGTCTTGCCGGGGCATACAACCACAATGTGCTGAAGATGGCGGAGGAGCTGATCGGGCAGCCGGGAAAACACAAGATGTTTGTCCTGGGTGAAGTGGGAAGGCAGTATTTCTCTAAGAGAGAGGATGAGCTGGATTCTGAATTCAAGTATACCGTGCAGGATCCGAACCTGTACCGGGCCAGAGTGATCGCCGTCAAGATGGTGGAGCTTTTTGAGGCGGGAGAGCTGGATGACATTTATATCATCTACACCCGGATGAAAAACGCGCTCCAGGCTGAGACGCAGCAGATCAAGCTTCTGCCTCTGCAGAGAGTCAACTTTGCGTCCGACAAGATGGCGGCCATGGCCGGCGTGTACAGAGAGGCAGTCACCCTGTACCCCTCCGCCCACAAGGTCATGGACAATATTGTCCCCAACTATCTGATCGGCATCATTTACGGCTGCCTCGTGGAGTCTTACTGCAGCGAGCAGAATTCCCGTATGCAGGCAATGCAGAATGCCACGGACAGCGCCACGGATATGCTGAATGAATTAAATGTAACCTATAACCGTGTAAGGCAGGCGGACATCACCCAGGAGCTGACAGAGGTGATCGGCGGTGCCAACGCACAGAAAAGGAAGTGAGATAAAACACTATGACAAAAGGAAGAATTGTACAGGTCATGGGACCTGTTGTAGACGTTGAGTTCGATAGCAGGGAAGATCTTCCATTTATCAAGGATGCACTGGAAGTGGACAACGGTGGAAAGCGCTGTGTCATGGAGGTGGCTCAGCATGTTGGAAACAATGTTGCGCGTTGCATCATGCTTGCTTCCAGCGACGGCCTCTACAAAGGGATGGAGGTGACAGCCACCGGGGAGGGTATCAAGGTTCCGGTTGGCGAGCAGACCCTTGGAAGACTTTTCAACGTGCTGGGAGAAACCATCGACGATAAGGAGAAGATTCCGGAGGATTCAGAACACTGGGTAATCCACAGAAAGGCTCCCAGCTTTGAGGATCAGAGCCCGGCTGTGGAGGTGCTGGAGACAGGCATCAAGGTCATCGACCTTCTGACCCCCTACGCAAAGGGCGGAAAGATCGGCTTGTTCGGAGGCGCCGGTGTGGGAAAGACAGTCCTGATCCAGGAGCTGATCCACAACATCGCCACGGAGCACGGCGGATATTCTATCTTTACCGGCGTGGGCGAGCGTTCCAGGGAGGGAAATGACCTCTGGACAGAGATGAGCGAGTCAGGAGTCCTGAATAAGACGGCCCTTGTGTTCGGACAGATGAACGAACCACCCGGAGCCCGTATGAGAGTGGCGGAGACAGGGCTTACTATGGCTGAGTATTTCCGTGACGAGGAGCACCAGAACGTGCTGCTGTTTATTGACAATATTTTCCGTTTTGTACAGGCCGGTTCTGAGGTGTCTGCCCTTCTTGGACGTATGCCGTCAGCCGTGGGATATCAGCCCACTCTGGCAAATGAGATGGGCGCTCTCCAGGAGCGTATCGCCTCCACGAAGAACGGGTCAGTCACATCTGTGCAGGCTGTGTACGTGCCTGCGGACGACCTGACAGACCCGGCTCCGGCTACCACATTCTCCCATCTGGATGCCACCACAGTTCTTTCCAGAAAGATCGTGGAGCAGGGTATCTATCCGGCTGTAGATCCGCTGGAGTCCACCTCCCGTATTCTGGAGGCTGACGTGGTGGGCGAGGAGCATTACCAAGTGGCCAGAAGGGTGCAGGAGATTCTCCAGAAGTATAAGGAGCTGCAGGATATCATCGCTATCCTCGGTATGGAGGAGCTGTCAGAGGAGGATAAGCTGACAGTCAGCAGGGCCAGAAAGATCCAGAGGTTCCTGTCACAGCCCTTCTCTGTGGCTGAGACATTTACCGGAACACCGGGAAAATATGTGCCTTTGTCGGAGACCATCCGCGGCTTTAAGGCTATCATCGACGGCGAGATGGATGAGTATCCGGAGAATGCGTTCTTTAATGTCGGAACTATTGACGAGGTTATCGAGAAGGCAAAGACTGAGCAGGCTTAAGCGCGGCCGCGCAGTGCCTTTTGTCCGGCAGAAGGAGTGAAATTAGATGAACACATTTTTTTTGAAGGTTATATCCAGCGATAAGGTTTTTTACGAGGGAAAATGCCAGAACCTGATCCTTCCCATTGAGGACGGAGAGTTCAGTGTCCTGGCCCATCATGAAAACATGATCGTGGCAGTGGTAAACGGGGAGCTCCATCTGAAGACTCCTGAGGGCGAATGGATCACAGCCGCTGTGTCCCGGGGGTTTGCTGAGATCATCAACAACCGTGTTTCCGTCCTTGTGAACTCGGCGGAGCGGCCTGAGGACATTGATGTAAAGCGAGCTGAGGAAGCCCGCCAGAGAGCTGAGGAGCGCCTGCGCCAGAAGCAGAGCATCCAGGAATACTACCTGTCCCAGGCATCCCTGGCCCGCGCCATGACCCGCCTAAAAACCTCCCGAGATAAACATTGGAATATCTGATGGCAATGAGCCATGCGGAAATCGGAAAGGATGCAGACACTTCATGCTGGCATGAAAGTGGCTGCATCCTTTTTGATTTCCATAGGGCGAACGCCCGAGACTGACACGGAGCGAAGCGTAGTGGAAGTCGGCATGGCGTAGTAGATCTGGTCGACACTTCATGCCAGCGCAAGCTGCTTGACGTTTTCTCAGAATTGTGTTATGTTAATACTATCTTAAGCGGCATGGCATTTCGCCGTTCATAAGCCGCTTGATTATGAATTGGTCGTTCTTTTGCTTCGGCTTCTGAAGCAGAATATCAGCCTTGTGACATGTAGTAAATTTCGCTATAATTGAAGAAAGGAAATTGCCTATGAGAAATATGCTTGCGGAGGATATCGCGCTGGCAGAAGGAAAGTCTCAGTATGACGCCCAGTGTAAGAAAGTGCTGTCAAACAGGACGATCCTTGCCTGGATATTGAAGCGCACAGTGCAGGAGTGTCAGGAGCTGTCTGTATCTCAGATAAAAGCATGTATATGCGGAGAGCCTGAAGTGTCCAACGTGCGGGTGGAGCCTGGAAGGACGAACAGACTGCCGGAGCAGGTGGTCGGAGATGCAAACGAAGACAGCAGCCGGATGAAGGAGCCATTTATTTTGATATACGGCTTCACATGCTCATTCCCGCCCGGAGAAAAACAGAGATTAAGCTGATCATCAATATTGAAGCACAAAAAGAATTTTATCCGGGTTATAACCTTGTTACACGGGGAATATTTTATGGGGCCAGGCTGATTTCATCGCAATTGGGAACGGAATTTACAGGTTCAGATTATGACAGTATAAAGAAGGTTTACTCCATATGGATTTGTATGAATGCCCCAAAGTACATAGGAAATGCCATTTCCATATATTCAATCGGAAAGAAGGATATTGTACCGGGGATTCCGGATCGTCCAGGCAGCTATGACAAGCTGTCAGTGATCTGCATTTGTTTGTGTGACGGGGCGGAAGACGGGCAGGAGCTAACGAGGATGCTGAATGTACTTCTGTCTCCGTCTTTGAGAACGGGAGATAAAATTGAAAAACTGGAAAATGATTTCCAGATAGAGATGGAGTACAGCCTTGGAAAGGAGCTGGAGCAAATGTGCAATCTGAGTGATTATGTAGAAGAAATCGGGATAGAAAAGGGAATAGAAAAAGGGAGAGACGAAGGGAAAAATCTAAACCTTATTGAGCTTATCCAAAAGAAATGCAGGAGAAATAAAAGCCTGGAAGAAACGGCGGCAGATCTGGAGGAAGAACCCCAGGCCATTGAGGCGATTTACAGGATCGTGCAAAAATATCCCCATGCATCCTGCGAGGAGATATTAATGAAGCTGAAGGAATGACAGAAGCGGAGGTGTGGCAGACATGAAGAAACTGAAAACCCGCTGGACAGACCAGGTGCTGGAGCACCCGGACCAGGTACTGGCAGAATATCCACGGCCTTCCATGCGAAGGGAGAGCTATGTCAATCTGAACGGATACTGGGATTATGTGATCACCGGGAAAGGAAAGAGGCCGGAGCGGTACGCGGGGCGTATCCTTGTGCCTTTTTCCCCGGAGGCCCCCCTATCGGGGGTGGAGAGGAGCCTTCATCCGAGCCAGGTGCTCTGGTACAGACGGATGCTGCCGGGAGAGGTGGAGAGAAGATCGGGCAGGCGCTGGCTCCTCCACTTTGGCGCAGTGGATCAGTTCGCCGCTGTCTACGTCAACAAGAGACTGGCGAAAAAGCATCTGGGAGGTTATCTGCCTTTTTCCGTGGATGTGACAGATTTCCTGAGGAAGGGAGAAAATGAGCTCATCGTGGGCGTGCGGGATTTTACGGATCAGTCCTACTACAGCAGAGGAAAACAGAAGCTGCAGAGGGGAGGCATGTTCTACACAGCTCAGAGCGGGATCTGGCAGACTGTGTGGATGGAGGAAGTGCCGGAGGCGCACGTGGACAGGCTGAAGATCACGCCTCTCTACGATGAGAAAATGGTGGAGGTCACGGTCTGCTGCGCCGACCGGGGCCAGGTTTCTGTTGCTGTGTCTTCGGAGGAGACGCAGCCCTGGGAGGTGGAGGGGGAAGCCAATGAGCCCATCCGCATACCGGTGCCCCGGATGCATCCCTGGACACCGGAGGATCCCTTTCTTTATTTCCTGAGCGTCACCTTTGGGGAGGACCGGGTTGACAGCTATTTTGCCATGAGAAAGATTTCCGTTTCTTTAGATGCGGAGGGTATCCCTAGGACATTTCTCAACGGCAGGCCCTATTTCCAGAGGGGCGTTTTGGATCAGGGGTACTGGCCCGACGGACTGTACACGGCGCCATGCGATGAGGCCCTGGAATTTGACATCAGGGAAATGAAGCGTCTCGGGTTCAATATGCTCAGAAAGCACATCAAGATCGAGCCGGAAAGATGGTACTATCACTGTGACCGGCTTGGGATGCTGGTGTGGCAGGACATGGTCTGCGGAGGCCGTCCTTACAGGAAATGGTATGTCACCTACCTGGCAAACGGATTGGAGAAATTTCATATCCGTATGACAGACCGTACCTACGGGCTTCTGGGACGGAAGGAGGAGAAGGGACGGCAGCAGTTTGTGGAGGAGATGAAGGAGACGATCCGCCTGCTCTGGAACCATCCCTCCATTGTCACCTGGGTTCTGTTCAATGAGGGCTGGGGACAGTTTGACGCAAAGGAAGTGACGCGGCTGGCCAGGGAGATGGATCCTTCCCGGCTCATTGACCAGGCAAGCGGATGGTTTGACCAGGGCGGCGGAGATTTCCGGAGCATACATAACTATTTTTTTAAGCTGCGCTTCTGGAGGGAAGAACGCGTCCAGGCGCTGACGGAATTCGGCGGCTTCTGCTGGAGGTGCAGGGAGCACAGCATGTCGGGAAAGGTCTACGGCTACAGAATTTACGGGAGCAAAAAGGAGCTAAGCGCGGGCTATGGCCAGCTGATAAAGGAGGTTGCCTCTCATATAGGCGAAGGGCTGTCCGTTACCATCTATACCCAGCTCTCAGATGTAGAGGAGGAAGTAAACGGCATTTACACCTATGACAGGGAGATACTGAAGATAGATGAGAATGTGCTGAAAGAGTGGAATGAAAAATGCAGTATTTGATATCCATGGGATCAAAGTCCGCATGGAGTATCGGAAAATAAAAAATATGAATCTGTATGTGCGCCCGGAACAGGGTGAAGTGTTGGTGACAGTCCCCTTTAGGACGCCCAGGGAGCGGGTGGAGCGGTTCCTGTACGAGAAGGAGGGCTGGATGCGCCGGCATCTGGAGCGGACCCGGGTGACCTGCGAGCACCCGCCTGTGTCGGAGGAGCAGATAGAAAAAATGAAAAGGCAGGTTCTTGGCTATGCCCAAAAGTGGGAGACGATCATGGGCGTCCATGCGTCCGGCTGGACCCTGCGGGATATGAAGACAAGGTGGGGAAGCTGTACTGTGAGCACGGGGCGTATCCGGCTGAATACCAGACTTGTCTTTTGTCCGGAGGAGTGCCTAGAGTATGTGATCGTGCACGAGCTCTGCCACCTGATTGAGCCCAGCCACAACCAGCGGTTTAAGAGCTGTATGACAAAATTTCTGCCGGACTGGAAGGAGAGAAAGAAGAAATTAAATGGTTTACACGTGGATAGCTGATATTTCTCCTCTCAGGGAGGAGCAAATTTACAGGAAATACTATGAGAAGGCGCCGGATTTCCGCAGGGAGAAGGCGGATCAACTCCGTTTTCCCCAGGACCGGGCACAGAGCGTGGGCGTCTGGGCGCTGTTGGAGAAGATGCGGAAGCGATATGGGGCCGGCCCGGATCAGGTCTTTAACCTGTCCCACTCCGGGGACTATGTGTTGTGCAGCATTTCTACAGAGAGGGAGGAGAAGGTGGGGTGCGACATTGAGACCGTGAAGGAGGCCCGGATGCGGGTGGCCCGACGTTTTTTCCTTCCCTCTGAGACTGCCTGGGTCGAGGGACAGCCGTCAGAGCGGGAGAGGGCGGAGGCTTTCTACCGCCTGTGGGTACTGAAGGAGAGCTTTATGAAGGCAGTGCGCAGAGGGATGGGGCTGGATACGAGGAGCTTTGAGATAGGCTTTGACGGAGAAGATCGTCCTTTCCTTGTGAGGAAGCCCTGGCAGTATCCGGAAAGATATTATTACAGGGAGTATCAAGTGTCGGGGATCAATGCCAGGATTGCCGTGTGCAGCACAGACGGAGAGTTCGGGGAGATATATCAGGAGCTGCTGGAGTAAAGGCGCGGAGCAAAGCAGACAGGGGAAGGTTTATGGAGCAAAACCCGGATTGACGTACAGTATATGTTTTGCTAAAATAAGAAGAGGGAAAAGCATAGGTTTATGAAGAAACTCTGAAGTTTACAAAACGAAGAGCCATAAGCTGTGCAGGGTGAGTATAATTTAATTGAATAAGGAGGAATATCATGTTAGATCTTACATTCGGAGAACAGGTCAAAATTATCTTAAGCCGGAAAGGCATGACGATCAAAGAACTCGCGGAAATGATAGAAGAGCGGACGGGGAAGAAGATGTCCAGGCAGAATCTTACGCAGCGCCTTGGAAGGGACAATTTCCAGGAGCAGGACATGCGCATGATCGCGGAGATACTTGGCTGTCCGTTTCAGCTGAATATACTTGGTGACGCAAGGCAGCCGGAGAACACAGATGAGGAGAGTGTTCATGTCACGGAGGCCGAGTTGCTGCGCCTCGAAAAGAAGAAGGGAAAGAAACACCGTCATCCTGTGGAACGGGATATCACCATCGGTGAGCTGGTGGATCTCAACAGTGGTCTGGACCAGCTCCTGGAGGAAAAGGAAGAGCTCCTGGGTGAAGAGATTGCTTTGGATGCTGCCCGGCCGGAGCAGGAGGACGCGGCAGAAGCTGTCGTGGCGGAAGAGCGTGTGACGGAAGCTTCTGTGGCAGAGGAGCAAACAGAGGAGCCGGCGGCGTCAGTGGAGGCGGCTTCAGAAGAAGCAATGCCGGAAGATGCCGCGCCGGAAGAGATGGCGGCAGAAGCAACGGTAGAAGAAATAGTAGAGGAAGTGCCGGCGGAAGAGACGCCTCAGGAGCGCCCGGCCAAAAAGGCAAGGGGAAGCTGGAGAGATTTCTTTCAGAGACGTACCAGAAAAGAGCCTAAGGAGCATGTCGCCCAGACAGAGGCAGAGCGGCAGGCTACTTCCCCGGCTGCAGCCCGTGAGGATGTAAAGCTTCAGGAGGAGCCGGAAGAGGTTCCTGATGAGGCACTGGAGACGGCCGCAGAGGAGACCCTGGAAGAAAGAGCGGCAGAGACGCCGGTGTATACCCAGGAGACGAGAGAAGAGATGCTGCAGGCTGGCGGAGATGAGGAAGAGGATCTGGAAAAGGGAGAGGTTAATCCCTACACAGGGCATGAGTATGAGTCCAATACTGTGCGCATGCATCCCAAGAGGATTGGGTACGTTCAGGTGTATGACAGGAGCAGCCACCAGTGGACAGACATGACAGAGTGGGCCTTCCTCGGCTATCAGGAGAGGAAGAAGGCTCTTCTTGGAAATGACTACGAGCCGCCCATTTATCTCGATTAAAGAAAGGAAGAGGACCGTGAACTGGGAGCAGCTTTTATCTCCGAAGAGAAGCAGGGGGAGTGGCCAGAGACATCCTGGCTCTTCGGATCTGCGCAGCGAATTTGAAAAGGATTATCACCGGATCATCGGGAGTGCCTCCTTCAGGAGGCTGCAGGACAAGACTCAGGTGTTTCCGCTGGATAAGAGTGATTTCATAAGAACCCGGCTGACTCATTCTCTGGAGGTGTCCTCCCTGGCCAAGTCGCTGGGACAGAATATCGGCGAAAATATTCTTACATATAAAAAGGATCCTTCCTTTACCCCGCAGATGAAGGAAGATATCTGCAGCATCCTGCAGTGCGCCGGGCTGATCCACGACATCGGCAACCCGCCCTTTGGACATTTCGGGGAGGTGGCCATACGGGAGTGGTTTGAGAGAAATCTTCCCCGGCTGATCTTCAGAGGAGAGCCGGTGGAGCAGGTACTGACAGAGCAGATGAAGCAGGATTTTTACCATTTTGAGGGAAATGCCCAGGCCTTCCGGCTTGTGACAAAGCTGCATTTTCTCGTAGATGAGAATGGGATGAACCTCACTTACGCCCTGCTGAACACCATCGTGAAGTATCCGGTCTCCTCGCTGGGGATCGACGCTGACTGCGGCGATATCAAGAGGAAAAAGATCGGCTACTATCTGGCGGATGAGGAGCTGTTTCACCGGATTGAGCGGGAGACAGGGACAAACGGGAGACGGCATCCGCTGACCTTTATCCTGGAGGCGGCAGACGACATCGCCTACAAGACGGCGGACATAGAGGACGCCTTTGTCAAGGGATTCATCTCCTACCATATGCTGATGGAGGAGTTGAAGAAACTGAAAAGTATTCAAAACAACAATAAAGTCATCTTTGACCCGGCGGGAAAGCTGGAGGAGCTGTACCGGCGGGGTGTGGAGAAGGGAGTGGACCATCCGGAGGAGTATGCGGTCAAGAACTGGATCGTCCGGGTGCAGGGATTCCTCATCTCCTGCGCCACGTACGGATTTACCTCTAACTACGAGGCGATCATGGAGGGGAGCTACTCTTCGGACCTGTTTTACCATACGTTTGCAGAGGAGCTGATGGAGCTGCTGGGAGACGTGGCTATGCGGCGTGTGTTTTCCACCAGGCAGATCTATCTCATGGAGCTGGTGGAGGCGGGCATACTGGACTATCTCATGGACAGCTTCGTGAGGGCGGTCATCCACTATGACGAGGACGACAGCGCCTTAAACTCTATTGACAGGAGACTTGTGTATTTTATTTCCAGCAACTACAAGGACGCCTACCACTATCATGCAAGAGGAAAGACTGATACGGAAAAGCTGTACCTGCGGCTTCTCCTTGTCACGGATTTTATCTGCGGCATGACAGACAGCTACGCCAAGAGACTGTACCAGGAGCTGAAGGCGATCCTCTGACAAAGGAAGAACAGGTATTTTCCGGTATCCAGGCGAATAGATTGTGATAACCAGACAAAGAATGGAAGTGGAGGTTTGAAACGATTTATTCGCTATTTGTATGAATATCAGGATGGAAAACGCATCCGCAACGTGGGCTTTGTGAAGGTGGAGCAGACGGATGAGTCCACGATAGTGCATATTCATGGAAAAGGGCTGCACCTCACGGAAGACAAAAGGCTAAAGGTGTACATTTTTTATGTGAAGGAAGGACAGTGTATCGGGCTCTGGCAGGGAGACATCGACCATGTGAACCCGGCTGTCAATTCCCGGCTGACTTTTACTCCGGAGGACACCGGGCGGCCGTCCAACTATCCGCTGATCGAGGGCGTTATACTGGAAAATGCAGGACACAGGAGATTTGCCGCCGTCTGGGATGACATGCCTGTGGCGGTGGAGCGGATGCAGGTCTTTAGAGACGAGCCGGAGCCGGATCTTGCCAGTCTGGCGGCCCGGAAGGCTGCGCAGGACGAGGAAGAAATGCGAAAGAGAAGTTCCCTGGAGGAGAGTGGAGAGGATGTCCCGGATGAAGATATTCCGGATGGCAATGTCCCGGACACAAACGGGACTAGCGGCGAGGACAGCTCCATGGATTTGGCGGACAGCCAGGAAGAGGCGGAGCCGGAAGCGCTGGCCTCGGAGGAGGAGACAGACCTTCCGGAGGAAATGCCCCGGCAGGAGCGCCCGAACAGGACCGGGGGAGACCCGCCTATTGGATCCCTGCGCTGTATCAAGATCCAGCGCAGGGATATCGCTCAGCTGAAGCGCTGCGAGTGGCGGCTGGCCAACAACAGCTTTCTCCTCCACGGATACTACAGCTATCATCACCTTCTGCTGATACAGGAGGGAGAAAAGTGCTGGCTTGGAGTGCCCGGCATCTATCATCCCCGGGAGGCGCAGGCGGCGGAGGCCTTCGGTTTTCCAAGATTTGTCCGGCCGGATGAGGGGGACGTGGAGCTGACCGAAGAGGAGACAAACAGGGAGGAAGACTTCGGGTACTGGTGCCGCCCGGTGAGGCGGTGACACAATTGGAACAATTTCAATTCCAGACGTAATACTTTTTAAAAGTATTACGTCTGGAATGAAAAAACTGGTGTACAATTTTGGATAAAGTGGTGTGTAAATGTGCAAAGTGTAGATGAAAAATATATGAAAGAGGCAATTAAACAGGCAAAGAAGGCGTACGCGCTGGACGAGACCCCGATCGGCTGCGTGATCGTATATGAGGGAAAGATCATCAGCCGGGGCTACAACCGGCGGAACACAGACAAAAATCCTCTGGCCCACGCGGAGATCACGGCCATCCGCAAGGCCAGCCGTAGGATGGGGGACTGGCGGCTGGAGGGATGCACCATGTATGTGACGCTGGAGCCCTGCCAGATGTGCGCGGGCGCCATTGTCCAGTCCCGGATGGACCGGGTGGTGATCGGGTGCATGAACCCCAAGGCGGGGTGCGCCGGCTCTATTCTAAATCTGCTCCAGATGGACAGGTTCAACCATCAGGCTCAGATCACGTCTGGTGTGCTGGAGGAAGAGTGCAGCTCCCTCATGAAGCAGTTTTTCCGGGGGCTGAGGGAGAGAAAGAAAAAAGAGAAAAAGAGCAGCGTCCCATCTGTGGCGGATTGACTGATCCGTAGCAGATGGGACGCTGCTCTCTTTTCCCTAAAAAATGTGAATGGATTTATAGTTTATATATGACCACCCTGCCCGCGGCAGCATGGCAGAAAGCTTTTTTCGTGCATTGCGCTTCGAACCAGGCCAACAGACGTTACCTTGGCAGTTTACTCAACCCAGGCACCCTCACGGCACCCGAAAGGTTCCGCTTAGTGCTGCTTCGTTCCCGACCTGACACGGTTCACGGATTTCCGTCGCGTGAGACCCGGATATCAACGTCACTTACCAAGGGCAGCTCTGCCAGCTTTCGCCCTCCGCGCAATATCACCCCTGCTATAGCGGACTGCAGGTACAAGGCACCGCTACCGCCCCGGCTGCACGAGTCTATATTTTACCCTGTTTTTTTGAAAATGTCAATGGATGCGGGATTTATTGTAAAACCCGATGGAATATAGTAAAATAACAGGCATGATGAGAAAGATATTGTTAGCAGCAGTCAATGCAAAATATATTCACTCCAACCTGGCCGTGTACAGCCTGAAAGCCTATGCGGACGCGAGATTGCGACAGAGCAAAAGCCCTGTCAGTTCTGCCGGCCATGCCGCCGGCGAAGTGGAAATTGAGATCGGCGAGTACACCATCAACCAACAGCCGGACCGCATTATGGAAGACATTTATAAAAGAAGGCCGGACCTTCTCTGTTTTTCCTGCTACATCTGGAATATCCAGATGATCCGCTCCCTTCTGCCTGAGCTTGGGAAGGTGCTGCCGGACACGGAAATCTGGCTGGGAGGGCCGGAGGTGTCCTACGACCCGGTACGGCTGCTGGAGCAGTTTCCCCAGGTGACAGGGATCATGAAGGGCGAGGGGGAAGAGACCTTCGCGGTTCTGGCGGGAGCCCGGGCAGCAAGAGAAGCGGGCCCGGGGACAGATTTGGAGGACGCAGAGGGCATCACCTGGCGTGACAGCCGGGGGCAGATCCGGGATAATCCGTGGAGACAGCCTCTGGACATGGATCAAATTCCCTTTGTCTACCAGGATATGACAGATTTCAGGCACAGGATCGTATATTATGAGAGCAGCAGAGGCTGCCCCTTTTCCTGCAGCTACTGCCTGTCCTCTGTTGACAAGAGACTCCGGTTCCGAAGCCTTTCTCTGGTGAAACGGGAGCTTCAGTTTTTCCTGGACGCAGGGACAGAGCAGGTGAAATTCGTGGACCGGACCTTCAACTGCCGCCACGACCACGCCTTGGAGATATGGAAATACATCCGCCGGCATGACAACGGAATCACGAATTTCCATTTTGAGGTCTCGGCGGACCTTTTGAACGAGGAGGAACTGGAGTTGCTCCGATCCATGAGACCCGGGCTGATCCAGCTGGAGATTGGCGTCCAGTCCACCAACCCGGAGACCATCCGGGAAATCCGAAGGACCATGGATCTTGCCCGCCTGGAGGAAAATGTGAGAAACGTGCGGGAAGGGAGAAACGTGCACCAGCACCTGGATCTCATCGCCGGTCTCCCCTGGGAGGATCTGGAGAGCTTCGGGCGCTCCTTTGACAGGGTCTACGCCCTCCGTCCCGACCAGCTGCAGCTCGGCTTTCTCAAGATCCTGAAGGGCTCCCGCATGGAGAAAATGAAGGAGGCATACGGCCTGCTCTGCCGCGACACCCCGCCCTATGAGGTGCTCTCCACAAGGTGGCTGTCCTACGGGGATGTGCTGATCCTAAAAGGGGTGGAGGAGATGACTGAGCTCTACTATAACAGCGGCCAGTTCAGGACAGCCCTGGAGCTGCTGGAGCTGCGGGAGCCCTCGCCCTTTGCCCTCTACAGGAGGCTTGCGGCTTTCTATGAGCGGGAGGGGCTGGATCAGGTGCAGCACGCCCGGGCGGCCCGCTATGAGATCCTCCTTGACTTTGTCAGGGAAAACTGGCCGGAGGATGCCGGGGAGATGAGGGAGCGGCTCATTTTTGACTACTATCTTCGGGAGAACGCCAAAAGCCGGCCGGCCTTTGCGGGTGAGTCCCGGGCGGACGGACAGTGGGTCCGCGGCTTTTATGAGACAGAAGCCCGGGAGCACAGATTTCTGGAGGACTGCGAAGGGGCAGATAAAAATCAGCTCCGCAGGATGACCCACCTGGAGTATTTTCCCCTGAAGGGGGAGTATGTGCTCTTTGACTACAGACACAGGGATCCCCTCACAAATGACGGAAGAGGAATTCATATTGCAATTGAAAAATAAAACGTTTACAATGTAGGGAGCGGCTGAAAAATAAGACTAACTATTAAAGAAAGTCAAGTAAAAAAGTGGCAACGACTTTTCGTTGCAATCAGTACCTTGAAAACT
>NZ_SPGT01000011.1:91087-126816 GCF_005845155.1 Clostridium sp. BSD2780061688st1 H5 | reverse complement strand
AAACTATTGAACCGCGTAGTACTGAACGGTACGCTACGTGGTGTGGAAGGGGAGGGTCAAATCTCCCCTATCCGATTCTTGTGGGTGTGAAACGCGAGGAGTACAATCAGAGATATAGAAAAATTGGAAATCAAGGAATGGCAGGCGTCATGAGAAATGAAATTCAAAGATTTTATAAACGATAGGAAACTTTCATGGACTATTGTTGGACTTGGTATTCTGGTAAGTCTGGTAGTTTTTGGGTTTTTACCGCTAAAAATACCAATGCACTTTAATGCTAGTGGAATAGCTGATGACTATTCAAATAAAATTCAGATTTTCCTTTTCCCTTTAGTACAATTAATGATAATGTTTCTTACCGGAAGAGAAAAAATCAAATATTGACTTACACATTCACGGACTTTTTTAAATGATTTTCAGTATAATTGGATTGTAAGCAGTTTGTGCTTTTTTATATTTCTGGTAGAAATTACAATAATTTATATTGCATTGTCATGACTGATAAATCGTCAAATTAAGAGTTGTAGCGGGCAGAATTGTCCGCTATTTTTGTTTATAATGGAAAACCACTGTCTTAAAAGGTCCTATACCGTGTCTGATATGCCAACGAGAGTAATAAAGATTGATTTCTAAAGAAGTTGGTACTCCATTGATTTTATTATGTTCCTGCTCTATAGATTTGATAATTTCGTTCAAATTCCAGTATTTGTATACAACTACTTTTATTTCTGTTTCCCGTGTATTTGCACTGCTAAAGGACATACTATTTACAACAGAGTAATCCGGGAGATTTACGCAATAAGAGAATATCAGAAATAAGCACAAGGCAGTGCATATAGCTTTTATTTTTCGGTTCACTATTTTGCTCCTCAATTTAAAATATAAGGGGATAACTATATAATACCTCACTATATAGTGAATTACTACATGAAGATTTATCAAATATACTTTGTGTAGGGAGTGAGGCGAATGGAATATGGTCATTTGGAATTACGCATAGAAGAATTGCTAAAAGAAAGAGGTATTAGTAAAAATACTATTTGCCGTGAGTTGGATATACCGAGGGCAAATTTTAACAGATATTGCAGGAATGAATTTCAGAGATTGGACGCAAACCTGATATGTAAATTATGCAGTTATTTTGAGTGTGAAATCGGAGAATTGATAGTGTATGTAAAAGAATGAAAGCCTGACGGATTTATAAGAATTCGTGCAGGCTTTTGTTGTGTACATTTTTAAGTATATTTTGCACGCGATAGCGCTAATATTTTTGTAAAAAGCCCGCCATATGTATTATAATGAAAAAAACGAAGCGGAATAACAGAAAAACAGAGCAGAGGATGACGGCATGCTATTGAGAGAAGAAGAGTACAGCCATGCAGTGGCGGTCCTGGCCGGCAGGGAGGAGAAAGACCCTCTTTTTACGGAGCTGGAGCAGTGGTTTGAGGAGACCTACAGCCTGCGGGTTTACGATTATTTTTGTGAACGGACTAACGCAGGTCGGCCCCGACTGCGCCTGCTCCTGTGGGACAGGGACTGCGCCGGGAAGATGAAAAAGGGGGCAAACCCAGATGAGCGGAAGCAGAGACGCACAGCGGAGAAATTTGCCGCTTTGTGTGTCAGGCATAATACACATCCCGCTTACCGAAGGCCCGGGGACTTCCTTGTGACCTATGACACGCTCAGGGACGAGATACAAAAAAGGGTGCTTCAAAGGTGCGCCGGGGAGATCAGGAGTATAGAGGCCCCGGATATTTGGCGGATGGAAATCCTTTTCGACAGGGTACACGTCTTTTTTGAGACAGATGAGCAAAGAGACTGCCACCAGGCCGACGGCGTGTGCGGCAGTATAAGAAGAAAGATGGACGCCATTGTGGAGAGACACGATCCGTTCGGCGCATTTGTGGATGGGGTGCAGTGCGTGTTCACAAGCCGACAGACACTGGATGAAAAGTATGACGGCAATATGTTTTACTACACGAGGTAGAGCGTCAGCCAGAGAGGAAAAGGCAGCGTATCGGTTCGCAAGGGGATAAGCCGGTGTGTCAGAGAGAGGAGGGACAGAGCTTGGAGAAATGTCAGTGGTGCATGTGCAATGAGAAGATGATCCGGTATCATGATGAGGAGTGGGGCGTGCCCCTCCATGACGACCGGAAACAGTTTGAGTTCCTGATGATGGAGGTCATGCAGTGCGGCCTGAACTGGAACATGATGATACAGAAGCGGGAGATTTTCCGGCAGTGCTTTGATGACTTTGATTTTGACAAGGTGGCAGGCTACGGCGAGGAGGATGTGGAGCGGATTTTGCAGACAGAGGGCATGATCCGATCGGAGAGGAAGATCCGGGCTGTTATACACAACGCCCGGTGCTTTCAGAGGATCCATCAGGAGGCAGGATCCTTCAGTGCCTACCTGTGGAGCTTTACAGGGGGGAAGACCTACATTTATCCCTCCCATCAGACAGAAGGGCTGCCGGCAAGCAACGAGCTTTCCGACAGGATCAGTCGGGATCTCAAAAAGCGGGGACTGAAGTACATGGGATCTGTCACTGTGTACTCCCATCTGCAGGCCAGCGGCATAATAAACGACCATCAGAGAGACTGTTTTCGGTACGGGGAGCTGCTGAAGCTGGCGGATGTGGAGGAGAGGGAGGAGAGAAAAAATGAGTGAGATAAGTGGAAAATGGTACCAGAGTCTGTTCTGGCTTCTAATCGTATGTACTGTTGCAAGGATCATTTCTAATGGGGAAGGGGACGGAAGGCTCTACACGCTGCTGTGGTTTGTGAATATCCTGGCGACAGTGGTTTATGGAGCCGTCCTGCTTAAGATGGAACATTTCAGTGCTCACTTCAGAATGGCGGGGTTCTGTAAAGCCGCGTCGGCAGTAGTAGGAGTCCTATCTTCTGCCGTGTCCTATTTTCTGGATGGCAGCCTGTTGGTCACTCTTATCATTCTGGTGGTCATTGCATCAGCCGCTGTGGATATAGCAGGAGAGTACCAGGAATTTGCGGGACATGCTGAATTTGTCCACGACAGAGATGTGATACTGAGTGAAAAGTGGCTCAGGCTGCGTCAGTGGTATGTGGGCATGCTGGCAGGATTTGCGGGAGGTACTGTCTGCAGTGCCCTTTTGTTTTTACCGGGAGTGATCGCAATGCTGGCCTGCGGGATTGGGCTGGTTGTTGTGAGTGTTGTGAAAATTGTATATGTATATCGAATGGCCGGACTTTGTCAGGACTGAAGAGGAGGGGGACTATGATCACAATTTTTAACAGGGAGAGCCTGTGGATCGGAAGAGACATGAAGCGTTTTAACGAGATGAGGGAGGCGCTGGAGAGGGAGAAAATTCCCTATACCTACAGGACGAGGAGCAGCGGAAACCGATGGATGGGCCATGGCACGGCCCGTGGAAGCTTTGGAAGCGTGGGAAGTTCGATTGATCTTATGTATGAGTATGAAATCTTTGTTCTGAGAAAGGATCTGGAAAGGGCCAGGTATTTGGTCAATACATACTAGGCGGCAGTTCCGAATTGTTTCCGAAATCAGGCCGTAGTCTTGCCGCGGATGCCTCCGGAGTGTATGCTTTATAACATCCGGGAGGGGGGATCCCTTCCGGGTGCTTCATTTTCTCTGGAGGTAAAAGCTGTATGGACGACAGGACAAAGAAAATCACGGCAGCCGCCATGCTGTCTGCCATTGCCTATGTGGTCATGGCTTTGGGGCGCATCCCGGTTGTGCTCTTTTTGAGCTATGATCCGAAAGATATTGTCATCACTCTGGGAGGGCTGATCTGGGGACCGCTGACCGCCTTCGCCGTGTCAGTCATTGTATCCGTGATCGAGATGGTGACGGTCAGCGATACGGGGGTTATAGGATGCGTTATGAACATTGTGTCCACCTGTGCCTTTGCCTGCACGGCGTCGGTCATCTACCGGAAATTCCGCAGCCTGAAGGGGGCGCTGGCTGCACTGGGAGCGGCCTGCGTGGCCATGACAGCGGTGATGCTGCTCTGGAACTACCTGGTCACTCCCATTTACATGGGCTACCCGCGGGAGGCGGTGGCGCAGCTTCTCCTGCCGGCCTTTCTCCCCTTCAATCTGCTAAAAAGCGGCCTGAACGCGGCATTTACCTTTCTGCTCTACAAGCCGGTGGTCACTGCCCTCAGAAAGAGCGGCTACATAGAGGGAGCGGAACAGAGGGGCGGAGGACGGCACAGGGGTCTCCTCCTGCTGGCGGCAGCGGTGATCGTTACCTGTGTTATGCTGATCCTTGTATTAAATGGAATGATGTGAGACAGATATCCGGAAGGGAGCAGTGAGGGATGAAAATGACAGAGAAGAAGGCAGAGGAAGAGCTGCTGTCAGGTGAGATAAGAGGGGAAATCATACACAAGAGGGGTATCGGGCGGCTTGTGGGGATGCCCACCGCGGATCTGCGGCCGGATCAGGGCACGCAGCTGCCCGGGACAGGCGTATATGCGGGGAAAATCCTTCTGTACAGTGGGGAAAGCTGCGGGGAAGATCCAGGGAGAGAAAGTGAGAGGTACTGCTGCGCCGTACACATCGGCCCCTGCCCCACCATGGACAGCGACAAGGCTGTGCTCGTCAAAATCCATATTCTGGACTTTCAAAGAGAAATATTCGGCAGCAGGGCGACTCTACGCCTGTACAGAAAAATACGGGATGTCAGAAGCTTTGACAGCGCCTCCCTGCTCCTTGCGCAGATAGAAAAGGACTGTCTGGAGATACGAAGACTCTGGGGGATGGAAGTGCCCCTGGCCGGCAGGCTGACGATGGACGCCTCCATACGCCAGGCAGTGCTGGGAGACCGGGAAATCTATCTCTCAGAAAAGGAATTTGCGGTCCTGTATCTTCTCTGGTCCCATCCGGACATCTCTTTTACAAAAGAAAACATATACGAAACTGTGTGGCAGGAGCCCTCCAATCAGTCCTGCCACGCAGTGGAAAATACCGTCTATCAGATACGGAAAAAGCTAAGGCCTTTTACCTGCGGGCATGAAACCATAAAAACCATCACAGGCTTTGGCTATAAATACAACGGGAGCTGACTTACTTTTCCTGAAGCCGGGAGATCAGACCGGCGATGGTCTCCGGCGTCTCCTCCAGGTCTTGGGCAATCTCCTCTGCGGATTTTCCTCTGGCCAGCTTCTTCTGCACCTGCTCCAGGAGCCTCAGGTCATAGCCCTCCTTTCTGCCCTCTGTATACCCATCCTCATAGGCCTCACTCTTGATGGCTTTCTCGTACTTGTCTTTGTCAAATGTTTCCAGTATCATCTGCACTACCTCCGCTTTCTGCTGGATCAGGATATCCTTTAGAATACTGTCCTGGATGCAGTCGTCGATGGCTGCCATGATGGCCTCCTCCAGTGGCAGGTTTTCTGCCAGCCTTCCTCGTACCCTGTCAATGAAGATAGAATACTCCTCCAGACGGCGGCATTTCTCCATGAGCGCCCGGTTGTGGCCGTAGTTGATGTTCAGCATCACGGTAACGCACTCAAGAGCCGGCGTTTTCCCGTCCTCCTGTCCCTCAAAGAGGTCGGAAAGCCGCAGGACTGTCTGGTCCGGCTGGCTGTCGGTGCCGTTGTAGAACACAATGTGCTGGGGGAAGGGGAATTTTTTGGCTCCCGAGCTGTAGATGTTGATATTGTTCTGGGCAATGATCTTCTCGTACAGCTTCGCAATGTTGATCCCAAGACTGTCCGGGTCTGTGTAGCTGGTCCCGGCCACAGCGTTGTACAGAGACAGAAGGTCCTCCCTGTTGTTGAAGACAAAGCGGAAGAGACGGTCCTTGTACTCCCGGTCCGCAGTGGGATATTCTGAGCGATCCATATTTACTTTTTTGGTTATACACATAAATCGTTATACCTCCATTATAGACATAAAGACAACAGACTGCAACCTTTTAGACGTCTGCAAACTTAATAAAAGGAAATGTTCTGGCGGAAACCGCCCCGGACACGTGCCGGATGATGTAAATAAGAGCGGCTGACACGCAGCCTTTGAGAGAAAGAATTCTCCCGGTGATTGGTTTACATTATACATAAAAAGAAGGGGAATAGCAACAGAAAAATAAAAATATTGACAAGCAACCTGGCCTGTGTTCTACTTTTAGACAGCAGGGTTCTTCTGGAAGGGCCAAAGGAGCGTGACGGATGGAGAGCCTTCCGGCTGAAGGGCGTACTGGACTTTTCTCTGACCGGGATACTGGCGAAGATCGCAGATCTCCTGGCGCACAGAGAAATCAGTATCTTTGCGGTGTCTACCTACAACACGGACTATGTGCTGATCAAGAAGGAACAGTTTGGAAGAGCGCTTTCTGTGCTGAAGGAGGACGGATACAGCATAGCAGAGTGAGGAGGAAAGCATGATCGAGATAAAGAGCTGGACAGAAAATTTTATCAGGGCGCTGGAGGAGACCTTTGAGGAACGGATCTGGTTCGCGGGCCTTCAGGGAAGCCGGGGGCGGGGAGAGGAGACGGAAGGCAGCGACATCGACCTGGTAGTGATCCTTGATAAGCTGACACCTGCGGATGTGCGGATCTACGAGGGGATGCTGGACAGGCTGCCGGAACGGGAGCTTGTCTGCGGCTTTCTATCCGGAAAGGAGGAGCTGCTCAGATGGGAGCCGTCGGATCTCTTTCAGTTTTACTATGACACCAGGCCCATTGTGGGAAGCCTGGATGGACTGCTGGAGCGGATCGACGACGAGGCGGTGCGGCGGGCGATAAAGATCGGTGTGTGCAATATTTACCATGGCTGCGTCCACAATATGCTCTACGACAGGCAGGAGGAGATCCTAAAGGGCCTGTACAAGTCGGCATCCTTTGTGGTGCAGGCCATCTGCTTCAGGCAGACAGGAAAATATACGAAAAAACAGAGGGATCTGCTTGACATAGCCGGGAAAGAGGAACAGAATATTGTGGAAACGTTTCTGGCCCTGAAGGAAGGCGGACAGGCGGACTTTGAGGAAATGTCGGACAGGCTGCTTCTGTGGGCCCAGGGATGGATCAACAGACTATAAGGAGGATGGACAGATGATTGAGGACAAGGACTATATCATGCGCCTCACCCACGAGATCGCGCGCATGCTCATAAGACTGATATTTGGCAGGGATATTGACAAGGAGGATGAGCTCCCGGTTTCTGTGGAGAGACTGCGGCAGTTTAAAAAGCTGACCGCCATGATAGACGACGGGCAGATCAACGAGGCGGAAAATCAACTCCTGGATGAGCTGGATCCGGACAGCCAGTCCTACTTTGAGATGGCTTTGCGCTTTTATGAGAAGCTGGGGTGCAAGAGCGAGGAATTCCTGGAGGAGCACGGTTTTACCCAGGACGAGGTCGTAGACGGAATGAAATACATTGTGGATTCCTACGGATACGGGGATCTGTGGGATCCGGTGAGCAGGTAAGAGGGTGAAAAAGGCGATCGTGATAGGCTGTCCCGGCGCGGGGAAAAGCACCTTTGCCCGGAAGCTGCGGGACAGGACATCGCTGCCCTTATATTACCTGGACATGATCTGGCACAGGGCTGACGGCACAAATATCCCCAGGGAAGAATTTGACAGGAAGCTGGGAGAGATCATATGCGGAAAACAGTGGATCATCGACGGAAATTATCTGCGCACCCTGGAAATGCGGCTTGCGGCCTGCGATACCGTCTTTCTCCTGGACTATCCTTTGGAGCTCTGCCTGGCAGGAGCCGGGGAGCGGATCGGGAAAAAGCGGGAGGATCTGCCCTGGGTGGAGACAGAGCTTGACCTGGAATTCCGCCAGTGGATCGTGGACTTTCCAAATGATCAGCTTCCCAGGATCTACGATATGCTGGAGAAGTACAGAGACGGCAGAGATATCTATATCTTCCGGAGAAGAGAGGATGCGGACGCGTATCTGGCTTTGCCAGGATAAGCATTTGATGTAAAAAATTTTTTTAGATATGATCGTAGATTGGCCTTGAGACTGCGGCAGAAGCAAGCCTGTATTCTCTTGGCCCTATTCCATATACACTTTTAAACAGCTTGGCAAAGTGGCCTGAATGGTGATATCCGACCTTTGCGGCGATCACGGCAATTCCGCAGTCTGAATTTTTCAGCAGGAGCAACGCCTGATTCAGCCGCATTTCTTTGAGATATTCATAGGGTGTTGTCCCAAAGTACTTCCGAAAAGCAAGCTGGTATCGTGTGGCGCTCATCCCGGCGATTTGAGCCAGCTTTACTCCTGACGGATATGCGGCCAGATCTTTCTTCATATATGCCACGGATTTTTTCAGCCCGCGGATATCTTTATAGTCCAGACGGACAGGAATATGCTCCTCTTCGTTTCCCATCCCCTTCATAACCAGCGAGAGCAGTTCCAGGACCTTGCTTTGCAGGTACAGCCGCAGGGGATTTCCTGTGGCCTGGCTGTCCCGGATCTGCCGGAACACAAAATTCAGTTCCGGCAGATTGGGGTTGCGCAGAAGATACTCCTGTGCGGATTTTGACTGCTCATAGTCCTGCCCATAGTATTCACGGAAAAAGGTATCAAAGTATTTCCGCGTCAGGATGACTTTGGTAAACCGCACGGGTTTTCCTTTTTCGCAGTATACATATGTTGTCTTCTTCGTATTCACATAGCAGAATATCCCTTTGCCTACAGGCTGCGTTTTTCGTCTGCCGATTTTGAATGTGCTGCTGTCTGTCTCAAACTGGCTGATCTCGATGTATTCTTCCGAAATGGCCGCAACCTTCTCAAAGGTTTCCTTTGGCGTAAAATCAGCGATCAAAATGAAAAGAAGGTCATCATCAAAACGAATTAACTGAAAAGAGCCGCTGCCGTAATCAGAGAGCATCCGGTAGTATTTTGTCCCGCCATCAGAAAGCTCCTGTACTTCAGCAAAATGCATCTTCTCCGGAAGCTGTAAGAAATAATCCGCAATTGTCATATCCATTTTCTATGTCCTTTTCCTTTCTGATATCGTATTATGCGACGTCACCTTTGAAGTCCTGTATAAAAGGTTATAATCCAACATTTTTCAGTCACGATTTTACAAAAATATTTTATGGAAAATGCTGAAAACCCCTGAAATTAAAAGGATTTTTTGAGAGAAATAAAATCCGGGTAAAAAAAGTAGTGGCTGTTGCATTTTTCATTCTAAGCGGTAAAATGAAATCTGCCAAGGTTAGTGATAGCTAACCGAAAATACAGAGAAAGGGGTACCGTTTATTATGGAACAAAAACGAACCGGATTGTCCTATGTTTTTACGCTCGCCAGGGAGGAGCTTGGAAAGCTAGGTATGGGAATGGCTCTTGCCGTTTTTTGCTCCGCGCTTTCATTTGTTCCGTATCTGGTGGTATACCGGATACTGCTTTTAATTATTGAGAATGAAGTGACCTTTGGGGCAATGGCGATGTGGGCATGTATCGGGATAGCGGCAGCCATATTGCAGGCGCTTCTCATGTCCATCGCAGGCATCTGCTCCCATGCGGCGGCGTTCAATACCATGCACAGGATCAAAGTGAGGGTACTGGAACATATGTCCGGATTTAACCTGGGATTTTTTCAGGAACACGCGCCGGGGCAGATCAAAACGACACTGTTTGACGATGTAGACAGGATTGAGCAGTTTCTGGCTCACAGTACACTGGAACTGGCGCAGGCTGCTGTCGTCCCTCTTATGATGTTTATCTTTATGCTTCGTCTGCATTGGGGAATGGCGCTTGTCATGCTGATCCCTATGATTTTGGGGATTGCAGTCCCCATGATGCTGATGGGGAGGTATCCGGATATGACCGAGGAATTTGCCGGGAATACGGAAAATCTGAATGCGTCGGCAAACGAATTTATCACTGCCATGCCGGTGATCAAGATGTATCATCTGACTGCGGAGAAGTTCGAACAATACCGAAATGCCCTACAGCTTTACACTGCCTGCTGGAAAAAGATGTGCATATCGTCCTGCTACCCACTATCTATTGCGCTGGTTGTACTGGATTCGGCCATCTTATTTACATTGCCAATTGGCGGCTGGCTGTTTCTGCGGGGATCCCTGCCGATCGCAGCCTATCTGCTGTTTATTCTGCTCACCATGTGTTTCTTTACATCGTTCCTGAACATGGTAACCATCTTTATGCAGTCCATGGAACTGGGAAGCGGGCTTGATCATATCCGGAAGATCATGGGCATGGACAAAATGGAAAGCGGAAGCGCCGTTTTGCCGAAAGATGGCTGCTATGCAATCGACTATGAGAATGTATCTTTCCATTACTCGGAGGGGGAAAAAGAAGCCCTGACTTCAATCGATCTCCATCTGGAACCCGGGAGCATTAACGCGTTTGTCGGTCCCTCCGGCGCAGGCAAAACAACGGCTGTTCAATTACTGGGGCGATATTGGGATACCACGGCCGGAGCGATCAAGATCGGCGGCGTCCCGATTACAGATCTGAAAACGGAAAACCTGATGGACCTGACCGCCTTTGTGTTTCAGGATGTCTTTTTGCTTGAGGATACGCTGCTTGAGAATATCCGTATGGGGACTGATGCCTCAGAAGAGCAGGTCCGCAAGGCGGCGCAGGCGGCACAGATTGACGATTTTATTATGAGCCTGCCTCAAGGCTATGCCACAAGGATTGGCGATGAGGGCGTCAAGCTGTCCGGCGGACAGCAGCAGCGTATTTCCATTGCCAGGGCAATCCTCAAAGACGCGCCTATTGTTGTGTTTGATGAGGCGACTTCCTACTCGGATATTGAGAATGAGCATAAGATACAGGTTGCCCTTCAAAACCTTCTGAAAGGCAAGACAACCATTATGATTGCCCACCGGCTTCATACGATACGAAATGCGGATCAGATTGTGGTCTTTCAAGACGGCATGACAGCCGAACAGGGTACCCATAAAGAATTGCTTGACAAAGGCGGCGTGTACAGTCAGATGTGGGATGCTTATACACAGACCACGGTTGGAAAGGAGGCGGTATAAATGCTGCGTATCATGAAAAAGCTTCTCGGAGAAAAAGGAGAGCAGCTGGCTTTCCCCATTGCGCTTATGTCGTTGGATGCAGTCTTCAGTATCATTTTGTACTTTATTCTGTATTTGACGGTAATCCATCTTCTGGACAGCGCTCTGACAGCACAGCGGATTGCTGTCTTTACCGCGGTTTGTCTGGTCAGCGTTATCATTCGCCTGGTGATCTATCGGAATGCTTATTATCTCTGCTTTGTCAGGGGCGCGGAAATGTGCGGGAAGATGCGCCTTGATCTGGCCAACCATTATCGATCCCTAAGTCTGGGCTATTTTAATCAGAACAGCAGCGGGTATCTGCTTGGCACATTAACGAGGGATTTGAGCAACTTTGAAGCGGTGATCACCCACGCACTGCCGTCTGTCGTAAAGACAATCGTGATGGCTGGTTTAGTGTTGATCGGTACATTTTTTATAAATTGGAGGCTGGCATTGGCGGAATGTGTCGTGTTGATCATTGCCGCGCCCATCCTTGCGTGGGGAAATCGTCTTGTAGAAACGTATGGAGCGCAAAAGAGAGAGCTTACTGCCAGGATGATCTCGATTGTTCTTGAATACATCAAGGGCATGAAGGTATTTAAGTCTCATAATATGACAAGCTCCCATTTTTCCAGGATGTCCGATACCCTGGAGAAAATCCGCAGGGTCAGTGTGAAAGCCGAAGTAAAAACAGCAGCGCCGACAAGTATGTATTCGATTGTTGCGAACTTTCTCCTCCCGTTGGTTGTCCTTGCGGGAAGCTATCTGTTTCTCGGCGGTACGATTGAGCCGGATCAGCTTGTAGCCTTTATGCTTTTGAGCCTTGCCCTCTCAGCGCTTTTGATTTCCTTTGAACATTCCTACAATATGCTGAAGGATCTGAAGCTGGCTGCTGTCAATCTGGAAAAAGCGTATGATACCAAGCCTCTCCCGTATCAGGAGGAAAATGTAAAGCTGACGCATTTCGATGTTTCTTTTGAACATGTGGATTTTTCCTATACCAAAGAAACTGATGTATTGCACGACATCAGCTTTTATGCGAAAGAAGGCAGCACAACTGCATTGATCGGACCCTCTGGTTCAGGAAAATCCACGATTGCCAATCTGATTGCCCGCTTTTGGGATGCTTCAAATGGGCGGATCTGTATTGGCGGCCGTGATGTAAAGGAAATGAACCCGGATGGAATTCTGCATTATATCAGTGAAGTGTTCCAGGATAACACACTGCTGTCTGACACGGTCTACAACAACATCAAAGCCGGACGGGAAAACGCGGCGGAAGAGGAGATTGTTGCTGCGGCAAAAGCGGCACACTGCCATGATTTCATTATGAAGCTTCCGGAAGGCTACCAGACCCATCTCTCCGAAGGAGGCAATACGCTTTCCGGCGGTGAAAAGCAGCGGATCGCCATCGCGCGGGCCATTCTGAAAGACGCGCCCATCCTGCTCCTGGATGAGTCTACGGCATCGCTGGACGCAGACAATGAGGCAAAAATCAACCAGGCCCTGGATCGGCTGATGAAAGGGAAAACAGTATTTGTAATCGCTCACCGGCTCAATACAATTCAAAATGCCGACCAGATAATCGTACTGGATAAGGGGCGCATTGAGGAGAGGGGGACCCATGCGGAGCTAATGCAAAAACAGGGGCATTATTACGAAATGGTGCAGGAGCAGGAGAAGGCAAAGGCGTGGATCGTGAAAGGGGCATGATAGGAAAGCTTCACCAGCTTCTGATCCCCCCTCTATTTCCGCCCCACCAGCATCCGGGACTCGCCCAGCATCATCATGGCCGCCCGCCGGCGTGAGCCGAAAGCCTCCCGGGTCGTGTCGATGAGCCGCACATCCTCATAGCCCATGTCCCGCAGCTCCTGGGCGAAGGCCTCCATATCCCCGTACATCCGGGGCTTCATGTTGTCGTTGATGGCGAACACACCGCCCTTTTTCAGCACCCGCAGGGTCTCCAGCAGCAATGCCTGCTTGTCCGAACCCCTGATGTTGTGGTAGACGTAGTTGCTCACCACGGCGTCGAAGCTTTCGTCCGGGAAGTCCAGCTTGTTGGCGTCCCCGTGCTGAAAACGACACCGGGCGGCCACGCCTTCGCTGGCGGCGTTTTTCTCACACATGGCCTGGCTGTAGCCGAAGTCCACGCCCCAATAGTCAATACCCACCACCTGGACCGATGACCAGGTGAGGGCCGCCCGGATGGACAGGGGCCCGGAGCCGCAGCCCACGTCCAGAAGTTGCCCCTGCCCGTCAAAATCCAGATGGGAAAGGACAGCCAGGTGGGTCCGCCCCATCGTGCCGCCGCCCCCAAAGGCGTACTGCCGCCGTATCCAGGTGATCCAGCCCAGCAGCGCCAGCAGAAGAAGTGCGGCGATCACGAATACCGCACCAAGCGCCGTGATATGGAATACTGTGAAGGACAGCACAGTCAGCACCGTGGACAGTGTCAAAAGGGCGCCTGCCACATAGAAAACAGGGTTTGACATCCAGCTTCCGTAATCCTCTCCGTGAGTCCCAAGGCGGATTGCCCTTTGTTGAACGTGATCTTGCTTCATTTGAACCGTCTCCTTTCACTTGTAAGCAAATCAGTGAGTTAGAAACAACTAACTTACATGTGCTCAGTATATCCTATCCCGCAGGAAAAAGCAACCTATCAAACAGATTTGAAGCTGTTTCGGCCGTTCATTATGCCAGCTTCCAGCCGGCCGCCTCTTTTCTCGCGTTCAGGAAATCCCGATACAGTCCCGGCTTTTCCGAGAGCTCGGCATGAGTTCCCCTCTCTGCGATGACGCCCTCATCCAGCACGAGGATCTGGTCTGCCTTCTGCACGGTCTTCAGCCGGTGGGCGATCATGATGATCGTCTTGTCCCGCGTCAGCTCCTCCATTGCCTTCTGGAGCTTGTCTTCGTTTTCCGGGTCTACGTTGGCCGTGGCCTCGTCAAAGATGATGATGGGCGCGTTTTTCAGCATGGCCCGGGCGATGGCAATCCTCTGGCGCTCCCCGCCGGAGAGATGAGCGCCGCCTCCGCCTACCAGGGTGTCGTAGCCCTGCTCCAGATTCCGTATGAAGGCGTCGCAGCCTGCGGCCTTTGCCGCGGCCTCCACCTCCCTGTCGCTGGCCCCGGGTTTTCCCATGCGGATGTTCTCCCTTACCGACTCATTGAACAGGTAATTGTCCTGGGAGACGAAAGCCGTCTGCTCGTAGAGCTGGGAGAGAGGAATGTCCCTCAGGTCGTGGCCGCCCAGGGTGATCGTTCCCTTCTTCACATCCCAGAACCCGGCGATCAGCTTGGCGATGGTTGACTTCCCGCTGCCGGAGGGGCCCACAAAGGCGGTCACAGTCCCGGACGGGATGGCCAGGGAGACGTCGTGCAGGATCTCCTGATCCGCATGGTAGCCGAAGGAGACGTGGCCCAGGCGGATATCCATGGAGTCGAAGGATACCGGCGTCATGCCGTGCTGCTGCTCCTTGCTGTTCAGGATGGAGTCCACCTGGCCTACGATAGTCCCCACCTTTGCCAGGCTGTCCACAAAGTCCATGGCGGCGAGCAGGGGGCCTGCAATGCCAAGGGAGAGGATGATCACGGTAACAAAGGTCTCGATGTCCAGAGAGCCGCCCAGATACAGGGCCCAGCCCGCGGGAAGGATGGTGATCAGGGTGGTGGGGGCCAGCGTTCGGGAGATGGACACCGGCAGCTGGCAGCTCTTCATCCAGTGATAGAAGTAGGATGCGTTTGCGAGCACCCTTTGGGACAATTTTTCATAGGAATGTTTCCCCTGGTTAAATGCCTTGATCACCTCGATGCCGCCGATATACTCCACGATGGTGGAGTTCATCTCCTGTGTCACCTTGACGGAGCCCTCATACTGCTTCCCGTAATTGGCCATCACAGCCATCATGAACGCCATTCCCACAGGGATGGAGACAAGGGAGAGCAGAGCCATCCGCCAGTCAAGGACAAAAAGATAGACCAGGATGCACACCGGCGCCAGGATGTTGGACGTCATCTCCGGCAGAAGATGGGCGAGAGGCCGTTCCATGCTCTCCACCTGGTCCACGATGATCTGCTTCATCTGTCCGCTGGGGGTGTCCATGACTGTTCCAAGCGGAAGCTTTGGCAGCTTGGCAAGGATGCGCTCCCTGATTTCTTTTAAAATAGAGAAGGTGGCCTTGTGGGACATGGAAAGCGCGAGAGCATAAAGGACTGCCCGCAGGACGTAGCCTCCCAGGGCCGCGGCGCACCAGAGCAGATAATATGAGGCGCACTGCTCCCGATGGATGAGTCCGATGATGATCTGCGCCGCCGCGAAATACGGCAGTATCCCGCACAGGACGCCGATGGAGGCAGAGAGGACCGCCCGTATCAGTCCGCCGTGATATTGTTCTCCCAGCTCCCACAGACGGAGCATAGGACTTTTTTGCTGCATAAGAATTCCTCCTTTTTGGCGGTTAGGAAACACTAACATGTGATTTTATAATAAGGCTGCCGCCTGCGGTACCGGACAGGAAACAGCCTGATTACCAGTGAGCTTTGAAAGCCCTCTATTCCGGGTTGAAGATGGTGGTGAAGCCCTGCATGTGATATCGGTTGAGAAGCCGGATGTATTTGTCCGCGTCGGCCCTTTCCATCCTGTGCCGAACCACCTCGAACATGCCGTTGAAATAGGCGGTTGTGACGATGTGGATAAATTCCTCGGTGATCAGTCCGGACTTTACGCTCTCGCACCCGATGACTTCCATATATTTGTAGGTGTAGTCCACCTCGATATCTACCAGCTTATCCAGAAAAGCAGAGAAGCGGGTGCCCTCCGCGCAGTCCAGGAGAAGCCGGAATTCATCGAAATGTTCATAAATGCAGTCCAGCATCCGCATCTGATGGTCTGCCGTATACTGTCCCATCTCGGCCCGCTGTGTATCTTCACTCAGATTGTGGAAATCTTTTTGTGTCTTTAAAAACATTTCCGTGAGCTGGTCGGCGGCGGGACCGACGATCGCCTCAAATAGCCCCTCCTTGTCCCCGAAGCGGGTATAGATGGAGCCTGTGCTTGTGCCGGCCTCCTGGGCGATGACCCGAAGGGATGCATCCCTGTAGCCCTTCTCTAAAAATTCCTTTTTGGCGCAGGAGAGGATTGCCTCGTACACGCCTTCTATCTGCTTTGCCATACCAGATCTGCTTCCTTTCAACTAATTTATAACACTGTTTTGAAACGATGTTATGATTATAGACGATTTCGGGAGCTGTGTCAAGAGGGGAACAGGAATGATCCTGCTGCCCGCTCTCACATGAGCCCTATGCCTGACATTGATATCCTGTTATAAAATATAAGCATTTGCCCTCTGACCGAATAGCTGGTAAATTAGAAGTAAAAAGAAACCGGATAGTAAGAAAACCTACAGGAGGGATCAGGATGGAACTGCGTGTGCTGAAATATTTTCTGACAGTGGCGGCCGAGGGGAATATCACGAGAGCCGCCGATATTCTTCATGTTACCCAGCCCACACTCAGCCGCCAGCTGAAGGAGCTGGAGGACGAGATGGGGACGGCGCTGCTGATCCGGGGGAAACGCTCTGTCACGCTGACGGATGAGGGCTTCCTGTTCAGGCAGCAGGCGGAAACCATTGTAGAGCTGGCGGACAAGCTGGAGCATACATTTACAGACAAGAAGGACATCATCTGCGGCACTGTGCGGATCGGCGCCACGGAGGCTGTGGGCGGGCGCACACTGGCTGTCTGCATGAAAGAATTCCGTGAAAAATATCCCGGCGTTCAGTTTGAACTCTACAATGGAATGGCGGACAATATCAAAGAGATGATCGAGCACGGCCTGCTTGACCTTGGCCTTGTGATGGAGCCCATTGACACCGCAAAATTTGAGTATGTGAGGATGCCCCAGAAGGAGACCTGGGGAATTCTCGTCCGACGGGATCACCAGCTTGCGAAAAAGGAGACCGTGACAGCGGAGGACATCAAGCAGTATCCCCTGATCATGCCGGGGCGGGAAAACGCGAAGGAGCAGATCCTCCACTGGATGCAGTGTGAGGAGCGCCATCTGGATATCCCGGCTTACTACAATATCCTTTCCAATGCGGCTCTTCTGGTGGAGGCCGGGATGGGGTGCGCGGTCTGCCTGGACGGAGCTTTGTCCATCCATGCGGATCCGGAGCTCTGCTTCCGGCAGATCCACCCGGCGCATGTCACAAGGAGCGTGATCCTCTGGAAGAAAAATCATCTGTTTTCCCAGGCGGCGTCTCTTTTTGTACAGACAATACAGGAGCATTGAAAATGGCTGCGGCATCGGCTTACGGGTCTGATGCCGCAGCCATTTTCTGCCATGCGGGGAAAGCATGATTTCCCATACCGGACAAGTATTAGACAGAACGGGGCGGCCATAGGATAATGGACGAAAAGGAGGGCCGCCATATGCAGGGAAATGTTTTGATTGTCTGTTATTCCTATTCAGGGAAAACCCGCAGGATCGCGGAAGTGATACAGAGACAGACAGGAGGGCGTCTTGGCCGGATCTATCCAAGACAGCCCTATCCGTCAGATTTTGAGAGGCTTCTGACCCAGGTGAAAAAAGAGATCCGGACGCGGACCAGGCCTCTGCTGCTCCCCGTAGATGACAAGGCGGATGCGTACGATGTGATCTTTGTCGGCACGCCCAACTGGTGCGGGACGATTGCTCCGCCTCTGGCGTCCTGGCTCAGTGAAAATGATCTGGCAGGGAAGACCGTTCTTCCATTTTTCAGCCACTGCGGAGGGGAGGACAGAGGGATGGAGCAGGCCGTCAGGGAACTCTGCCCGGGCGCGAAGATAGGGAGCAGTCTGTATGTGCTGGAAAACGGAAGCGGTGACCTGCAGGGCAGGATTTCGACGTGGCTGAAACAGAATTTTCCGAAAGATTGAAAGGGCATGGTCATGAGTGAAGAAAAGAAAAAAATGAAAACAAAGTCCAAAATCAGGCTGGCAGTGGACCTTCTCATGACTCTGGCGCTCCTGTTCCTGATGGGATATCAGCTCTGGGGAGAGGAGGCCCATGAATGGGCGGGGACAGGCATGCTCGTGCTCTTTATAGCCCATCACCTGCTGAACCCGGGCTGGCACAGAAATCTGTTCCGCGGAAAATATACAGGGATGAGAGCGCTGGTCACCGCGGTGGACCTTGTACTGCTGGCTGTGATGCTCTGCCTGCTGGCAAGCGGCATCATGGTGTCCCGGCATGTGTTTGCGTTCCTTCCCATCGACAGTGGGATGGGGACGGCAAGGCTGATGCACATGGCAGCCTGCTACTGGGGATTTGTGCTGATGGCGCTGCATCTGGGGCTCCACTGGGGCATGGCGCTGGCAGGGGCGCGAAAGATGTCGGAAAAGATAGCGGGAAAGACATCAGGAGAGATGCCGGGTGGCGGCTCAGGAGAGAAAGCGTCTCCCGGGATCCGAGCCCTGGTCCTCAGGCTTCTGGGCGCGGGGATCGCCTGCTATGGGATGTATGCGTTTGTGAGAAGAGATTTGGAAACTTATATGTTTCTTAGGACAGAATTTGTTTTCCTGGATTACAGTGAATCCCCGATCACTTTCTATATAGATTACGCGGCAATGATGGGGCTGTTTATCTGGATCGCCTACTATTTGTCCAGAATTCTTCAGAAGCACAGAAAACAGAAAGCTTGAAACGAGGTGGTTTTATGAGAAAGAAATTTGTGATCACACTGGTCGCTGCCATGACTTTTGCAGGCCTGCTGGCCGGATGCGGCAGGACACAGGAACCAGAGACAGAGGTCTCGTCCGGCGATGAAGCCGCTGGCACAGGCAGTCCGGGCGCTGCCGCCGGTTCCCCGGCGGTCTATATGACAACAGACATCAGCTCAGATGGATTGATCGCCGTCTATGAGGCCCTTCAGGCTTCCCCGGAGGGAAAGGCCCATATCCACAGCGGCGGCACCGGCGGCAGCATGTGGGGCGGAGACCAGGACGCTTTTCTGGAGTCCATGGCGGAGGCAGGAAAATCTGTTGTGGATTACCTGGATGGGAATATCCTGTATATCAATGTCATGAACCGTCTTTCTGTGGACTGCGACTGCGACGGGAACCCGGCTCAGCCTGACATGCACGATATCGGGATACTCGCGTCCTATGACCCGGTGGCCCTGGATCAGGCCTGTGTTAACCTGGTCTACAGCGCGCGGGACGGGGACTCTATGGTGGAGAGGATTGAATCCAGAAACGGTCTGCACACGCTGGAGCACGCGGAGGAAATAGGACTTGGCAGCAGGACATATGAGCTGATCAATATAGAAGGTTAGAGACGAGACGGCGGAAGGCGGGACGGCATGGAGATTTTGAGGAGAGAATGTATTTACATATGGTACTATTTCAGCATCCAGCTGGAGCAGGTTTTCTTTTACTGGGTATTGGGGATGGTGATCGGCTCTGCTATCTCTGTGTTCGGCAAAGGGAAGATCCAGTCCGCCTTTGGGGCTCTTGGGGGGAAAAGGCTGGGGGCGAAAAGATTTGTCCTCTATCTGGGCTATGTAATCCTGATTTCCCTGGTGATTGGGCTGACAGTAGATCGGATCCTGTGAGCGGACATCTTTGCCATATATAGGAAGATAAAAAATAAGTGGAAAATGAAATGAAGGAAAAGCAGATGAAAAAGCATATTGGAGACAGTATTGCGCTCTATCCCACGCCCCTTGTCGTGGTGGGAGCGATGGTGAACGGGAAACCGAACTATGCTCTGGTGGGACATGTGGGGATCATCGGACATGACCGGATCATGGTCAGCCTCGCGAAAGCCCACTATACTAATCAGGGTATTAGAGAGACGAGGGCTCTGACGGTAAATATCGTGGACAAGGCAATGCTGAAGAAAGCGGACCGCGCCGGATGCGTCAGCGGAAACAAGGTGGATAAATCCGGGATGTTTGCCTACCGCACAGAGGGAACGGGCGCGCCGGTCATCGACGAGGCTCCGGTTGTCATGGACTGCACTGTGGACGACATTTACGAGACAGAAGGCTTTGAGAGCTTCATCTGCAGGATCGACGGGGTCTATGCGGAGGAGAGCGTGCTGAACGAAGCCGGGAAGATCGATTACCGCACACTGAAGCCGGTTCTTTTTGAAATGCCGGCGTATGAGTATCTTACCACAGGGGACGTGATCGGGAAATGCATGAACCTGAGTGAGTAGCAGGATATTTTCTGTGCCTGGATGGGATGGCAAGCCGTTAAAGTATCCGCTGCTCAGAATTATACATGTGGGGCATGAAAAATGATGATTGACAGGTATTAGACTTAAGCCGGAATGCTTTTTATAATAATTATAGAAATCAAATAAATATTGGAGGGAAATAACATGGCAGAAATAAAAGATATTCCCAGGATTGCTCTTGGGGCATGGGCGTGGGGAAATGACGGTACATTTGGAGGAAACCTTGCGCCGGAAACTCTCAGGCCTGTATTTGACGCAGCGATGAAAGCAGGACTCAATCTCTGGGATACCGCGTATGCGTACGGGATGGGAACCTCTGAAAAGGTGCTGGGGGATTTCCTCAGAACAATCCCAAGAGACAGCTATTTGATCTCAGATAAATTTACCCCGCAGTGTGCGGATCCAGCAGCAGAAAATGCAGTGACCGCACTGTATGAAAAAAGCGCAGAGCTGCTGGGGACAGATTATATGGATTTTTACTGGATACACAACCCTGTGGACGCGCCAAAATGGGTGACAGAGCTGATCCCCCTTGCAAAGAGCGGAAAGATAGGGAAGATCGGTCTCTCAAACCACAGTCTGGCGGAAATCAAAGAGGCAGCGGATATCCTTGCCAAAGAGGGGCTGAAGATCTCCGCGATCCAGAACCACTACAGCCTTCTGAACCGGTCTTCCGAAACCTCCGGGATTCTGGACTACTGCAAAGAAAATAACATTATCTTCTTCTCCTATATGGTACTGGAGCAGGGAGCACTGACCGGAAAATACGACACAGAGCATCCGTTCCCGGCGGACTCAGACCGGGGAAGGACATATAATCCCATGCTCCCGGAGCTGGAGAAGCTGAATGTGGGGCTGAAAGAGATTGCGGACCGCCATCACGCGGCAATCGCGCAGATCCCGGTCGCCTGGGCAATCGCCAAAGGGACACTGCCGATCATTGGTGTGACGAAGGTCTATCAGGTGGAGGACGCTGTGAAAGCAGCGGAAATAGAGCTCACTGCGGAAGAGATCGAGACGTTGGAAAAACTTGGTGATGGGGCACAGGTGAATGTGATCCGTTACTGGGAAAAGGAAATGAAATAGAAGGACGGTTATTTCAAAAAAATCGCTGAAGTCTTGCGGCCTCAGCGATTTTCTTTGTTTTAACCCTATTTTTTGATGAATTTTGAGTCTGAAGCGGAAATCCCTTCGCTGTCAGACACGTATCTTTCCGCTCTCATATGCAGATCGTATTTCTCCCGGAGCTGAGCGATGGTCTCCATCATAGGTGAGGCGTGATGGGCGTCGAGTGCCTCCTGATCTCTCCAGCTGTCGATCAGCAGTACTGTCTCAGGATCCTTCATGGGGAAGAAGTAATCGTATTTCTCGTTCCCGGCTTCTGACCGGATCCGCGCGGCTGTCCCGCTTTTCTCCATCTCCTCGGCAAACCTGCGCGCATTGCCGCTCTCGCCTGTATAATATAAATTCATTGTGATGCTCATTTCATATACCTCGCTTCTCTGAAATTGATAGGATTTTATTTCTTTTCGTCCAGCAGCATGACGCCGTCTGCCGGATTATGGTCAATGGCTCCCACGATCCTGTGGGGCACATAGGGCTCCTCCAGAAAAGCGATGTCTTCCTTGGTGAGCTTTACGGAAAATGCCCCTGCGGCATCGTCAAAATGCGCGGCTTTTGTGGCTCCGATGATGGGAGACGCCACACCCTTGGCCCACTCCCATGCCAGCGCGATCTGCTGCATCTTCACGCCGTATTTTTCCGACAGAGAGTGGACGCGGCGGACAATCTCCATATCCTGCTCCTGGGTGCTGTCATATTTTCCCATCGCTGCCCGATCGGTTTTGCTGCGGAGAGAGTCGGAATTCCATTCCGGCCGGGTGAGGTGTCCCGCCGCGAGAGGGCTGTAGGGCATGAGGGATACATTCATCTGGCGGCAGATGGGGATCAGCTCCCGCTCATCCTCCCGGTAGAGCAGATTGTAGTGATTTTCCATCGCCACAAAGGGTGTCCACCCGTTATCCCTGGCGGCCAGCTGCATATTGTAGAACTGGTATCCGTACATGGCCGAGGCCCCGATGGCCCGCACCTTTCCGGACACCACAAGATCGTTCAGTGCCTCCATGGTCTCCTCGATGGGCGTCTCGTAATCAAACCTGTGGATGATATACAGATCCAGGTAATCCGTGCCGAGACGCTTCAGGCTTCCGTCCATCTCCCGGTGGATGGCCTCGGAAGAAAGCCTTCCCGGATTGAAGTAGACCTTTGAGGCGATGACGACCTTGTCTCTCGCGATATTCTTTTTGAGCGCGCGGCCCAGGTATTCCTCGCTGGTGCCCTCTGAATATCCGTTGGCTGTGTCGAAGAAATTGATGCCCAGATCCAGGGCGTGTTTTACGATCTTTTCTGTGGCGGACTCATCCACTGTCCAGTCATGCATTGTGCCGGCTTTTCCAAAGCTCATGCAGCCCACACAGAGCTTTGACACTTCTATATCTGTGTTCCCAAGTTTTGTGTATTCCATTTTGTTTCCTCCTTATCCAAATTATATGTGACTGCCGGCCTGATAGGCTTCGTCCATAGCCTTTGTGTTTTCCACTTCACCTTTTTGCCAGACTTCCTCTCCCCAGATACAGCCTTTGACCTGGTTTCCCAGGCCGGTAAAGATTGTGTTCAGCTCTTCCTCCACGAGCTTCAGCCCTTCTTTTCTGTCATGTCCGGTGATGATCAGATAGACATCATGTCCGCCGAGATTTTGCCATCTGGGAAGAAAGCGGTCGATCACTGTCTTCAGCTTTCCGTTCATAGAGTAGAAATAGGTGGGCGTCGCCACAACGATGACGTCTGCCTGCTGCATTTTATCGAGAATTTCTTCCATATCGTCCCTGAGGACGCCTCTGCCTGTTGTGAAGCAGGCGTAGCAGGCCCGGCAGAATTCAGTGCTTTTATCGTACAGAGAGATTAACTCTGTCCTGTGCCCGGCATCCTGAGCGCCGCGCATAAACTGGCGGCAGAGAATGTCCGAGTTTCCGTTTTTCCTCGGGCTTGCTGAAAGAATTAAAACATGTTTCATTTACATTCCTCCAATCTGATTGTCTCCCGTATTGTTTACATGAAATGCTGACACTGTGTCAGCAATATTATTATATTCTTTTGTTGACATTGCGTCAAGATGCTGATGATACTTGTCAGGACTTTGAAAGACTGATATAGTATAGGCAAATGGAAGGAGAGAAGGATATGGAGCTGTTGAGGACAGCCCTCCTCCAGATTGCCCCCTGCGGCACGCTGGAGGGCAATCTGAAGAAGGGGATAGAATACTGTAAAGAAGCGAAAAAGATGGGAGCACACATCGCCCTTTTTCCGGAGATGTGGAGCTGTGGCTACGATATAGGCAGCAGGAACTATGAGGAGTGGAAAAAGGAGGCGGTTCCGGCGGATGGCCCCTTTGTCCGGGCTTTTGGCGAGCTGGCCCGGGAGCTTTCCATGGCCATCGGCATTACATTTCTGGAAAAATGCGGAGCGGGATGCCGCAATGCGCTGGCACTATTTGATCGGAACGGGGAGAGGGTCCTCACCTACGCAAAGGTGCACACCTGCGAGTTCGGGGCGGAGGCGGACCTGTTGCCGGGAGAGGATTTCTATGTGGCAGACCTGGACACGCCCCTGGGCCCGGTGAAGACCGGAGCCATGATATGCTATGACCGGGAATTTCCGGAGAGCGCCAGAATTCTGATGCTGAAGGGGGCGGAGCTCATTCTCGTGCCCAACGCCTGTCCCATGGAGATCAACCGGCTCTCCCAGATCCGGGCCAGGGCCTTTGAGAACATGACGGCCATCTGTACCTGCAATTACCCGGGCACAGTACCGGACTGCAACGGGGGCTCCACCGTCTTTGACGGGGTGGCGTACCTGCCGGAGCTTCCGGGCTCAAGAGACATGTGTATCCTGCAGGCCGGATCGGAGGAGCCCTTTGTCAGGAGTGACCACCGGATATAGCCGGGGGCAACCGCGTATAGTCATTTATAAAATCCTGATTTTTAAGAAGGAGGATGCAGAACATGAAGATTGAGATTGGGAAAGAGTTCCCCGGATATTTCAAATCCCTGTACCCGGAGGAGTTCCAGCTTTTCTCCCACTTTGAGACGACCGCCGCTGTCCCCGGCGCGCTCTTTGCCATCACTACATGGAAGGAGAACGGGAAGCCCAATGTGTGCCTCCACAGCTGGAGCTGCTTTCACGGGGACAAGACCGCCTTTTTCGCGGTCATGGGCAATCTGTACCAGCACACCCACACCTACGCCAACATCCTGCGGGAGAGATGCTTCTGCGTCAATTTCCTGCCCATCAGCTGTTATGACAGGCTGACAGAGACTATTTTCCATAACGAGTACGACAGCGATGAGTTTCAGCCAGGGAATTTCACTCTGGAGGAGGCCAGGTCCATCCATGCCCCGGTGATAAGGGAGGCGTTCCTGACCATGGAGTGCACTCTGCGGGACGTGCAGGACTTAAGCGGCGCCGGCATGGCGGCCATGGTCATCGGAAAAGTGGAGCACATGTCCGTGGAGGAGGACTACGCCCAGGGCTATGCGAAAAGATACGGGGAGGAGGGCTTTATGATGCTTGTGCCCTCGCCCCAGAACCTTGTCACCGGGGAGCCGGATCTGTCGGCCATCGGGACGGTGAAGATTGAGAAATACGATTGAAGGGGAGAGAAAGCGTGGAACAGACAGTCATTGTAAACGGAACAAAGTACACTATTCTGAAGCTTCTGGGGAAAGGGAAGGGCGGCTATTCCTACCTGGCCCTTGCGGGAGGAAACTACGTGGTCTTAAAGCAGATCCACCATGAGCCCTGCGATTACTACCAGTTCGGGGATAAGCTGGAGTCGGAGCTGCAGGACTATAAAAGACTGAGAAATATTGGAATTCCCATGCCAGAGCTGCTGGACGTGGATCGGGAGAAGGAGAGGATCGTCAAGGAGTTCATAGAGGGAGAGACCGTGTATGACCTCGTGCTTAGAGGTGTGCTGCCGGAAATCTGCCAGGAGCAGGTCGAAGACATGTGCCTCCGCCTCGGCACGGCAGGACTTAACATCGATTATTTTCCCACCAACTTTATCCTGCGGGAGGGCGTCTTATATTATATTGACTATGAGTGCAACGACTATATGGAGGAATGGGATTTTGAACACTGGGGCGTCCGGTACTGGTCCGGGACGCCGGAGCTCCTGCAGTACGCCAGGAACCATGAAAATGAGTTTCGAAGGCAGCAGAGCTCTTTCTGGGCAGCCTTTGGCGAGGCGAAGAAGATGGTGCTCTCCACTGCCGCGAAAGACAGAGTTTCCTCCAGGATGATGAGCATTATCCAGATGGAGGGGCTTCTGTATTTTCAGACAGACCAAACCTTCCTCAAGTACAGGCAGCTTGCGGAGAATAAGAAGGCGGCTCTGTGCATGGACAATATACAGATTGAGGGCGTCTGCAGGGAGCTGGGACATCCCATGGAAAATGAGAGATTTGCCGGACTGTACAGAAAGCATTTTCCCGGCTCCTTTGAGAGGTATTCCGGCCTGAAAAACGAGAGGCTGTTTGTGATGAGCCCGGTCTACATCAAGAGATGGATCTACCGGGAGGGCCTGCCCTTTGAAGAGGTGTTTGAAGCGGAAGGAGAGAGGTATTCCCTGACAGAATACCAGGGGGAATGAGAGGAGACCTGCCTGTTTGGCCGCAGGAGCTGACCTTACTCATATATATTTATATATACCGCCGCGCTTTCCGGCAGTACTCCTCATATGCCGCCCCGAACTTCTCGCGGCACCATCTCTCCTCGGAGAGGATGATGAAATGGCCGCTGACCTGAAATGGGAGGACGACCCCGAGCAGGAGCAGTGACCTAGTCAGCAGCGCTATCCCAAGAAAGCAGAAAAAGTAAGAGACATACATGGGATTGCGGGAAAAGCGGTAAATTCCGTCAGTGTTGAGCCCGTTTTCATCCGGCGAGGCGAAGGCCGCCACCGTGACCAGACAGAGGAGCAGTCCCAGAAGATAGCAGATGAGCCCAAGGAGGAAGAATGGGGACAGAGCCGGCTTTACTGTGAGGAAGAAAGGATAGAGAATAATTCCTGCATTTGTCAACTGATATATGTAATAAGCTGGTTTTTCGTTTCCCTTCAGGGGTGCAAACATGGCTGCTCTTTGTAGAGAGGCTTTGTCAAGAAATGCCAGGACGACGAACCTGATAAAGAAAAAGGGAAGCAGCAGTATAAATCCGTTCATTTTGTTTCCTCCTGGAAATGTATGGCATACAGGCGCAGACCGAGAAGTCTGCGCCTGCACATTTTATTGGTGTAAATTTAATCGTTTCTTTTGCCCTCCAGCTCCCATATATGCCTGTCTCTCTGGAAGTAGAGGCATACCAGTATGCCTGCAAATGCGATCACAAAGAACAGAAAGGCTGCGCCTGATCCCTTTCCAGTGCCAAACAGGATGGACGGGATGCTGCCCCTGTCCTGGCCTGCCATAAAGGGCTCAAAGACCCGGTCTACGAGAACACCGCCCAGCAGATAGCCTACAGGTATGGTGAAAAACTGCAGAGTATTTCTCGCGGAGTAGACCCGCCCCTGCATCTCCAAGGGTATGTGGGTGCGGAAGAGGGCATCCATGTTGGTGTTCATGACCGGGATGAAGAGCCAGCCAAGGACAGCTCCCAGGCACCACACAGGGGTGCTCCGTCCAAGAGCAAGAAGAAAGTTTTCCGTGCTCATGGCAAAGAGGAGGGAGAGGCAGATGGCTCTGACCCGGCTCCTGGGTGCCGGCAGGAAGGTGGCGATGGCGCTGCCTGCCACATTTGCCAGGCCTGTACATGCGGATACCAATGCCAGAGCCCCCTGGCTTCCCCCGTTTCTGGAGAGAAGCATGGCGGGAAGGGCCGCATTGTACACCGAGGCCACCAGGTTGATGGAGGCCAGAAAGAGGATGAGATCCAGGATCCCCCGGTTTTCCCCCAGGTAGCGCAGGCCCTGGCCGGCAGCCACCAGCACAGACGACTGTCCCTCAGAGCCTTTGGACAGATCCCGCTCCGGTATCTTCACAAAGAAGACCAGACAGAGGAAGGCTGCCGTGAAGGTGAGAAGGTCAAAGGCGATGACCGCGTAAATGCCCAGGGCCGACAGAAGGGCTGTGGCGAAAACCGGCGCCAGTATAGTCACAAGGGAGTTGGAAAAGGCCCGCATCCCCGCTGCCTTCTGGTACTGCTCTCTGGGAGTCAAAAGGCTCACCGCCACATCCGAGGCGGGCTGCTGCAGGGTGTTCCCAAGACCGCTCAAGGCGTTGACCACATAGAGGTGCCAAAGCTCCAGGCGTCCGGTCGCAAGGAGGGCCAGGACGGAAAGCGTGCACAGGGCCGCAAAGCTGTCGCACACCAGCATGGTGAGCTTTTTGTTCCAGCGGTCGCTTAAGGCTCCCGCAAAAATGCTCAGCAGCACATAGGGGGCGTAGGAACACACAGTCAGAAGGGAGGAGGCCAGAGCCGACCTCTCCTGCTGGTAGGCCCATATGACAAGGGCGTAGCTCGTCATGGAGCTGCCAAGGGCTGAGAATCCCTGGGTGGCCCAGAGGATGATAAATGTATGTAATCCATTAAATAAAGTATTCAGTTTTTGTATCATGACTTTGCTCCTTTTCTCTTTTTTGATAAAACAGATCAAAAGTGCAAAGCCCTTTCCGGACGGCAGTATTTTCCATTTGACAAAGCTCCGTGTCAGTCCCGCCCGGGATCAGACTCTGCACGGAGCAGCTGCAATACAAAGCCTCACGTGGATGCCTCCTCTCTCAGAAAATGCGCATATGTGTCGTGTATCTGCTATTATACCGGAAACGTCTCCTGATGACAACATCGGCATTGACAGATGCCGCCTTTTGTTATACACTACATATTGTTTACAAGTAAACTATAGTGACCTTGCGGGGGAAGAGACATGCAGAGAACAGTGGAGGCCATGCTTGGCTATTTTAACCAGATCCGGCAGGTGTATGCCAATGAACTGAACAGGAAATTCGAGGAGGAGCGGTTTTCACCCAATGAGATTTCCATACTCATTCTCCTGTCCAACAACCGGACCATTGACACGGCCAGCCAGCTGCGGGTCATCCTGGGCGTCTCCAAAGGGCTTGTGAGCCGGAGCCTGGAGTCCCTGGCCGCCAAAGGACTGGTGGAGTGCCGGCAGGATGAGCGGGACAGGAGGATTCAGAGAATTTGTCTGACAGAGCTGGCAGCGCCTCTTGTCAGCAGACTGCAGGGGGAGATAAAAAAGATCAATGAAGCCTTTCTGGAGGGGATTTCCCAGGAGGAGATCGACCAGATGGAGGCGACTATGACGAAAATTCTTGACAGATTTACAGAAAAAGGAGAGAGATAGACAATGAAGATGGAGATATCGAGAGAAGTGAATCTGGGAGAGGAGCCCATAGGGCGACTTCTGATGACGCTGGCAGTGCCGGCCATCACATCCCAGCTCGTGAATGCGCTTTATAACATGGTGGACCGGATGTACATCGGGCACATACCGGAGATCGGCTCCACGGCTCTGACGGGAGTGGGGGTCTGCTTCCCCCTGATCATGATCATATCCGCCTTTGCCAGTTTGATCGGCATGGGCGGAGCGCCCAGAGCCAGTATCTACATGGGAAAAAAGGACAACAAAACCGCGGAGAAGATCATGGGGAACTGTTTTACGGCCCTGATCGTGATAGCTGTCATCCTGACGGCGGCGGTGCTCCTCTTCCAGGAACCCCTCCTCTATCTTTTCAGCGCCAGCAGCGATACCATAGGCTACGCCAAGGAGTACATGAGTATCTATGCCGTTGGAACCATCTTTGTGCAGCTGACGCTGGGCATGAACGCCTTTATCTCTGCCCAGGGATTTTCCAAGATCAGCATGCTCACCGTGGTGATCGGGGCGGTCACCAACATTGTGCTTGACCCGGTGTTCATTTTCCTGTTTGACATGGGCGTGGCAGGAGCAGCCCTGGCCACCATCCTGTCCCAGGCGCTGAGCGCCGTGTGGGCGGTCTGGTTCCTGTGCGGAAAAAAGACCGTGCTCAGGCTGAAAAAAGAAAACCTGCGCATCCGCCGGTCTCTTCTCATGCCCTGCGTGGGCCTTGGCGTGGCGCCCTTTGTCATGCAGTCCACGGAGAGCATCCTGCTTCTGTGTTTTAACTCTTCTCTGCTGAAGTACGGCGGGGATCTGGCGGTGGGAGCCATGACTATTCTGTCCAGCGTCATGCAGTTTGCCATGCTGCCCCTGCAGGGCCTGACCCAGGGCGGACAGCCTATCATCAGCTTCAACTACGGCGCGGGAAACATGGCCAGAGTGAAGAAGGCCTTCCAGATCCAGACGATCTGCTGTTTTACCTTTGCCTTTGTGCTGTGGGCGGCAGTGCAGCTTGTGCCGGGACTCTTTGTGGCCATTTTTACCAATGACGCCCAGCTTGCGGAGCTGACCAAGTGGGCCCTGCGGATTTACATGGGCTCCGTGCTCCTGATGGGCATCCAGATTTCCTGCCAGCAGTCCTTCATCGCCCTGGGCAATTCCAGAGTCAGCGCCTTCCTGGCTATTTTCCGGAAGATCATCGTGCTCATCCCCTTGATCTACATTCTCCCGGCTCTTCTGGAGGATAAGGTGTTCGCCGTGTTCCTGGCGGAGCCGGTGGCGGACGCCATTGCGGTGCTGACTACGTCTACTTTGTTTTACAGGGAGTTTAAAAAGCTCATGAAAAAAGCAGACGTTTAAATGACACTATATAAGACTATAAAGGAAAATCTCAGTATTGGAAATGATACTGAGATTTTTTTGTGTATGACGGGCATGCCGTCAGTCTGTGGTGAAAGTCCACAAGGGGCGTAGTTGCCAACGAACCCCATAGTGACTCCCAAGGTTTACATCGCGAGGTGTGGACGAGAAGAAGGGATAGCGAAATCGTAGCCTGACGAACAGAAACCTGATATAAGGCGTACATGGCGGATAAGCTGGCCCAAGATAGCGAAGTCCTAAAGGCAACCGTAACCCATGTGCGTAAATCAGGCGGGTAGACGAGGAAAGACTGGCAGGCTTATCCCGCGAGGTCTCACAGACGGAGATATACCGTAGTAACAACGAACTGTGAGAAGTCAGCAGAAGTCGTAGTAGGCAAAGCTCTGAAATGAGCGTTGCCGAAGGACCGAACAATGTAACCGTGTAATCAAATGTATGCCTCATGGAATACCTAACGGCAGGAATGGCGAAACGTAAATGAGCAGGTACTGCATAGCTTAGGGCGAATCCGTGAGAACGAGGAGAAAGCACACAAGGCAATGTCAGAACTGTTGGAAAAGATACTGTCCAAAGACAACATGAACACTGCATACAAAAAGGTCTGTGCCAACAAAGGTGCAGGAGGAGTAGATGAGGTGACGATTGAAGAACTCGGCGATTATATCAAAGAGAACTGGGAAAGTATCAGGAATCAAATCAGGCACAGGAAGTACAAACCACAGCCGGCCAGGAGGGTGGAAATCCCCAAACCGGATGGTGGAGTAAGAAAACTGGGAATTCCGACTGTAATGGACCGGGTGATCCAGCAAGGTATCGTGCAGGTGATAAGCCCCATGTGTGAGCCTTTGTTTTCAGAGTGGAGTTATGGCTTCAGACCGAACCGAAGCTGTGAAATGACAATCAGACAACTGCTTGTATATTTAAACGAAGGTTATGAATGGATCGTAGATATTGACCTGGAGAAGTTTTTCGATAATGTACCGCAGGACAAGTTGATGAGTCTGGTTCACGACATAATCAATGATGGCGATACAGAATCCCTAATCCGCAAGTACCTGAAAGCAGGAGTTATGACGCCGCAGGGCTACGAGGAAACAAAACTGGGAACCCCGCAGGGCGGAAATCTGTCCCCCCTGCTGTCAAACATCATGCTGAATGAACTGGATAAGGAACTGGAAACAAGAGGACTCCGATTTACAAGATACGCAGATGACTGTGTAATAGAGGTCAAAAGCGAATCGAGTGCAAAAAGAGTAATGCGGACGGTGTCGGACTGGATACAGAGGAAACTTGGGTTAAAGGTCAACATGACAAAGAGCCACATCACAAGGCCGACAAAACTGAAATATCTTGGTTTCGGGTTCTACAAAGACAGCAAGACGAAAGAATGGAAGTGCAGGCCCCATCAGGAGTCAGTGAAAAAGCTCAAAGGCAGATTGAAAGAACTGACTTGTAGGAAAATGGTGGGAACAGTCACGAGTAAGATTGAGAAAGTCAATCAGGTGACAAGAGGCTGGATTAACTACTATGCCCTTGGTTCCATGAAAACAGCAATGACAGAGATAGACGCACATTTAAGGACAAGACTCAGAGTCATCATCTGGAAACAGTGGAAAGTTCCAGGGAAGCGACAATGGGGCTTGCAGAAACTGGGAGTCGGGAAAGACCTTGCAAGGTTGACAGCGTATTGTGGAGATCGTTATTACTGGGTAGCGACTAAGACATGCGCTGTCAGGGCAATCTCTAAAGATGTATTAGCCAAAGCAGGGCTTATAAGCAGTCTTGACTATTATACTGAGCGTCATGCTTTGAAGTTATGTTGAACCGCCGTATGCCGAATGGCATGTACGGTGGTGTGAGAGGGGAGAGAAAATCTCCCCTACTCGATTTTATACGAAAAGCTGTTAGTGGATTTTATTCAAGAGCAAAATATGTGAAAAATAGCGAAAAAAAAGACATATTTTGCGTAGGTTATAAAGAGTGTTTGTGAAAAATAGTGAATAATTCAAATGAAATCAAAAAAAACTTGACAATATAGCACATGTAGAGTAATTTATAATTACAAAACGTGCTCGAGCACAATAAAAACTATGTAAGAAACGAAAGTGAAAGGAGAAAAAATGAAAAAGAAGATCATCAGTGTTTTGTTATGTGTATTAATGATGTCAGGATTAGCTGCTTGTGGTTCTGAAAGTGAAGGGAAAAAAGACAGCAATGAATCTTCAGGAGGAGAAAGTAAAGGATTTGTAGGGATCACGACCTCCATGTATACCAATGAAGGCTTGACACTTTTGTGTGATACGATGAAGGAAAGATTGGAAAAAGAAGGGTATGAAGTTGTTATCAAAGATGCAGATACGGATCAGGCACAGCAGACAAAAGACGTAGAAGATTTTATCAGTCAGGGAGCGGATCTCATCGTTGTAGAGGCATGCGATTCTGTTGGAGTTAAATCTGCATTTGAACTTTGTAATGCGGCTGATATCCCAGTGTTGAGTGTGAATCAGGTATTGGATGACTCTCTCTTGGATATGACGGTGGGATCTGTTACTGGAGATAACTATGAAGCCGGTTATGCTGTGGGCGAGGCAGTTGCAGAAGCCCTGGATTACAGAGGGACACTGACTATGCTGACATATGATGTTGCTTTTGTGTGCAGGGAAAGAGGGGATGGATTTAAGGATGCGATCAGCCAATACGATGATATCGATGTTTTGGAAGTTTTTGATGGCGTCTGTACGGAGGATGAAGCTATGAAGAAGACAGAGGATTGGCTACAGCAGTATCCGGATATTTCTGCTATCTTCGGAAACAACTCAAACTGTGGTATTGGCATCGCGGCTGCAGTCAGAGCAGCAGGAAAAACAGACGACATCTTGGTGGCAAACGTAGATGGACTTTCTGGAGATATCAGAAATATGGAAGATGGTGCACTGGATATCACAGCTGTTTATCCGATGAAAGAGATGGCAATAGAGGCAGCCGATCGTGCGATTCAGGTGTTGGAGACTGGTTCATGTGATGAGGATCCCCACATGCAGTTTAATCTTTGCACAAAAGACAATATTGACACATATAAGGAATATTGGGGAATCGAGTAGTCTGAAATTTACAGGGGGCAAGGATTATGGAAAAAGCCAAAAAATTACAGATGAAACAGATCAACAAGAGCTTTGGCGAAGTACAGGTACTGCACGATGTAGATTTCGGATTGGATAGGGGGGAGGTCCGTGCTCTTGCAGGTGAAAACGGGGCAGGGAAATCCACCCTGATCAAAGTATTAGGTGGGATTTACACCTGTAATTCCGGAGAGATATGGATAGATGGTGAGAAACTGACGCAGGGTTCTGTAGAAGAGGCGCAGAAGGCAGGCGTTGCTATAATCCATCAGGAGATCGTCCTTGTGCAGGATATGACAGTGGCAGAAAATATTTTTCTTGGGAGAGAGTTTAAGACCAAGGCAGGTTTTATTGATTATCCCAGGATGAATGCCTCAGCAGCGGAAATGCTTGGCAGGATTGGGCTTGATGATGTAAGCCCGGATACGATCGTGAGGGAACTGAGCATATCCAGACAGCAGATGGTAGAGATAGCCAGAGCACTTTCAATGAATGCAGGGATCCTGGTCATGGATGAGCCTACGTCATCTCTGACGGACAGGGAAGTGGAGTTCTTGTTTGAACAGATACGTTCTTTAAAAGAAAAAGGTACAGCGATCATCTATATTTCCCATAAGATGGATGAGATTTTTAAGATTGCAGATAGTGTGACTGTCATGAGAGATGGATGCCATGTGGTTACAAAACCATTATTGGAAATCAGCTATGAAGAGATCATCCAGAGTATGGTGGGACATAAGATAGAAGATTACTATCCCGACTATAAGGCTGTTCCTGGAAAAACGCTGCTTGAAGTCCGAAATCTCACGACAGAAAAGGTGCAGGACATTACGTTTTCTGTGGCCGAGGGGGAGATATTCGGCTTGATCGGTCTGATGGGAGCAGGAAGGACTGAACTGGCAAATGCGCTGTTTGGGATAGACCATGTGCAGTCTGGCGAAATTTTCATTGATGGGAAAAAGGACCTTCCTAAATCTACTAGGCAAGCTATTGACAGGGGTATAGCCCTTGTCCCTGAGGATCGGAAAACAAGTGGCCTTTTTTTGGAGAACACGATTGCTTTTAATATGACGATCACAGTCATGAAAGAGTTTATTAAAGGTGTTTTTGTCGATCAAAAGAAAGAAAAAAGTATCTTTGATGAGTATATTGGGCAACTGGAGATTAAAATGGCTGATACGGAACAACTTGCTGGAGAACTTAGCGGAGGAAACCAGCAGAAGATCGTTATCTCCAAATGGCTGGCAGCTCATCCTAGGATCCTGATACTGGACGAGCCTACAAGAGGTGTTGATGTAGGCGCAAAATCAGACATCTATCATCTCATCTGTGATATTGCCAGGCAGGGTGTCGCGATCATTCTGATCTCCTCAGAACTTCCTGAGGTCATGAATATGAGTACCAGGATCGGCGTTATGTGTGAAGGACAGATGGTCAAGATATTTGAACCGGATAAAGAAAAGGTGACGCAGGAGATCATCATGCATTATGCAACAGGAGGTTTTAAGCATGAAACATATAACCGGTAATTTGTTAGAAAACAAAGGCATGAATAAATTCCTAAAAAGGAACTCCATGATTTTGGTGGCGCTTCTGCTGCTAGTACTTGTCTTGGCTATCTTTACAGATACCTTTTTGACAGTAGACAACATCTTGTCTGTCATGCGGCAGATCAGTGTAGACTCAGTACTGGCCTTTGGAATGGCGATGGTTCTGATTATTGGAGGGATAGATCTGTCGGTCGGGAGTGTCTTAGCATTAAGTGGCTGCATTTGTGTGACTATGATCAACACAGGTATGCCAGCTGAAGTGGCTATACTGATTACACTTTGCTTTGGCGCTTTCTGTGGCCTGGTTAATGGTCTGGTTGCTACATTTACGACCATTCCGAGTTTTATCATCACACTGGCGACTCAGCAGTGTTTCCGCGGGGCATCTTTTTTGATGACGAATGGAAAATCAATCATGTGCTATGACGACCATTTTAATGCTATCGGAACAGGATATATAGGTCCTGTACCAATCCTGGCAGTTGTCATTGTCATCTGTCTTCTATTTACGTGCGTATTGCTCAACAGGACAAAATTTGGACGGGGCATGTATGCTATAGGAGGAAACAGGCATGCCGCTGTGTATGCGGGGATAAAAGTAAAAAGAATCACTACAACAGTATTTGTGATCACGGGGATGTTCAGTGCCCTTGCTGGCGTGATTGCTGCATCTAGAGTATATTCTGGACAGCCGAACGCAGGAGAAGGATTTGAGTGTAATGCCATAGCGGCAGCCGTGCTTGGCGGTGTGAGTTTTAATGGTGGGATCGGAACGGCCGGCGGAGTTATGATTGGTGTGCTGATCATGGGATTTATGAATAATGGACTGAATATGCTGCATGTCACATCGTACTGGCAGATCATCATAAAAGGTCTCCTGATCCTGTTGGCGGTTTACCTTGATACGATGAGGAGCAACAAGAGATTGCACAAAAAGAGGAGGAATAAACATGCTACAGATAAAGTGTAAAGAGGAGTATGAGAAATATTCAGTGATTCTGGAAGACGGGGACATAATGGTGTCC
>NZ_SPGT01000011.1:0-90989 GCF_005845155.1 Clostridium sp. BSD2780061688st1 H5 | reverse complement strand
AAACATGCTACAGATAAAGTGTAAAGAGGAGTATGAGAAATATTCAGTGATTCTGGAAGACGGGGACATAATGGTGTCCCTGGATGTGCCGGTACTCTTACAGATCTTAAATGGCCCTTCCATGCGTCTCAGATATGAGACATGGGAGGAGATGCCGGGAGTATATACAGGTACTATCTCAGTGGAGGATCCGCAGGGGAATCAGTATCAGATTACAGATACATGGTGTGTAAATGGGACATGCTGGCGCCTGGACCGGAAAGTGGAGTGCATGCGTTTCCGATCCAGGACGGCCATCCATCTGACATCAGATTTCCGGTTCAGGGACCGGGTGGCAGGGTCGCTGGATGATTACCAATTTGTGATCCCAGGAGCATTGTATAATAAAAATGATACAGATGGGGATGGGATGGACGACTACCTGGGCACTTTTTGCCAGGATTATAAAGACGACAGGAACCCATCCATGTCTGTGACGGCGTTCGTACCTAAGGGGAAACGTTTTGTATCTCTGTTGCGGGCGGATGTGCCGGTGAGAGACCATACGATCACACGAGAGCAGATCCGGGCCCGCTACTTTGTGCATGATACGGATATCGGATCCCTTGGAGTGAGTCCTTCCCCATATCATGTCGGCGAGGTGATCCTGCGCAGTGATTATCCGTTCTATGAGAGGAATAGTTTCTGCCTGAACGTGGACGGATCAGAATGGGAGGCATTTGCGGAAGTCGGGGAAGGGGAACTGTTCAATGTGAGTTACCTGATCCAGTCGGGTGAGGCCGAGAACCTGACAGGAGCATCGTGGGAGACGACCCGTCTGCAGATGGGGAGGATCCTGGATCCCGAGGTGAAGCTGCCGTTCACCCTGGAAGAAGCCAGGGCGAGCAGACGCCGGATGATCCATGAGAGTTTCCGTGAATTTTCGGAGAAGAAGGGGCATCCAGCTGGATATTTCGTGCATTTTTCGCCACGGGAGAAGTATGGACTACAGAACCTGTTGGAGTATGGTTTCTGCGGAGCGCAGACGCTCCTGAGCCTGGATATGCTGGAGGCGGCTCGGGAGACGAAAGAGGAGGCATACCGGGAGAGAGCGCTGAAGACAGTAGAATTTTTTGTGGAGAACTGTATTGAAGGATCGGGGCTTCCCAACGGGATCTACAATGTAGACAAAGAAGAATACGTATACTGGTGGACAGGGATCCTGTTTCCGTTCCAGTATTCCCGTAACCGGGAGGAGCTGGAAGGGTATCTCGGGAACCAGGTGGTGAGCTCCCTGATGCGGATTGCGGAGAAATTGGAGAAACATAAAGGGAATTACTGCCGTTCCATGGTGGATAGTATGTATTATCTGATGTGCTGCTGGCAGATAGAGAAAGACAGAGGAGTGGAGCATGAGAACTGGTACAAGGCAGTGGAGAAGTTTTGTGACAGACTTCTTGAGATGCAGAATGCGAACGGCTCGTGGAACCGGGGGTACACGATGGAAGGGATTCCCCTGACGGAACCGGCAGAGTGGTTTGGAGCCACAGAGGAGGAGCAGGGCTCAGGAGCAATCTTCCCGGCACCGCTCTTGGTGGAGATGTACCGTAGTACCGGAGAGAAGAAATACCTGGACGCAGCGGAAAGAGCGGTGGACTTCATTTACAGATCCTATGTCAGAGATGTGAAATATGTAGGTGGCATCAATGACACGACACATAAAAAGTCTGTAAAAGAAGATGCGGCGAGCGTTATGTTTGCGATGCGTTCGATGCTGCGGGTCTATGAAGAGATGAAAGAGGAATATCTGCTTGAAGGGGCGAGAGATGCGGCGCGGATACTGGGAAGCTGGACGTATCTGTGGGATATCCCGTTTGACAAGGAGACACTGCTAGGAAAATATGGATTTGGTACAACAGGCTGGACGATCTGTGATGTGATCCCTGCTGGAAGTTATGTGGATTGTGAGTTCCCAGAGTTCGTCCCTGATCTTCTTAAGGTGGCGGAGTACTGCCATGACAAGGAGCTGGCGACCCTGGCGAGGATCGTGACACGCGGGATGCAGCATGGCCTTTCCATGCCGGGCCATATGTATGGGTATGCGCTGGAAGGTGTGCAGTGCGAGGGATATATGAGCTCCTTGTGGCTGGCCGATACACAGTACAGTAGATTTTCTGGTGCAGCCGCCAAGAATAAAGGGGATGACAATGATACATGCAATGGACTAGTGAACGGGCAGGCACTGTTGAATCTTGATTCACTAGCTAAGAGGTATGGAACACTTGATTTTGATGTAATCTTTCAGAAAATCGGATCATAGGGAGGCATAATATGGACAAATGGATTACAAATCCGGTTTTGACAGGGTTTCATCCGGATCCCACAATATGCAGAGTGGAAGATGATTATTATCTCGCAACTTCCACATTCCAATGGTTTCCAGGAGTAGAGATCTATCACAGCAAAGATCTGGCGCATTGGGAATTTGTGGGAAGGCCTTTGAATGAACAGCGTCTGGTTGATATGACCGGTGTACCTGACTCTGGTGGAGTGTGGGCACCCTGTCTGACTTATGATGGGGGAACCTTTTATCTGGTATATTCTAATGTTTATACCTACAGGAATTTTAATAAAGATGTAGATAATTTTCTTACTACAGCACCAAGTATACAGGGCCCCTGGACGGATCCTGTATACCTGAACAGCAGTGGATTTGACCCTTCTCTGTTCCATGATGAGGACGGGAAAAAATATGTTGTGAACCAGATATGGGATCAGAGAGATAAAAAGAATGCCTTTTACGGTATCTATCTGCAAGAGTATGATACAGATAAAAAATGTCTGAAGGGAAAGCCGATCAACATATTCAAAGGGAGTAGTTTGGGCACTACAGAAGGACCACATCTCTATAAGATCGGAAAATGGTACTATCTCTTCTGCGCAGAAGGCGGTACGTTCTATGAACATGCTGTTACGGTGGCAAGAGCTAAAGTGGTCACAGGTCCGTACCAGGTGTCTCCTTACAATCCGTTGCTCACATCTAAAGGGCATCCGGAACTGAGGCTGCAGAAAAGCGGGCATGGGTGTCTTGTAGAGACGCAGGATGGGGAATGGTATATGGCACATTTGTGTGGCAGACCAGAGAGAAAGAAACGGAGATGTATGCTTGGGAGAGAGACTGCGATACAGAAAGTGAAGATAACAGAGGACGGGTGGTTCCTGACAGAGGACGGGACCGGGCTGCCAATGGATCAGGTGAAGGCACCAGACCTGCCGGAATTCCGGGTGGCAGATATTCCGATAAAAAGAACTTTTCCTGGAAAACTTCCAGAAGAATTCCAGACATTGAGGATTCCGTTGTTGGAAGATAGTATGCAGTTCAACAAAGAAAAAGAAACTCTGATTTTATATGGGAAAGAATCCATGGAATCGCTCCACAAGCAAAGCCTGGTCGGAAGAAGGAGAGAACACTTCTCGTTTACAGCGGAGACAAAATTGTGTTTTGAGCCGGATACTTTTCAACAGATGGCTGGGATGGCTTTGTACTATGATACGACAAACTACTTCTATGCTTGCATATCGCGTGACGAGACTGCAGAAAAGTGCATTTTTCTCTTAGAATGCCGACATGGAGACAACCGTATTGTTGGGAAAATGGAACATCTTCCTGAAAACAAGCCGGTCGTGCTGAAAATGCGGGTAATAGAAGATCGTGCAGAATTCTTCTGGTCCGTAGACGGGGGAAATTTTGAGAAACTTGGAAAGACTATGGATGCAACGCAACTTTCAGATGATTTTTATGAGGAAGACCTGCATGGTCTACGTTTTACGGGTACATTCATTGTCCTGTGTTGTCAAGATCTCCAGAGCCGTCAGAAAAGTGCGGAATATGAATATTTTATTTACCAGCCCCATGACAAGTAAGGGAAAGAGAGGAAGACATGCTACAGATAAAGTGTAAAGAGGAGTATGAGAAATATTCAGTGATTCTGGAAGACGGGGACATAATGGTGTCCCTGGATGTGCCGGTACTCTTACAGATCTTAAATGGCCCTTCCATGCGTCTCAGATATGAGACATGGGAGGAGATGCCGGGAGTATATACAGGTACTATCTCAGTGGAGGATCCGCAGGGGAATCAGTATCAGATTACAGATACATGGTGTGTAAATGGGACATGCTGGCGCCTGGACCGGAAAGTGGAGTGCATGCGTTTCCGATCCAGGACGGCCATCCATCTGACATCAGATTTCCGGTTCAGGGACCGGGTGGCAGGGTCGCTGGATGATTACCAATTTGTGATCCCAGGAGCATTGTATAATAAAAATGATACAGATGGGGATGGGATGGACGACTACCTGGGCACTTTTTGCCAGGATTATAAAGACGACAGGAACCCATCCATGTCTGTGACGGCGTTCGTACCTAAGGGGAAACGTTTTGTATCTCTGTTGCGGGCGGATGTGCCGGTGAGAGACCATACGATCACACGAGAGCAGATCCGGGCCCGCTACTTTGTGCATGATACGGATATCGGATCCCTTGGAGTGAGTCCTTCCCCATATCATGTCGGCGAGGTGATCCTGCGCAGTGATTATCCGTTCTATGAGAGGAATAGTTTCTGCCTGAACGTGGACGGATCAGAATGGGAGGCATTTGCGGAAGTCGGGGAAGGGGAACTGTTCAATGTGAGTTACCTGATCCAGTCGGGTGAGGCCGAGAACCTGACAGGAGCATCGTGGGAGACGACCCGTCTGCAGATGGGGAGGATCCTGGATCCCGAGGTGAAGCTGCCGTTCACCCTGGAAGAAGCCAGGGCGAGCAGACGCCGGATGATCCATGAGAGTTTCCGTGAATTTTCGGAGAAGAAGGGGCATCCAGCTGGATATTTCGTGCATTTTTCGCCACGGGAGAAGTATGGACTACAGAACCTGTTGGAGTATGGTTTCTGCGGAGCGCAGACGCTCCTGAGCCTGGATATGCTGGAGGCGGCTCGGGAGACGAAAGAGGAGGCATACCGGGAGAGAGCGCTGAAGACAGTAGAATTTTTTGTGGAGAACTGTATTGAAGGATCGGGGCTTCCCAACGGGATCTACAATGTAGACAAAGAAGAATACGTATACTGGTGGACAGGGATCCTGTTTCCGTTCCAGTATTCCCGTAACCGGGAGGAGCTGGAAGGGTATCTCGGGAACCAGGTGGTGAGCTCCCTGATGCGGATTGCGGAGAAATTGGAGAAACATAAAGGGAATTACTGCCGTTCCATGGTGGATAGTATGTATTATCTGATGTGCTGCTGGCAGATAGAGAAAGACAGAGGAGTGGAGCATGAGAACTGGTACAAGGCAGTGGAGAAGTTTTGTGACAGACTTCTTGAGATGCAGAATGCGAACGGCTCGTGGAACCGGGGGTACACGATGGAAGGGATTCCCCTGACGGAACCGGCAGAGTGGTTTGGAGCCACAGAGGAGGAGCAGGGCTCAGGAGCAATCTTCCCGGCACCGCTCTTGGTGGAGATGTACCGTAGTACCGGAGAGAAGAAATACCTGGACGCAGCGGAAAGAGCGTTGGACTTCATTTACAGATCCTATGTCAGAGATGTGAAATATGTAGGTGGCATCAATGACACGACACATAAAAAGTCTGTAAAAGAAGATGCGGCGAGCGTTATGTTTGCGATGCGTTCGATGCTGCGGGTCTATGAAGAGACGAAAGAGGAATATCTGCTTGAAGGGGCGAGAGATGCGGCGCGGATACTGGGAAGCTGGACGTATCTGTGGGATATCCCGTTTGACAAGGAGACACTGCTAGGAAAATATGGATTTGGTACAACAGGCTGGACGATCTGTGATGTGATCCCTGCTGGAAGTTATGTGGATTGTGAGTTCCCAGAGTTCGTCCCTGATCTTCTTAAGGTGGCGGAGTACTGCCATGACAAGGAACTGGCGACCCTGGCGAGGATTGTGACACGCGGGATGCAGCATGGCCTTTCCATGCCGGGCCATATGTATGGGTATGCGCTGGAAGGTGTGCAGTGCGAGGGATATATGACATCCCTCTGGTTGGCTGATACGCACAATAGTAGCTTTTCCGGCGCAGCCGCCAAGAATAAAGGGGATGACAATGATACATGCAATGGATTTGTCAATGGAATGGCGCTCTTGAATCTTGATTCACTAGTTAAAAGGTATGGAACTATGGATTTTCAGGAAATTTTCAGGACGATTTTTTAAGATATTGGAAAAAATTCCCTAAACAGTGCTATAATTGTAGAAAATACAGCATAACTATGGGAGCGAAGGGAAAATATGGTAACGATAAGAATGATTGCCCAGAAAGCCGGCGTGTCCAGAGGAACAGTCGACAGAGTTCTCAATAACCGGGCGGGAGTCAACGCAGAAACATTCCAGAAAGTCAAAGAAATTGCAGAAGAGCTAGGATATGAACCGAATCTGGCTGGTCAGATGCTGGCATCCAGAAAGAAAAAAATAAAAGTAGGATATATTGTATGTGATACTACCGTAGATCTCTTTTTTAAGAGTGTGTACTCTTCTGCGATAAAAAAGGCAGAGGAGTTGGAGCAGTTTGGTGTGACAGTACAGTTTTATCTGATACGTGAATTGGAAGATCATTCTATAGGTAAAGTCCTAGAGACGGTGGATCTTGACGAGCTGGATGGGATTGCGATGGTGCCGCTGAAGCTTCCATCAGTCATGGAGTTTATTAAAAAAGCAGATGAGAAACAGATTCCTATGGTGTTTTTTAATCTGGATGCTGAAAGTAAGCAGAAACTTTCATATGTTGGATGTGATTATTACGAATCTGGACGGGTGGCGGCAGGTCTTATTGGTCTGGTATCCCCCGAAAACGGGAAAGTTGCGATAGCATCTATCTTCGATGAAGAATCGCCATCGTTTCATGATCGTTATATCGGTTTTCTAAACGAGTTGGATAAGAACTACCCGAAATTGGAGATCGTAAATCGCAATACACAGATCATTTTCCAGAAAAACGATTATTCTTCTATACAAAAAGTGATACAGGAGAACAGGGATATAGACAGCATTTATGTAGTCAATCCAGGAAACTATGAAATATGCGAAAAGATAGCAGAGCTGGATACGGGAAAGAAGATCCGGATCATAACGAATGACATTGTCAAAGAACAGAAAAGACTGATGGATGAAGGGATCATTGTTGCCACGATCGGCCAGCAACCTGAAAAACAAGGGACTTTGCCGCTGCAGATTCTATATGATTATATAGGACTGGGGATTGTCCCGCAGGCTTATTACTATACAGAACTGACGATCTACATCAAACAGAATATTTCCCTGGCGCCTGTATGATATGTTTAGTCCATGTTATATATGCTTACTTGTAAACTATAAAATGCGCATTTGAAAGGCAAGAGTATCTGGCGGATTGCAGTATTGGAACTATTTCCAGCGTTTGAGGCGTATATAGTACAGCACCCCTGTCAGATCGGCCAGCACCCACCCGATGGGGACGGACATCCAGATGCCGGTGACCCCGATCCAGGGGACAGCGGACAGGATGTAGGCAAGAGCCACCCGGGTGCCGAGGGAGATGACTGTGAGCACCACGGACATGCCGGGCCGGGCGATGGCCCGGTAGAGCCCGTAGAGGAGAAAGAGAAGACCGATGCCGAAGTAGAAGGAGCCCTCTATGTGAAGGTAGTGGACGCCGGCGGCGATGATCTCCGTCTCTCCGGCAGACACAAAAATCTGCATCAGAGGCTTGGCGAAGACACATACAAGAAGACTGATGATGAGACAGAAGAAGAAGGCGCACAGGAAAGCGCTCTTCATTCCCTTCCGGATCCGGTCTTCTTTTTTTGCGCCGTAATTCTGGGCGATAAAGGTGGAAAACGCGTTCCCAAAGTCCTGTACCGGCATGTAGGCGAAGGAGTCGATCTTCACCGCCGCCGCGAAGGCCGCCATGATGACAGGGCCGAAGCTGTTGACAAGCCCCTGGACCATGAGGATGCCAAAATTCATGACAGACTGCTGGAGGCAGGTGAGAAAGGAAAAGCTGGTGATTTCGTGGAAGATTTTGTGGTCCCATTTTCTGTGCTGCTTCCCGGGCATCATCTCCGGGAAGCGGATCCTTGTGTAGACGGCAAGACCGACGCCGGACACATACTGGGAGAGGATGGTGGCAAAGGCAGCCCCCGCCACGCCCCAGTAAAAGACAACCACAAACACCAGATCAAGCACAATGTTCATCACCGCGGACACAGCCAGGAAGATGAGGGGTACTCTGGAGTTCCCGATGGACCGCAGCAGGCAGGCGAAATAATTGTAGAGAAATGTCCCGACAATTCCTGCGAATATGACAAGGAGATAATCCTCCATCAATCCTGTGATAGAGCCGGGGACACGCAGGAACCAGATGATTCCCCGGATGCCGGCAAAGACCGCCACGTTCAGCACGACTGTCACCGCGCCGATAAAGACAAAGGACTGAAAGATGCCCGACTTCATCCGGTCAAAATCCTGCTGGCCGTAGCTGATGGAAAAGGAGGCGCCGCTGCCCATACAGAGCCCCAGGATGATAGAGGTAAGAAAGGTCATCAGAGTGTAGGCACTCCCCACTGCCGCCAGGGCGTCCGCCCCGAGAAAGCGGCCCACGATGATGGTGTCCGCGATATTGTAGCACTGCTGCAGGAGATTTCCCGCGATCATGGGCAGTGCGAAGATGAGCAGGCTCTTTGTGATGCTGCCTGTCAGAAGTTTGCTTTCCTGCATAAAAATTTCCCTCCCAAATGCACTATTTTCTATTATAGGGAGGGAAACAGTGTGTGTCAATGCAGGATAGCGGTTGACGGTATGGGGAAAAACAGATATGATAGGAGAAAATTATTGGCGGCCTGGGCCGCCCTTTGGAGGTTTCTATGGGTTTTGATCTGGATGTGAGTATTCCGGCTTTGACAGTATTGATCCAGGGGCTTTTGAGCTTTCTCTCCCCCTGCGTATTCCCCCTCATTCCGCTCTACATCGGCTACCTGTCGGGCGGGACAGGAGTGAAGGATGAGGAGGGAGTCTGGCACTATCCCAGGGGAAAGGTACTGGTAAACACCGTATTTTTCGTCCTCGGCATCAGCTTTACCTTTTTTCTGCTGGGGTTTGGCGTGTCCGCGGCGGGCAGCTTTTTCAGAGATTATCAGAGCATGTTCGCAAAGGCGGGCGGTATCCTTGTCGTCGCCCTGGGGCTCTACCAGCTGGGGGTGTTCGGCTCCTCGAGACTGCTGGGAAATGAGCACAGGCTGCCCTTTCACCTGGATCGGATGGCCATGTCCCCTGTGACAGCCCTCCTGATGGGCTTTTCCTTCAGCTTTGCCTGGACGCCCTGCGTGGGACCGGCCCTATCCAGTGTACTCCTCATGACGGCCTCCGCCGGCACAAGGGCGAAGGGATTTCTCATGATCGGCGTCTACACCCTGGGATTTGTCCTGCCCTTCCTGGCGGTGGGCATTTTCACCACCTCCCTTCTGAAGCTTTTCAGGAGGCATATGAATATTGTAAAGTACACGGTCAAGATCGGTGCTGTGCTGATGATCCTCATGGGACTTATGATGTTTACCGGGAAAATGAATGATATCACGGGCTATCTGTCCGGCGTGGGAGACACGGGCCAGGAGCGTGTGTCCGAAAATACAGAGGATGGCGGCGAGAGCGACGGAGAGGAGAGCGGAGGCGAGGGCAGTCAGCAGAACGGCACTGACCAGGAGAGCAGTTCCGGTGCGGTGGAGTTCACACTGACAGATCAGTACGGCGCGCGGCACAGCATTTCCGACTACAGGGGGAAGCTCATCTTCCTGAACTTCTGGGCCACCTGGTGCTCTCCCTGCAGGATGGAGATGCCGGATATCCAGGCCCTCTACCAGGAATACGAAGCTATGGGAGAGGAGGCAGAGGTTGTTTTCCTGAGTGTCGCCACGCCGGGGCTGGGAGGCGAGGGGACAAAGGAAGAGGTGATAAGCTTCATGGAAGAAAATGGCTACACCTACCCGGTTCTTATGGATGAGACAGGAGAGGTGAGTGCCATGTTCGGGATTAGCGCCTACCCTACCACCTACATGATCGACCGGGAGGGGAAGGTGTACGGCTATGTCAGCGGCGCCCTGAGCCGGGAGAACATGGAGAGCATCATCCGGCAGACGCTGGAGGGAGCCAAAGAGAGCTGAGAGAGGAAAAAAGAAAACGTGCGCGGAAGGAGATTTCTTCTTTGCGCACGTTTTTGTACATTTATAACTTGCTTTTTATTTGCTCTCAAGGATCTTGTCAATGCTCACCAGCTTGACGCTGAGGACAAAGATCTCTGTGGCGACCTTAAGCTCCTCGGCTGTGGGGTAGGAGGGAGCGATGCGGATGTTGCTGTCCTGGGGATCCTTTCCGTAGGGGAAGGTGGCGCCCGCCTCTGTCATGATCAGGCCCGCCTCCTTTGCCTTTGCCACGATTTTCTTCGCGCATCCCGGGAGGGCATCAAAGGAGATGAAGTAGCCTCCTCTCGGGGACAGCCAGGAGCCGATTCCAAGGCCTCCGATCTCTCTTTCCAGAGTGGAGAGGACAGCCTCGAACTTGGGACGCATGATGTCCGCGTGCTTTTTCATGTGCTGCACCATGCCGTGGATATCCTTGAAATATCTCGCGTGGCGGAGCTGGTTCACCTTGTCGTGACCGATAGTCTGGATGCTCATCTGCTCCCGGATCGCCTTCAGGTTGGCTGTGGAGGCGGCGATAGCGGCGATGCCGGAGCCGGGGAAGCTGATCTTGGATGTGGATGAGAATTTGTATACCATATCCGGATGCCCCTCTTTTTTGCACTCCATGAGGATCTCGATGAGGTAATCCTGTTTATCTTCATATAAATGGTGGATGCCGTACGCGTTGTCCCAGAAGATGCGGAAGTCCTCCGCGGCCGGGTTCAGCTTGGCAAAGCGGTGCACAGTCTCATCAGAGTAGGTGATGCCCTGGGGGTTGGAGTATTTCGGAACGCACCAGATACCCTTGATGGCCGGGTCAGTGCTCACCAGCTCCTCCACCATGTCCATGTCCGGGCCGGTGGGAGTCATGGGCACATTGATCATCTCAATGCCAAAGTACTCTGTGATCTTGAAATGGCGGTCATAGCCGGGGACAGGACATAAGAATTTTACCCTGTCCAGCTTGCACCATGGGGTGCTTCCCATCACGCCGTGGGTCATGGAGCGGGCGATGGTGTCGTACATGATATTCAGGCTGGAGTTGCCGAAGATCACGATATTGTCCTTCGGGACCTCCATCATATCGGCGAGAAGCTGCTTCGCCTCCCGGATGCCGTCCAGAACGCCGTAGTTACGGCAGTCTACGCCTTCCTCGCACACAAGGTCAGAGCTGCTGTTCAGAACATCCATCATGCCCATGGACAGATTTAACTGCTCTGTGGACGGTTTTCCTCTGGACATATCCAGCTTCAGCCCCTGGGCTTTTACCTGCTCAAACTCAGCCTCCAGTTCAGATTTGATTTTCAACAGTTCCTCTTTTGACAATTCTTCATATGCTGCCATCCTTGCATCCTCCATCATCATTTTTCTCATTTTTCACTCAATGTTACCATTGTAGCGGCAAACTGAACGCCCGTCAATCGTTTCCTGCAAAAAATATCCATTTAATAAGGAAATTCGTAAGAAATATCAAGAAAAATGAAATTTATAAGCGTTTTTCATTCATTTTGCAGGAGGGAGAGGAGCGACTGGAGCGGATGGGAAAGAGGGGGACGCAGCTCTGGCCTGTCCGGGCTATCCCGGTATGTAGGCGGCGTGGCCGAGGGCGTCCGCTCCGGCCACGCGCTGCAAAGGATGATCCGCCTATTTCATGGACGGCTGGGTCAGAATCGAGCGGACGTGCTCGATCTCCTGCTGGCTCGCCTTGGCGGCGGGCACATAGTAGCTGCGCTCGCGGGCCAGATCGTAGAGCTTTTCCTGGGCCATTTCACAGGCGTTCCGCATCTGCTTTAAGCACTGCTTCAGCTCCTTGTTTTCTGTCTGTGGGATCATCTCGCCAAATCGGGTGAGCTCCCCGTTCACTCCGGCAAGGGCGTCCGCAACCATTGTCTTTTCATTCAGCATTTTCTTTCCTCCTCGCTGTTATTTTTTCCTTTTTCTGTCTTTGGCTTCCGGCAGGCAGAGCCTACAGAAAGCGAAGGAGCTCCTGCTTGTTCTGCATGGCGCTGTCGGCTGCGTCCTGGAACAGCTTTTTTACTTCAGCGTCCTGAGCCATGCTGGCGTACTCTGACATTTTCTGACAGCTGGTCTCGTAGCCGCCGATGAGATGGCGCAGGTTCTGCAGGTCGAGAACAGATATTTCAGACATGTTTTTCTACCTCCTTTTTGTGTACTGCGCTGTTAGTGTTTGGGAAAACAGGAGAAAATATACAGGATACGAAAAAAATCCTGCCATATGGACGCGTCGAACAGCTTCCTTCTTTACTTCCCGGGCGGCAGGTGATATATTACAGACAGATATCATTAATAAGGAAACAGGAGGTACAGACAGAATATGAAGGTAGGTATTTTGGGGGCGGGCCGGATCGCAGCAACCATGGCAAAGACATTAAATGGGATGAAGGAGGCGGAGGCTTACGCCGTGGCGTCCAGGAGCCCTGAGAAGGCGGAGGAATTTGCCAGGAAAAATCATGTGGAAAAGGCATACGGCTCCTACGAGGAGATGCTGGCTGACGAGGAGGTGGAGCTGGTGTACATAGCCACGCCACATTCCCATCACCTGGAGCATGGGAAGCTGTGTATTTCCTACGGCAAGCCGGTACTCTGCGAAAAGTCGTTTACAGCCAACGCGGCCCAGGCCAGGGAGCTGCTGGACTATGCGGCGGAAAAGAAGGTGTTTATCACAGAGGCCATCTGGACAAGATATATGCCCTCCCGGAAGATGATCGACGACATCATCGCCTCCGGGGAGCTGGGAGAGATCAAGATGATCAGCGCCAATCTGGGATATGAGCTGACAGATAAAGAAAGGATGTTAAGACCTGACCTTGCCGGCGGCGCTCTTCTGGATGTGGGGGTCTACACCCTTAATTTTGCCAGCATGGTGCTGGGGGACGACATTGTGAAAATGACCTCCGAGTGCGTGAAGACCGACACAGGCGTGGATGGCCAGGACGCTATCATCCTCACCTACAGGGACGGAAAGCTGGCTGTGCTCCACACAGGCATGTGGGCGGATACAGAGCAGTACGGGATTATTTATGGAACAAAGGGGTATATGATTGCCTGCAATATTAACAATATTGATACAATTCAAATCTATGCGCCGGACCGCCATCTTGTGCGGGAGATAAAAGTGCCGGAGCAGATCACAGGCTACGAGTACGAGGTTCAGGCCTGCCGGCGCGCCATCGCCGCAGGAGAGCTGGAATGCGAGGAGATGCCCCACGCCGAGACGCTGCGGATCATGGAGTGGATGGACGCCCTTCGGGCCGACTGGGGCGTGAAATATCCGTTTGAATAGAGGGAAATATGTAGATGCACATGTAAACGCAGACGTAATGCTTTTAAAAAGCATTACGTCTGCGTTTACATCTACTGGTGCATAATTGTGCCCGGTCTGGTGTGTCAGACCGCATATTTTCTTGACAATAGCGACAATTGACACTATAATACTTAGGAACCTAAATAAATGAATGGCCCGAATTTACGGGACTTTACCGGATTTGAGGTGAGTTTCGGAGCTGCGCGGAAGAAAGGCGGTGTTGTGTGTGGAAACAGGAAAAATGATCAACATGATCTCCAACCGGCTCAGGAGGCGCTCTATGGCGGTGCAGGAATCAGTGGGGATCAGCGGTTCCCAGGGGAATATACTGGATTACATTTTGGTGGAGGGCATGAAGCGCAAGGTCTACCAGAAGGATATAGAGAGGGAGTTCGGACTGCGGCCGCCCACCGCATCGGAGGTACTTAAAGCCCTGGAGAAAAGGGAGCTGATCTGCCGTGTTCCGGACGAGGAGGACGGCCGCTGGAAGCGGATTGTCTTCACCAAGAAGGCGGAGAAGATCCACGAGGCGCTCAGGCGGGAGATCGAGGAGTCGGAGGCCCTCCTCCTGCGGGGCATTTCCCGGGAGGAGCAGGAGACATTTCTTGAGATTGCGGGAAAAATGCTGAAAAATCTTGATGAGCATTACAGGTAAAGCAGACAGCACAATAGATGAAACTGGAAGGAGAGAGCAGAAAATGAAGGAAAATGAACTGGAAAAGGACTGGATGGGAACTATGAAGGTGTCCAGCGCGGTGGCGAAGATGGCTATTCCCAGCGTCATCAGCAGTCTTGTGACCGTGCTCTACAACATGGCGGACACTTTTTTCGTGGGACAGACCGGCGATGCCCTGCAGGTGGCGGCTGTGAGTCTGACGAACCCCATCTTCATCCTCTTTATGGCTTTTGCAAACATGTTCGGCATGGGCGGCAGTGCCGCCGCTTCCATGGCCCTTGGACAGAAAAATGAGAGAAGAGTGCGGCAGGTATCCTCCTTTGTCACCTACGCCTCTCTTATTGTAGGCGTGTTCTTTGCTGTGGTTCTTCTTGTGTTCACCGGTCCCATCCTGTCTCTTTTTGGAGCGGATGCCCAGACCTATGAGTATGCGAGAGGGTACACGATTTACGTGGCCGTTGGAGCCCCCTTTATCATCTGGTCCGCCGCTGCCAGCTTTGTGGTCCGGGCGGAGGGAGCCAGCAGGGAGGCCATGATCGGCAGCATGATCGGGACTATCGCCAACATTGTGCTGGATCCCCTCTTTATATCCGGCTTTGGCATGGGAGCTGCCGGGGCGGCCATTGCCACCACCATTGGAAATGTCATGGCAAGTGCCTACTACCTGTGGTACTTTTTGAGAAAGTCTGTGTCCATGTCCCTGAGCCCCAGGGATTTCAACTGTGGGGACGGCATACTGAAGGGAGTCTGCTCTACCGGCCTTCCGACAGCCATCTTCTCAGCCCTCATGAGTGTGTCCACCATTGTGCTGAACCAGATCCTTGTGGCCTACGGAAATGATCCGGTAGCAGCTATCGGTATTGTGTTCAAGGCAAATATGTTTATCACATTCCTCCAGATGGGACTTGCAAACGGCGTCCAGCCTCTTCTCGGCTACAGCTATGGGGCGGGCAGCACAGCCCGGTTCCGGGAGGTGGAGAGCTTTACGAAGAAATGCTGCGTTGTCGTGGGCGTGGCTGCCACGGTTCTCTTCTTTGTGGCGAGGGAGCCCATCATCCGCCTGTTTATCAGTGACAGCGACGTGGTCCGCTACGGCGTGGAGATGCTGGTGGCCTACATGGTCTCCGGCCCCTTTATCGGCATCCTCTTCGTCAACATGAACTGCATGCAGTCTGTGGAACACGCCCTGCCGGCTACAATCCTGTCGGTCATGAGACAGGGGGTTCTTCTTATCCCTCTCCTTTATCTGCTGCAGGCGGTGGCCGGTCTGAACGGAGTGATCTACGGGCAGGCCATCACGGATTACATTGCGGTGCTCCTCTCCATCATCATCTGGAGAAAGATCCGGAAATCTCTGTAAAAATGACCTGCCGCTGTTATCTCCCTTCCCTGCCGTCCTGGCCTCTTGCCGCATCCACAAAGGCGAGAAACAGGCGGCGCATATTGAGGGACCGGGTCATGCACTCGGGATGCCACTGGACTCCCAGGACAAAGGGGTGGGAGGGCATCTCCAGCCCCTCGGGGATTCCGTCCGGAGCCCTGGCAGTGACTGTGAGCCCTTCCCCCGGCGTCAGGACTGCCTGATGATGAAAACTGTTGACAGCTGTGGTTTCTCCAAAGATTTTATGTAGGATGCTATCTTTTTTGACGGAGATAGTATGGCAGAAATCGCTGCGCAGCCGGGATCTTTGCATGTGGTTCAGGACCGGCTCCTCCCTTAAGGAGAGATCCTGGAGAAGCTCCCCGCCGCAGGCGGCGTTCAAAACCTGCATGCCCCGGCAGATGGCGAGGACGGGCTTTGACGTGGAAAGGACATATTTCAGGAAAAGAATCTGAAATATGTCCGTTTTTATGTCCGTCTCCCCGGAGGGAGACAGGGGAGGGCGGTCCAGAAGAAAGGGGGTGATGTCCCCGCCGCCGCAGAATAGAAATCCGTGGCAGCAGGAGGCCATGACCTCCATCAGTCTCCGGTTCCCGTTCTCCACGCAGGGCAGAAGGACCGGGCAGCCTCCCCCGCGGCACACGGAAGAAATGTAGCTGTCTGTGACAAACTGGCGGTTCCCTGCAAAGCCACAGGTGACGATCCCGATCACAGGAGTTCCGGCAGAGGTACGAACAGGAGTCATACGCTTTCCTCCTCGAAAATAATGTAGTATAGTATATGTGCGAAAGGAGGAGGTAAGACATGAATTTGATCGATCTGCACTGCGACACGCTGTGGAGACTTCTGGACCTGGGAGGAGAGGGGGATCTCCTGGAAAATGACGGATCTGTCAGCATTCGGAAGCTGGAAGAGGAGGAAGCCCTCGCCCAGTTCTTTGCCTGCTTTGCCTACAGGGACGCCATGGAGGGAAATAACTCCGCGGAGCAGTACGATGCGGGGTACCGCCGTGTACTGGCTATGACAGATTATCTGCACGAGCAGGCAGAAAGGTGGGGCGGCCGGCTTGAGATCGCAGCGGAGCCGGGGGATATAGAAGCCATCCGCAGGAGGGGAAAGACAGCCGCAGTCCTCACTGTGGAGGAGGGCGGCATATTGAACGGCAGCCTGGAGCGCCTGGAGGAGCTTTACAGAAGGGATGTGCGGCTCATCACCCTCCTCTGGAACTACGAGAACTGTATCGGCGCCCCGGGCAGCCGGGAGCCCTCTGTCATGGAACGGGGTCTGACACCCTTTGGCGTCCGGGTCGTGGAGAGGATGAACGAGCTGGGCATGATTGTGGATGTCTCCCACGCGTCTGACGGCGTGTTTTGGGATGTCATGAAATGCAGCAAAAAGCCTGTGACGGCCACCCACTCCAACTGCCGCGCCCTGGCGGCCCACCCCCGGAACCTGACAGATGGAATGCTGCGGGCTCTGGGAGAGCGTGGCGGCGTGACGGGCCTTAATCTTTACGGCCCCTTCCTTGGCACGCCGGAGGAGTCCCGGCTGGAGGAGATGACGGCCCACGTGCTTCACATGCTCCGGGCAGGGGGAGAGGATCTTCCCGCCATCGGGACAGATTTTGACGGCTTCGACGGAATGAAAAGGATGGATATTCCCGACACAGGGTGCATGGGAAGACTGTGGGAGGCGCTGAAGAAGGAGGGGCTGTCGGAGAGTCAGCTTGATAAGATCTGGTATAAAAACGCCCTCCGAATCTGGAAGGAAAGATAAAACAGGCATTGAGAAAAGGAAGAGGACATATGTTTCGAGAAATGAGAAGAAAAAGACAGCTCCTGTCAGAGAAGGAGGCAGGGGAAATATTAAAGAGGGGCACGTCCGGCGTGCTGGCGCTGGCGGGAGATGACGGATACCCTTATGCGGTGCCCATCAGCTACGTGTATGATGGGAAGAAGCTTTATTTTCACAGCTCGAAAAGCGGACACAAGCTGGATGCCATCGCAGCGGAGCCGAAGGCTTCCTTCTGTGTCATCGATCAGGACCGGATCGTGCCGGAGGAGTACACTACCTATTTCAGGAGCGTCATCGCCTTTGGCCGGGTTCGGGTCATGGAGGATGAGGCAGAAAAGCGTCAGGCAATAGAAAAGCTGGCCCAAAAGTATGTGCCCCGGAGCACACCGCAGGACCGGGCGGCGGCCATTGACCGGGAGTGGAAGCCCCTGTGCATGCTGGAGATGGCCATTGACCACATGACAGGAAAAGAGGCCATTGAGCTGGTAAAAGAAAAAATGGATTGTGAAAAATAGATAAAAAATAAATCTGAAAAATGTGCATGTCTGACGAAAAGAACAAAACAGATTGACAGGAAAGGGAAGTAGACCTATAATATAGCCAGAAATTGAAACCGGTTTCAAGAAAGAACGAGACCGGAAATGCGATGAAACGAAGTGGATCTCAGATGGAGATCCTACTTTTTTAAAAGATTTGAAACCGGTTTCAAAAAAGAGGAAATGAAAGGAGAAGACATGGGATGAAACTTGCAGTAGTGGGAAGCATCAATATGGACATGACAGTGACGGCAGAGCGGATTCCTCTGAAGGGAGAGACGCTCCGGGCGGACAGCATCAGCCGCATACCCGGAGGAAAAGGCGCCAACCAGGCGGTGGCCATGGCAAGACTGGGAGCTGAGGTGGAGATGTTCGGATGCGTGGGGGATGACGACAACGGGAAGCTCCTCTTGAAAAACCTGCAGGGCGCAGGTGTCAGAACAGATCACGTCCGGGTTCTGGAGGGAGTCCCTACAGGGCTGGCCATGATCACAGTGGCGGAAAATGACAATACAATCGTAGTGGTTCCGGGCGCAAACGGGAAAGTGGATCAGGCCTATGTGGACAGCATCAGCGGTGAGCTGGGAAAATATGACATGGTGGTGCTCCAGCACGAGATCCCTCTGGAGACAGTCATTTACACCGTGAAAATGTGTCACGAAAAGAAAATCCCGGTCGTGCTGAACCCGGCGCCGGCAGCCGCTGTTCCGAAGGAAATCGTGGATATGGTGACTTACCTGACCCCCAATGAGCACGAGGCAGTGCTGATTTTTGGAGAGCAGAAGGACACGGAAGATATGCTCAGGAAATATCCGGAAAAGCTGGTCATTACCCAGGGATCCAGAGGCGTGGTGACATGTTTAAGGAGCGGGGAAATCCTGCGGGTACCGGCGAGAAAGTCAGAGGTGGCAGACACGACAGGGGCAGGCGATACGCTGAACGGAGCCTTCTGTATGCGGATCTGCGCAGGCGATGACATCCGGGACGCCCTTGTGTACGCCAATACAGCGGCAGGACTTTCCACAGAAAAGTTCGGCGCTCAGAGCGGGATGCCCTCTGCTGAGGAAGTGGAGCGAGAATTAAGGGGGAAGATAGGTTGAAAAAACACGGTATTTTGAACAGTGAGGTGGCGGATGTCCTGGCTCACATGGGACACACGGACAGGATCTGCATCGGGGACTGCGGTCTCCCTATTCCGGAGGACACCAGGCGCATCGATCTGGCCCTGCGGTTCGGACTTCCCTCCTTTATGGATGTGCTCTGTGAGACGGGCGCTGACATGAAGATTGAGAAGGTCATCCTGGCGGAGGAGATCAAAGAGAAAAGCCCCGCCCTGCTCAAAGAAATAGAGGAATATCTGAGGGGAGAGGGGATTGACGGGGAGATGATCGAGTTCGTTCCCCATGAGGAGCTGAAACGGTTGACCAGAGACTGCAGGGCAGTGATTCGGACAGGAGAGACGACACCCTATGCAAATATCATCCTGCAGTCGGGATGCATTTTTTAGGAAAAGGAGGGAGAACCATGCAGATTGAAATGCGCGGAATTGACAAGTCCTTTGGCGGCAACGCGGTTCTTAAGGAAGCCGGATTTCTGCTGGATCACGGTGAGATCCACGCGCTGATGGGCGAGAACGGCGCGGGGAAATCCACCTTGATGAAGATCCTGACGGGAGTCTACACAAAGGACGCCGGGCAGATCATTGTGGACGGACAGGAGGTGTGCTACAAAAATCCGCAGGAAGCGGAAAAGGCGGGGATTGTCTTTATTCACCAAGAGCTGAATGTACTGTTTGATCTGACAGTGGAGGAAAATATGTTCCTTGGAAAAGAGATACACGGCCGATTTGGCGTGTGCGACAAGAAGGCTATGAGGGCCGAGGTCAGAAAGATCCTGGACAGACTGGGCGTGTCCATTGATCCACAGCAGAGAATGAGCGAGCTGTCCGTGGGGCAGCAGCAAATGATCGAGATCGCCAAGGCGCTTATGGTGGACGCCAAAGTCATAATCATGGATGAGCCCACCGCGGCGCTGACCCAGAGTGAGACGGAGGTTTTGTTCCAGGTGGTGAGATCGCTGAAGGAAAAGGGCGTCTCCATCGTCTACATTTCCCACAGAATGGAAGAGATCTTTGAGCTCTGCGACCGGATCACTGTGCTCCGGGACGGCTCCTACATTGATACAAAACGTATCCAGGACACGGATATGAACGATGTGGTGAAGATGATGATCGGCCGGGAGATCGGAGAGCGTTACCCCCTCCGCGAAGCCAGCATCGGAGAGGTTGTCTTTAAGGTAGAGGGACTCACCTGTCCGGGCGTATTTAAGGATGTGTCCTTTGAAGTCCATGCCGGGGAGGTGCTTGGCGTATCAGGCCTGATGGGCGCGGGAAGAACAGAGATCATGCAGGCGATATTTGGAAATATGCCCCATGTCACCGGGAAGCTTTTTTTGAACGGAGAGGAAATACATAACCATAATCCCGGGCAGGCTATGAAAAACGGTATCGGCTTTATCACCGAGGACCGCAAGACCGAAGGCCTGATGCTGGAGGAGAGCATCCGCAAGAACATCTCCCTCGCCAATCTGGGACGCATTTCCAGGAGGGGCGTTCTCAGGAAAAAAGAGGAGCGGGAGCTGGTGCAAAAGGGAATCGAAGAACTACATATCAAATGCTTTGGGCCGGAGCACGAGTGCGGCAGACTGAGCGGCGGAAATCAGCAGAAGGTGGTCTTCGCAAAGTGGATCTACACAGATCCGAAGGTGCTGATCCTGGACGAGCCCACCAGAGGCGTGGATATAGGCGCAAAAAAGGAGATTTACAATATCATCAATGACCTTGCCGCAAAAGGCGTGGCGATCATCATGGTGTCTTCGGAGCTCCCGGAGGTGCTGGGAATGGCGGACCGCATCATGGTCGTGAGAGAGGGACTTGTGCGGGGAATTCTGAGTAAGGAAGAGGCGGACCAGGAAAATATCATGATCCTGGCGACAGGAGGAAATTTAAATGAATAAGCAGAAAACGATCAATAAGATACAGGATCTGGGCGCCCTGATCGCGCTGATCCTTTTAGTGGTAGTCATCGGTATCATCAGCCCGGAGTTTCGGACTGTGGGAAACTTTTTGTCACTGCTGAGGCAGTCCTCCATCAACGGACTGATCGCATTTGGAATGACCTGCGTTATCCTGACCGGGGGCATTGACCTGTCCGTGGGCTCTGTCCTGGCTCTGTCCACTGCGCTGTGCGCGGGATTTATATCAAACGGGATGCCCGTGGGGGCTGCCATGCTGCTGGCTCTGGTGATCGGGACAGGACTTGGCTTTATCAGTGGTATCCTTGTCACAAAGGGAAGACTGTAGCCCTTTATCGCTACCCTTGTGACTATGACAGTCTACAGGGGACTGACCATGATCTTCATGGACGGGAAGCCCATCTCCAACCTGGGAGACAGCTTTACCTTAAAGGTAGTGGGAAAGGGGAATTTCTATCACATTCCCATCCCTGTAATCCTGTTTATCCTGATTTTCGCCCTCTTTATGTTCATTCTTGAGAAGACTACATTCGGCAGAAGAGTGTACGCCACAGGAAGCAACTGGGAAGCAGCCCGGCTGGCGGGTGTGAACATCCACAGGACAAAGCTTGCCGTCTATGCCATCTCCGGCGGTATGGCAGCGCTGTCCGGACTCATTCTCCTGTCCAGACTGGGATCTGCCCAGCCAAACCTGGGAGACGGGTATGAGCTGGACGCCATCGCCGCGGTGGCTCTTGGCGGTACAAGTATGAACGGCGGCCGGGGACGCATCTGGGGAACCTTTGTCGGCGTACTGATCATCGCTGTCCTGAATAACGGGCTGAACATCTTGGGCGTTTCATCCTACTACCAGGATGTGGTAAAGGGTATCGTGATCCTGATCGCGGTGCTGTCCGACAGAAAACGCTAGGAGAGAAAGGAGAAGAGCAATGATGAAAATAAAGAAAATGGCAGCACTTTTGCTGACAGCAGTCATGGGATTTTCGCTGGCCGGCTGCAACGCCATCACCATCGACGGCGAAGAGGGGAGTATCACAGAGGGAGGAAGCGGGGGAAACGGCAGCATTGGCTTTTCCGTATCCACACTGAACAATCCATTTTTTGTGACTCTGAGCGAAGGCGCCGAGGCAAAGGCCGAGGAGGAGGGAGCAGATCTGATCGTGGTGGACGTCGGCGATGACGCGGCAAAGCAAACAAGTGATATCGAGGATCTGATCTCCAGAAATATCAGCGTCCTCATTGTCAATCCGGTGGACTCTGACGCAGTGGCTCCGGCCGTGCAGGACGCGGTCGCGGCGGGAATCAAGGTCATCTCCGTGGACCGCGTAGTCAACGGAGTGGACGTGGACTGTGCCATTGCCTCCGACAATGTGGAGGGAGCCAGGATGGCCACAGAGTATATGGTGAGCCTCATCGGCGAGGGGGCAAAGACAGCGGAGATCCAGGGAACCTCCGGGGCCAGCGCCACCATCGACAGAGGAGAGGGCTTCCACCTTGTGGCAGATGAGCAGCTCGACGTTGTGTCCAGCCAGACAGCTAACTTCAGCCGCTCAGAGGGAATGACTGTCATGGAGAACATCCTCCAGGCTCAGCCGGATCTCAAGGGCGTGTTTGCCCACAATGACGAGATGGCCTTGGGCGCGGTGGAGGCCATCGGAAACAGGGATATTGTGGTAGTGGGATTTGACGCCACAGACGATGCCCTGGCAGCCATCCAGCAGGGAAGAATGGCAGCAACCGTTGCACAGAAGCCAGACCTTATGGGCGCTACAGCGGTGGAGACAGCCATCAGCCTGGTAAACGGCGAGACAGTGGAAAAGGAGATCCCGGTTGAGGTGGAGCTGATCACAAAGTAAAAGAAAAAACTAGACAAAAAGCAACCAACAGGAAAAAAGAGATACCCGGCGAACTGATGCGGTTCTGCCGGGTATTTCGGCTTATTGTCTGCCTTTTCCGGATCCCTGCCGGGCCGGGTTGACAGACTGTTGGGCGAAAAATATAATAAAGGGTATGAAACAGGTTTCAAAACGGAAGGAGCAAACAGACCATATATGACCAGTATCAGAGAAGTGGCAAAGCTAGCAGGTGTGTCCCCCGCCACTGTTTCCCGGGTGATGAACGGCACCGCAAACGTGGATGAGAAAAAAAGGCAGAGAGTGCTGGAGGCTATAGAAAAGACAGGCTTTCGCCCCAATGAGTTGGCCCGGGCCCTTTACAAAAAGTCGTCCCGGATGATCGGCGTGATCGTCCCGGACATTGAGAATCCGTTTTTTAGTGAGCTCTCCAAGGCGGTGGAGGAGCAGGCATACCGGACCGGGTACCGGATCCTTCTGTGCAACTCTGACGATGATCCGCAAAAGGAGATGATGAATATCCAGATGCTTGTCCAGATGAAGGCGGACGGGATCATCATCACCACCAATTGCGACAGCACCAGCCGGGTGCTGGGGGACTGCCCCATCCCTGTGGTGGTGGTGGACAGAAAGCTGAAGGGTGAGAGCGGCACCGCCTTTATCGAGGCGGACCACTATAAGGGCGGGCGTCTGGCGGCCCGGCATCTGGTGGAGTGCGGATGTAAGAATATCGTCTGTTTGCGGGGACCTTTGGCCTATTCCAGCGGCCGGCAGCGCTACCAGGGCTATCTGGACATATGCGAAAAATACGGTCTGAAGGAACAGTACGTGAACTGCACCTACGACTATGAGGCCGGACGGCGGGCAGCAGGCGAGCTGATGCGAAGATTCCCGGACACAGATGGCATCATTGCCTGCAACGATATGGTGGCCATCTCTGTATACAAGGAGCTTACGGCCCGGGGCAGGCGCATACCGGAGGAGATCCAGCTGATTGGATTTGACGATATCAAATTCAGCAGGATGTGCACGCCAGAGCTGACCACAGTGTCCCAGCCTATCAGGGAGATGGGCTCCCTGGCGGCAGGCATCATCATCCGGCACGTGGAGGGGGAGGAGTTCCTGCAGGAGAATGTGTTCGATGTGAAGCTGGTGGAGCGGGATACGACGAGAAGGAAAAAAGAGCAGAAGAAATAGAAGAGAGAATAAAATAAAAGGTAAAACAAGAAATATGGGAGGGGCTGTCCTGAATTGCTATTCAGAGGCAGCCCCTCTTGTGTTTAGCAAGCGCTAATTTACTGCGCATAGAAGAAATTGGTGCGCTTGATATTTTTCAGCTCTTCCGGCGTCAGGCGCAGGGAGGAGATAAGCGCCTCGTCCTCCGGCAGCGGTGTCTCCGAGACAATGACCTTCATGGCGATATTCTGGTAGAAATAGCTGATGGTCGTGAGAAGACCGATCTTGTAGGAGGTGTGCCGGTTCAGGGATGAAACCCGGAGGGTGAGGGTGTCAAATGGCGGCTCTGTGCAGCTCAGGATAAAATCAATGCAGGAATCCGTGTAGGATACCCTTCCGTCATAGACATAGTTGGCATCATAATAGTTTGCCGTGTCTGCCACATCGTAATACATGGTAGACTTGAAGGACATTTTCTGGTTGATGAGAACTGCCTTCTGCAGTTTATTTTTCTCCCCGTTAAACCAGTAGAGATAGAGCTGCTCTGAAAAATATTTTTGATATCGTGTCAAATCATTTGAATCCTCTGTTACGCAGGTGTCGGGCAACAGGGAGGAGATTTCGATATTGAGGATTCTGCAGATGTCTACAAGAGTGTCAATACTGATGAATATTTCCCCTTTTTCGTATTTGGATATAGTGGCTGTACTTTTGTTCAATTTTTCTGCCAGATCATTTAAGGTCAAATGCTTGGCCCGGCGTCTGGCCCGGAGCTTCTGACCTAAGGTTGTGTAAAAAGAACCAGAATTCATACGATCATTCCTCTCTGCATAAAAACAATCTTCATTTTAATACAGATTTTACCATATAAACAGTGAGATGGACAAATGTTTTTTGGGAAAATAAAAGCGGAATGGATAAAGTTGACTAAAAATAGTGTTTCCTATCCTATATTGAGAAAAATAGATGAAAAACGATAAAAATAAATTGAAAATTGAAGGGAGGGAGATGAAAAGCCAAATAATTATCTCTTTAATAGAATTTGTGGGGAACAAAATTTCGTAATACGAAAAAGACCGGATTTGTGAATTTGTTATCAATAAAGCTATAATCTTTGTAAAGATCTTTGTAAAAAAAGAGGCGCGGCGCATATGAACACATGAAAATGAGAGATTGGAATGGAGGCGGTATGGATGGCTAAAGAGGCCAAACAAGGCTACAAGAAAAATCTGGGAACGATCCTTTTGCTGGCATTTGCCGGATCGATTATTTACGGACTTCCCTATTTTCGCTCCTACTATTATGACACCTATCAGAATATGTATAATCTGACCAACACGCAGATGGGACTTCTGGGGAGCGCCTATGGCCTCCTCGGCGTGTTTTCCTATGTTATAGGAGGGGTTCTGGCGGACAAGATCAAGGCGAAGAAGCTGCTGATTTTCTCCATGATTGCCACAGGTCTTGGAGGACTTCTGCATCTGGTGGTGAGCGACTTCTACGCGTTGGCGGCTATTTACGGACTGTGGGGCGTGACCTCGCTCCTGACCTTTTGGCCGGCCCTGATGAAGATTGTAAGGATCCAGGCGACGGACGAGGAGCAGAGCAGGGCTTATGGCATTTTCGAGGGAGGCCGGGGCGTGTTCAATGCGGCGCATCTGGCTGTGGCAACTGCGATCTTCGGCGTGTTCGAGGCGAGGGCAATGCCCTATATGGGAATTGATGCCATCATCTGGTTCTATTCCCTGGCGCCATTGATCGTGGGTATCATCTTTATATTTATCCTGAAGGAGCCGGATACAGTGGATGAGACAGGCTCCTCACAGCAGGTTTCCTTCAAACAGATCCTGAGCGTCCTGAAAATGCCTGTTATGTGGCTGATCATTATTATGATCTACACAAGCTATACATTTAATATGTCTTCCTACTATTTTACACCGTACGCCAGCAATATCATCGGAGTTACGGCTGTGATTGCGGCGATCCTGACAGTCATGTCTCAGTATATTCGCCCCTTTGCCGCTACCATCGGCGGGTTTGCAGGGGATAAGGTGGGAAAGAGCAAGACCATGATCGTGGGATACGTTCTCATGGTAGCCGGAGTGATCATCATGGATATGACGGGAAGAATGAGCTCTGACACGAGGATGATCCTTGTTGTGGCAGCCTGCGTGCTTGTATATGCGGGTATGTTCTCCAACTTCGGACTGTATTTTTCCTTTATCTCAGAGGCGGGAATCCCGGTGGAGCTGGGAGGAGTGGCTATCGGCATGGCATCCACATTCGGCTATCTGCCAGAGGTACTGAGCTACACCATCGCAGGAAAGCTGTTGGATACATATCCGGGATACCAAGGCTATCACCTGAACCATATGTATATGATCGCGATGGGCATTATCGGTCTCATCGTGGCTGTTATCTGGACAAAAAAATATGCGAAAAAGCCGGCAGCGGCCAAAAGTGAGGAAATCTAAAACTATTTTCATATATTTATTAATAAAGGAGGTTCGTGAATATGGCAAAAGTAGAACCAAAAGCAAAACGGGTGATGAAGAGAGAGGAGTTCCCCTATGAGTGGGATGTGATCGAGAACCAGTGGATCACCATGTCAGACGGGTGCAGGCTGTCTGCCCGCGTCTGGCATCCAAAGACAGACAAGCCGTTGCCCACAGTGTTTGAGACCCAGCCCTACCGCAAGCGGGACGGCATGAGAGGGCGGGACGAGCCCATGTACGGATTTTTCGCCGGCATGGGATACAATGTGGTCCGCGTGGACATGCGGGGCGCGGGAGAGTCTGACCAGTGCTTTTACGATGAGTATCTGAAGCAGGAGCAGGATGATGCGGTGGAGTGCATCGAGTGGATTGCCCAGCAGCCCTGGTGCGACGGTAATGTGGGAATGATGGGAAAATCGTGGAGCGGCTTTAACTCCCTGCAGGTGGCGGCGAGACAGCCAAAAGGGCTGAAGGCTATTATCTGCGTGGGCTTTGTGGATGACAGATATACTCAGGATATTCACTATAAAGGCGGCTGTCTGCTGAATGACAATTTCTGGTGGGGCAACATTATGCTGGCCTACATGTGCCGTGCCATTGACTCTGAGATCAAGCCGGACACCTGGTATGAGGAGTCTATCCGGCGCCTGGAGGAGATGCCTCTGTGGCCGGCTAACTGGCTGGAGCATCAGACAAGGGATGACTACTGGAAGCACGGCTCAGTCAGCGTGAACTACGATGACATCAAGGTGCCGGTCTTTGCCCTGGACGGATGGGCTGACTCCTACACAAACAGCGTGCTCACCCTGATGGAGGGGCTGAGCGTTCCGAGAAAGGCGCTTATCGGACCCTGGGCCCACGTGTTTGCCCATGACGGGGCTCCCCAGCCAGCCATCGATTTTCTGGGAGAGGCTACAAAGTGGTGGGATAAATGGCTCAAAGGCATTGACAATGATACACTGGACTGCCCTATGGTACAGGTATGGCTGGAAGACAGCATGAAGCCGGAGACGGTACACCCTGTCAGCGATGGCCGTTGGGTGGCACTGGACAAATGGCCCTCTGCGGATGTGGAGACAAAGACGCTGTCCATGACCTACGGACATCTCCAGGAGGAGGCAAACACGAAGGAGGAAGTGGTGGATCTGTGCACCCTTCCCAATCACGGGCTTCTGGCCAACGAGTGGATGGGAGCTGGAGTTCCGGGAGAGAGCCCGGCCGATATGCGGGTGGACGACGGTATGGCCATGGTATTTGACTCTGACATTTTAAAGGAAGAGGTGGAAATATTAGGCTATCCGGAATTTGAGGTGGAGCTTACCAGCGATAAGCCAAACGCCTTCCTCTACGCTGAGCTCTGTGACATCCATCCCGACGGAGCGGCCACGAGAGTGTCCTATGGGCTGATGAACCTGACCCATCTGGAGGGCCACGAGAAGGTGGTTTATCTGGAGCCGGGCAAGAAATATAAGGCCAGGGTGCAGCTGGATGTGTGCGGACACAATTTCCCTGCCGGCCACAGGATCAGACTTGCCATTGCCAATTCCTTCTGGCCCATGATATGGCCATCGCCGGAGCTTGCTACGCTGAAGCTGGATCTGTCCACTGCCAAATTTTCCCTGCCCCTGTTTAAGGGAAAGGATGCCAAGGGACCGGACATGGAGGCAAGATGCGCGCCGCTCACACCAATGACTACACTCTCGCCGGGACATGTGGACCGGCAGATCACATATGATCTGATCACGGATACGTGGACCTCCATCACTGATGGCGTGGGAGGAGTGTTCGGAGAGGGCGTGTACCGCTTTGACGATATCGGCACAGTTGTAGAGCACAATCTGAAGAGGGAGCTGACCATGAGCAACAAGGATCCCCTCTCAGCGAAATATACAATTTATCAGAAGATGAAGAACGGACGGGAGGGCTGGCTTACGGACTGCGATATCGTGGTGACCCAGACTGCGGATCTGGAAAACTTCTACATCACCGGCTATATGGATGCATCCATCAATGGGGAGCATGTGTTCCACCGGGATTACGATTATAAAGTAAAGAGAAACGGTCTTTAAGGACAGAAGACAGAACCGAAAGGGGTGAGGACCATCAAGTATAAAAAAATCAGTTTTAAGGAACTTGTGTTGATGAATGTCTCCGCACTCTACGGGATCAGATGGATTGCCAAATCAACCTCAGACAGCTTTGGCCTGGGGTTGGGGGCAATCCCCATGTGGGTCATTTTTATGCTGATCTTTTTCATCCCACAGGCGCTGATGTGTGCGGAGCTGGCCTCGGCCTATCCCACAGATGGGGGACTCAATGACTGGGTGAAGATCGCGTTTGGAACAAAGTACGGATTTCTCGTGTCCTGGATGCACTGGACAGCTCTGATCTTCTGGTACGCCTCCTTCCTGACCTTTCTGGCCATTAACATCAGCTACATGATCGGGAAGCCGGAACTGGCGGACAATAAGCCATTTGTGCTGATCATGTCGCTGGTGGTGATCTGGGGGCTGTCCTTTGTCAGTATGAGGGGCATGAAGCTTGGAAAATACTTTACAAGCGTGGGGGCCTTCGGGTCGGTGATACCGACCATTTTTCTGATCGGCATGGCCATTCTGGCCGTAGTTGTCCTGAAGGCTGCCCCCAGCGCTTCCGAGTACACGGTGTCTACGCTGACGCCGAAAATGAATATGAATTCTCTTGTGGCTATATCCGGCATTACATTTGCCTACACAGGGGCGGAATTTACAGCCAACTTTGTGTCCGACATGAAAAACCCCCAGAAGGATTATCCACGGGCTATCATGATCGCGGCGGGATTGATCTGCGTGCTCTATGTTGTGGGAGCTGTCTGCATGACTATGCTGCTTCCCACCTCGGAGATCTTCGCCTATACAGGCACACTGGATGCTCTGGCAAAGGCAAGTGAGCTCCTTGGAGTGCCGCAGGTTCTTGTGCAGATCCTGGCGTTTGGTATCGCCCTGTCTGTTCTGGGAGCTCTTGTCCTGTACATTGTGCAGCCGGTGAAGATGCTGTTTGGCTATTCAGAGCCGGGGATCTTCTCGGATAAGTTCATGAAGAAAAACCAGTACGATGTGCCGGAGAAAGCCATCCTGTTCCAGGCTGTGCTGATTACAGTGCTCCTGGCGGGAGTCAATCTTTTTTCGGCAGTGGAGACCATCTACAACGTGCTCGTCACCATGACAGCGCTGACATCCCTGTTCCCCTATGTGCTGCTGTTTGCAGCGTACATTAAGATAAAGAAGGAAAAAGAGGATAAGCCGGAGCTGTATCAGATGACGACAAATAAAAAGTGGGGCTGCTTCCTTGGGTATTCAGAGCTGGTGATCTGCGGGATCGCCATCGTATGCTCCGCCTTACCGGTGATGTCCACAACAGGTGAGAACATCATTTACGAGATTGAGCTGATCGGCGGCGCGCTGTTCGTGCTGTTGTCCGGCCTGTGGCTTTGGAAGCGATCCGGGCTGGAGAACAAAATGGGGACGTAACACTTTGCAAAAGTATTACGTCTGGATTTAGACTAACTGGTGTGTAATTGTGTCAAATATAATCGGTTGCGACTCCGCCTGTTTTGATTGGTATCACGAAAAAAGCAAGAGTTTCTCACGTATTACGCGGAAGAAGCTCTTGCTTTTTTCAGATTAATCACGATATGAGTGGAAATTGTGTGTGAACACAGTGGTGGTTTGACACAATTATACACCAGTTGGATTAGTTTGAGACGTAACACTTTTGTAAAGCATTACGTCCCCAATTCATTATTTACTCTCGCTTTGCTTTTTCATCTCCTGCATCTTCAGGGCGCGGACCTTGAGCGGAAGCCCGAACAGGGTGATGAAGCCGTCAGCGTCGTGGTGGTCATACATATCGCCTGTTGTGAAGCTTGCCAGGGACTCGCTGTACAGTGAGTAGGGGGAGGTGGTGCCGGCCTTGATGATGTTGCCCTTGTAGAGCTTGAATTTGACTTCGCCGGTCACATACTCCTGGGTGCTCTCCACGAATGCCTGAATGGCCTCCCGGAGGGGTGTGAACCACTTGCCCTCGTATACGACCTGGGCCAGCTTGTCGCCCATTTCCTTTTTCATTTCCGTTGTGGCGCGGTCCAGAACTAGCTCCTCAAGCTGCTGGTGCGCCTCATAGAGGATAGTTCCGCCAGGGGTCTCGTAGACGCCGCGGGACTTCATACCCACTACACGGTTCTCTACAATGTCAATGATGCCGATGCCGTGCTTGCCGCCCAGCTCGTTCAGCTTGCGGATGATGTCGGAAACCTTCATCTCAACGCCGTTAATGCTCTTTGGAACACCCTTTTCAAATGTCATAGTCACATACTCCGGCTCGTCCGGTGCCTTCTCCGGAGGTACAGTGAGGACTAAAAGATCATCGTAGTTTGGCTCGTTGGCCGGATCCTCCAGCTCCAGGCCCTCGTGGCTGATGTGCCACAGGTTGCGGTCACGGCTGTAGCTGTGCTTTGCGTCAAAGGGAAGGTCGATGCCGTGCTGGCGGCAGTACTCGATCTCGTCCTCCCTGGACTGCATGGTCCAAAGATCTGTCATCCGCCAGGGGGCGATGATCTTGATGTCCGGAGCCAGAGCCTTGATGGCCAGCTCAAAGCGGATCTGATCGTTTCCTTTTCCTGTGGCGCCGTGGCAGATGGCAACAGCGCCTTCCTTCCTTGCGATCTCAACGAGTCGCTTTGTGATGGCGGGGCGGGCCATGGCCGTGCCGATAAGGTATTTGTTCTCGTACACTGCGTGGGCCTGCACGCAGGGAACAATGTAATTGTCGCAGAAATCATCCACAATATCTTCTATATATAATTTGGAAGCGCCGGACATCTTCGCTCTCTCCTCCAGACCGTCCAGCTCTTCGCCCTGTCCGCAGTTCACGCAGCAGCAGATAACATCGTATCCGAATGTCTCCTTCAGCCACGGGATGACGGCTGTTGTGTCAAGTCCGCCTGAATAGGCAAGTACCACTTTTTCTTTCATTGCATTTTCCTCCTGAAATGTATTTTCATTTTTCTGCGCTGCTGTGAGCCGCGCTTAAAATAACCTAAATCGCAAGGTTTACTATACACCATATTTTATAATTATGCAAGTGTAATGCAAAAAAAACGAATTTTAGTGTATATTATACAAAGCTTTTGGAAAAAATCCGATTGCGCCGGGAGAAACCGCATAAAAATGAGGGATAGACGAGAGCGCGCGGGAGCAGGGAACGCTGGGCGAACAGAGGGAAACAGGAGGGGCACAGGAAATAATGACAGAAAAAACTTGCATAATATTCATTGTGGATGTATAATCATGCAGTACAAACGTACAGCGGGGAAAAAGTTCCGGCAATCCACTTTACACAGAAAGAAAAGTGGTATAAACTTTAACAAGTGTTATTCTATTTTAATAAGAAAGGATATGCGAAAGATGATAAGAGCAGGAATTATCGGTTCCACCGGATACGCGGGAGCAGAGCTGGTCCGCATCCTGATGGGACATAAGGACGCCGAGATCGTGTGGTACGGCTCCAGGAGCTATATAGATAAGAAGTACGCAAGTGTGTACCAGAATATGTTCCAGATCGTGGACGCGGTCTGCATGGATGACAACATGGACGAGCTGGCAGCGGCGGCGGACGTGATCTTCACAGCCACCCCCCAGGGACTGTGCGCTTCCCTTGTCAATGAGGACATCCTAAGCAAGGTGAAGATCATTGACCTGAGCGCGGATTTCCGAATCAAGGACGTGGCTACCTACGAGAAGTGGTACGGCATAGAACACAAGAGCCCGGAGTTTATAAAGGAGGCAGTCTACGGTCTGTGCGAGATCAACAGGGAGGATGTGAAGAAGGCCCGGCTCATCGCAAACCCGGGCTGCTACACCACCTGCTCCATCCTGACGGCCTACCCTCTGGCGAAGGAGGGGCTCATCGACATGGACACTCTCATCATTGACGCCAAGTCCGGCACCTCCGGCGCAGGGAGAGGGGCCAAGGTGCCCAACCTCTTCTGTGAGGTCAATGAAAACATGAAGGCCTACGGCATCGCCTCCCACAGGCACACTCCGGAGATTGAGGAGCAGCTCGGCTACGCCTGCGGACACCCGGTGGTGCTGAACTTTACGCCTCATCTGGTACCCATGAACCGGGGCATCCTGGCCACAGAGTACGCGAAGCTGACAAAGGATGTGAGCTATGAGGACGTGAAGGCCGTGTACGAGAAATATTATAAGGATGAGAAATTCATCCGCCTTCTGGATGAGGGCGTCTACCCAGAAACCAAGTGGGTGGAGGGCAGCAATTACGTGGACATCGGCTTTAAGATCGATGAGAGGACAGGCCGCATCATCATGATCGGAGCCATTGACAATCTTGTGAAAGGAGCGGCCGGACAGGCGGTGCAGAACATGAACCTGGCCTTCGGACTGACCGAGGATACAGGGCTGGATCTTGTGCCCATGTTCCCATAGGAGGTAACCAGACATGACAATCCGGGAAATGACAATAGATGATTACGAGGAGGTGTACCACCTCTGGAAGCAGATCAAGGGCTTCGGCATCCGGAGTATTGACGACTCCAGGGAGGGCGTGGAGCGCTTCCTTATGAGAAATCCCACCACCAGTGTAGTGGCGGAGAAGGACGGGAAGATCGTGGGCAGCATCCTGTGCGGACATGACGGCAGGAGAGGCTGTCTCTACCATGTGTGCGTGGACGAGGCCTACCGGCGCCACGGCATAGGAAAGGCCATGGTGGTGAGGGCCATGGAGGCCCTGAAGGCGGAGAAGATCAACAAGGTCTGTCTTATTGCATTTACAAAAAATGACATCGGAAATGCCTTCTGGAACACCATCGGCTGGACAGAGAGAGAAGATCTGAACTACTACGATTTCGTGCTGAATGACGCCAACATCACGGCGTTCAATGAACAGTAATAAAGAAAAATATTTTCAGAGGAAGGTGGATAACATGGAGAGAATAGAAGGCGGCGTGACCGCGGCAAAAGGATTTGAGGCAGCCTGCGCGGCTGCAGGGCTGAAGTACAAGGACCGCACGGATATGGCACTGGTCTACAGCCAGGTGCCCTGCGTGACAGCGGGAACCTTTACCACAAATGTGGTGAAAGCGGCTCCGGTGAAATGGGATCAGCAGGTTGTGAAGAGTGAAAAGAAATCACAGGCTATCATTGTAAACTCAGGAATTGCTAATGCCTGCACAGGAGCGGAGGGCTTCGGCTATTGCAAGGACACGGCGGACAAGGCCGGAGAGGTGCTGGGCATTGACCCGGCCGGAGTGCTCATCGGCTCCACCGGCGTGATCGGAAAGCAGATGCCCATTGAAAAGCTGAAGGCCGGCATTGAGGCTCTGGCCCCGAAAAAGGCGTCCACCCTGGAGGCCGGCACGGAGGCAGCCAGGGCCATCATGACTACAGACACAAAGGAGAAGGAGATTGCTGTCACTATCCAGGTGAAGGATAAGACCGTCACCATCGGCGGCATGGCAAAGGGCTCCGGAATGATCCATCCCAACATGTGCACTATGCTCTCCTTTATCACAACAGACGCAGTCATCACAAAGGAGGCTCTCCAGAGCGCTCTCAGTGAGGATGTGCCGGATACATACAATATGATCTCCGTGGACGGGGATACCTCCACCAACGACACGGTGCTCCTGCTGGCCAACGGGATGGCGGAAAACGAGGAGATTACCTGCGGTACGCCGGAATACCAGGAGTTCAAGGCAGCTCTCCACGTGATCAACGAGTACCTGGCAAAGAAGATCGCCGGGGATGGAGAAGGTGCCACAGCCCTCTTCGAGGCCAAGGTCATCGGAGCCGAGAGCAAGGAGCAGGCCAAGGTGCTGGCCAAATCCATCGTCTGCTCCAATCTGACCAAGACAGCCATCGCGGGCCACGACGCCAACTGGGGAAGGATCCTCTGCGCCATGGGCTACTCCGGCGCCCAGTTTGATCCGGAGAAGGTGGATCTCTTCTTTGAGAGCCAGGCAGGCAAAATCCAGATCATAGAGAACGGCACGGCTGTGGACTACAGCGAGGAGGAGGCAACGAAAATCCTCTCCCAGCCGGAGGTGACAGCCATCGCGGACGTGAAGCTGGGACAGGAGAGCGCCTCCGCCTGGGGCTGCGACCTGACACACGGATACATTGAAATCAACGCGGATTACAGGAGTTAAAAAAAATGGATAACAATATGCAGAAATATCTGGACAAGGCGGAGGTGCTCATCGAGGCCCTCCCCTACATCCAGCGGTTTAACCGGAAAGTCATTGTTGTGAAATACGGCGGCAGCGCCATGGTGGACGAGACCCTCAAGGAGAGAGTGATTCAGGACGTGACCCTGCTGAAGCTGGTGGGCTTTAAGCCCATCATCGTCCACGGCGGCGGAAAGGAGATCAGCCGCTGGGTGGGCAAGGTGGGCATGGAGCCCCATTTTGTCAACGGTCTGCGGGTGACCGACGCGGCCACCATGGAGCTGGCGGAGATGGTTCTTGGAAAGGTAAATAAAGAGCTGGTCCAGTTCGTGGAGGGCCTGGGCGTGCGGGCCATCGGCATCAGCGGAAAGGATGGAGGCCTCCTGCGGGTGACAAAGAAGCTCTCCGACGGCCAGGACATCGGCTTTGTGGGAGATGTGAGGGAAGTGAACGCGGACATCCTATGGGATCTGCTGGAGAAGGATTTCCTCCCCATCGTGTGCCCTGTGGGACTGGACGACAGGAACAACACCTACAACATCAACGCGGACGACGCGGCCTGCGCCATCGCCAGGGCCATGCATGCGGAGAAGCTGGCCTTCCTGACAGACATTGAAGGTGTCTACAAGGATCCCAAGGACCCGGAGACACTGATCTCGGAGCTGAAGGTGTCTGAGGCCAGAAAGCTGATGGAGGAGGGCTACATCGGAGGCGGCATGCTTCCCAAGCTGAACAACTGTATCGACGCAATTGAAAACGGCGTTTCCAGAGTGCATATCCTGGACGGCAGGATCCCCCACTGCCTCCTGCTGGAGATTTTCACCAACAGAGGAATCGGAACCGCCATCTTAGACGATGAAGGGAGCAGATTTTACAATGACAAATAAATGGATCGACGAGGCGGAGCAGTCGCTCCTGCACACCTACAACCGGTATCCCATCGTCCTGGAGAGGGGCGAGGGCGTGTACCTGTATGACACGGAGGGGAAAAAATACCTGGACTTTGCCGCAGGCATCGCTGTGTGCGGACTTGGCTACGGCCACAAGGAGTACACAGAGGCTCTGAAGAACCAGGTGGACACCCTGCTCCACACCTCCAACCTGTACTACAGCAAACCGGCGGCTGAGGCGGCCCAAAAGCTGACAAAGGCGGCTCAGATGGACCGGGTTTTCTTTACAAACAGCGGCACCGAGGCCATAGAGGGAGCCCTGAAGGCGGCCAGAAAATACGCCTACACAGAGGGCTCCGGCCGGTATGAGTTTATCGCCATGGAGCACTCCTTCCACGGGCGCACCATGGGGGCTGTGGCTGTGACAGGCAACGAGGCATACCGGACTCCCTTTGAGCCCCTTATAGGGGGCGTGCGATTTGCCCGGTACAATGACCTGGACAGCGTGAAGGAGCAGATGAACGGGCACACCTGCGCGGTGATCATGGAGACACTCCAGGGCGAGGGAGGCATCTATCCCATTGACCCGGAATTCCTGCAGGGCGTGAGGAAGCTCTGCGATGAGAACAATGTGCTCCTCATCCTGGATGAGATCCAGTGCGGTATGGGGCGCACAGGCACCATGTTCGCCTGGCAGGACTATGGCGTGAAGCCGGACATCATGGCTATGGCCAAGGCCATCGGCGGCGGCGTCCCGGTGGGTGCCTTTGCCATGACAGAGAAGGTGGCGGAGAAGTCCCTGGCTCCGGGAGACCACGGCACCACCTACGGGGGAAATCCCTTTGTGTGCGCGGCGGTCAGCGCAGTGCTGGACATTTTTGAAAAGGAAAAGCTCTGCGATCACGTGAAGCAGGTGGGAGCCTACCTGGAGAAGCAGCTGGACGCCCTGGCAGAGCGCAAAGAGTCCGTGAAGCTGCGCAGAGGAAAGGGCCTGATGCAGGGCCTTGTCCTGAACGTGCCGGTGGGCGAGGTCGTGGTGAAGGCGCAGAAGGAGGGGCTTCTTGTCATCACCGCCGGGGGAAATGTGCTCCGCATGGTTCCGCCCCTTGTGATCACGGAGGAGCATGTGGACGAGATGATCGAAAAGCTGGAGAAGGCGCTCTAGGAGAAGATCCGCAAAAGAAAATGACCGGATAAATACAGATTTCGGCGGAATATACAGGCTGGCTGTGGGAAATACTAACTTCTGATCAAGAGGAAGGAAGTGATTTTCTATGGCCGGCTTTTTTATTGCACTATTGTCGGGCGCCCTCATGAGTGTGCAGGGCGTATTTAACACCCAGGTCACCAAGACCACGGGGGAGTATGTGAGCAATGCCTGGGTGCAGTTCTCTGCCCTGGCGGTCTGTCTGGGGGTCTGGTTCTTTGCGGGGAGGGACAGCTTTGGGGCCATCGCCCGGGTGGAACCGAAATATATGCTCCTGGGAGGCGTCATCGGGGCGGGGATCACCTGGACTGTCATCCGCAGCATGGAGCAGCTGGGGCCTGCAAAGGCGGCTCTTCTCATCGTCATCGCCCAGCTCATCGTGGCCTATCTCATCGAGCTGGCAGGGCTTTTTGGTGTGGAGAAGGAGCCCCTGGAATGGCGGAAGGTGGGAGGCATGGCCCTGGCTCTGATTGGAGTTGCAATTTTTCAGTGGAAATAGTACAATGGCTTTATCTAAGCATAAGAGGGGTGTCCGCAGCTGGGATACGGCTGTAAAGGAGTAAATTATGCGTAGAAGACTGACAGCGGTTCTCTGGATTCTTGTGATCCTGACCGGCTGTTTAAACGGATGTGAAAAGAAGGAAGAGACCTCCGGCATAGAGGAGATCTCTCTGGAAGAAGACGGGGAGGAGGCCTCTTCAGGCGAGGAGGACTCCCCGGAGAAGACAGGTGAGGAGACCCGGGAGAAGGGGCAGGAGCCGGAACAGGAGACTGACGCCATCTTTGTCTATGTGTGCGGCCAGGTGGCCGCCCCGGGCGTCTATGAGCTGTCTGCGGGGGCCCGCGTGTACCAGGCCATAGAGAGGGCCGGAGGCACTCTGGAGGGGGCCAGCCCGGAGAGCCTGAACCTGGCCCAGCAGGCGGAGGACGGACAGAAGATCTATGTCCCCTCAAAGGAGGAGGCAGAGGCGGGCACGTTTCCTCAGGACGACTCCTGGGGGGCGGCGTCTTCTTCCCGGGAGCAGGGCGGAGGAAAGGTGAACCTGAACACCGCTGATCTGGAGGAGCTGATGACCCTCACGGGGATCGGACAGACCCGGGCGGAGGCCATTATCACCTACCGGGAGGAAGAGGGAGCTTTCCAAGCGCCGGAGGATATTATGAAGGTGGACGGCATCAAGGAAGGCATCTACGAGAAGCTGAAGGATGAGATCACTGTGTGATGACAGAAGAAGAACAAAAAAGCTAAGGGAGACATTATGGGTTGGAAAGTATTGGTTGTGGACGATGAAAAACTGATCGTGAAGGGAATACGGTTCAGTCTGGAGCAGGACGACATGGAAGTGGACTGCGCTTACGACGGGGAGGAGGCCTTAAAGCTGGCCGCCGAAAATACATACGACATTATCCTCCTGGACGTCATGCTGCCCAAGCATGACGGCTTTGAGGTGTGCAGACAGATTCGGGAGTACTCGGACGTCCCTATCATCATGCTGACCGCCAAGGGAGAGGACATGGACAAGATCCTGGGGCTGGAGTACGGGGCTGACGACTATATCACCAAGCCCTTCAACATCCTGGAGGTGAAGGCCAGGATCAAGGCCATCATTCGCCGCACAGGGAAGAAGAAGGATCAGAAGGAAGACGGAAAGCTGGTGGTCAAGGGAGATATGAAGATTGACTGCGAGAGCCGCAGAGTGGTGATCGGTGATCGGGAGATTAACCTGACTGCCAAGGAGTTCGACCTTCTGGAGCTTCTGGCTACCCATCCGAATAAGGTGTACAGCCGGGAGAATCTGCTGAACCTTGTGTGGGGCTACGAGTACCCGGGCGACGTGCGCACAGTGGATGTACATATCCGAAGGCTCAGGGAGAAGATCGAGGCGCAGCCCAGCGATCCGAAATACGTGTACACAAAGTGGGGAGTTGGTTACTATTTCAGGGGTTAGATTATATTTCAGAAATCATTTTTTGAAAAGTCTGAAGTTTCGAATCATATTTCTTTTTATAGCAGTGGGGATCATTCCCTGCCTTGTCTTGAAAGCAGTTATCCTGGAAAGCTATGAAAACAGGGCGGTCGATGTGCGGACCGCCCAGCTGCAGAACCAGTGCACGATCCTGTGCAATCAGATCGGCGCCGGGGGATACCTGGATACAGGTCTCTCGGAGGTGCTGGAGGCTGAGCTGGAGCAGATGTCAGGTATTTACAATGGCCGCATCATGCTGATCAACAGTCAGTATCAGATCACGGAGGATACATACGACCTGGATACAGGGAAGATCATTGTGTCCGAGGATGTGATGCAGTGCTTTGAGGGGGAGGGAACGAAGATCTACGACCGGGACAACCAGTATATTGAGGTGACTTCTCCGGTGTTCGTCCCGGGAAGCGAGCAGGTGTCCGGCGTTCTGCTTGCCAGCGTGTCCGCTGACTCTGTCCTGGACGGCCTGAGCGTGCTGGGAGGCACAGCCTGGGTGGCTGTGGGAGTGACAGCCCTCCTGGTAGCAGCTCTCGCTGTCATACTGGGCTCTGTCATGGTCCGCCCCTTTGCCAGGATCACCTCCTCCATCGAGGCGGTCAGCGAGGGCTATGACACCAACTATCTCCACGAAAATGCATACACAGAGACAAGTCTTCTGTCTGAGGCCTTTAACAAGATGCTGGGCCGTCTGAAGATACTGGACGATTCCAGGCAGGAGTTTGTGGCCAACGTGTCTCACGAGCTGAAGACACCCATCACCTCCATGAAGGTGCTGGCGGACTCCCTGCTTGTGCAGGAGGACGCGCCTGTGGAGCTGTACAGGGAGTTTATGGCGGATCTTTCGGAGGAGATCGAGCGGGAGGACAAGATCATCAACGACCTTCTGTCCCTTGTCAAGATGGACAAGACGGCTTCCACTCTGGATGTGAAGCAGACCAACATCAACGAACTGGTGGAGAAGATCCTGAAGCGGCTTCAGCCCATCGCGGCGGCGGCCAACATCGAGGTGGTCTTTGAAAGCTTTCGGCCTGTAAACGCAGAAATTGACGAGGTAAAGCTTTCCCTTGCTATTACAAATCTTGTGGAGAACGCTGTGAAGTACAATGTGGAGGGCGGATGGGTTCATGTGTCCTTGAACGCAGACCATAAATTCTTCTACATCGAGGTGGCTGACTCGGGCATCGGCATACCGGCGGAGGCACAGGAGCACATTTTCGAGCGGTTCTACCGGGTGGATAAATCCCACTCCAGGGAGATCGGCGGCACCGGGCTTGGCCTTGCCATTGCCAGAAATGCGGTGGTTCTTCACCGGGGCGCTGTCAAGGTGTACAGCCAGGTGGGGGAGGGAACCACATTTACAGTGCGCATCCCCTTGAGCTATGTTGTCTGATCGCCTGGACAGGGAGATTGGAAGGAGGTTTCTGCATATGAAAAATCTGTACAGACCAGTGAAGAGAGCGGCAGCCCTGTCTGCGGCCCTTCTTCTGGCCCTGGGACTTCTCACCGGATGCGGTGGGGATAGGAGCGCCCCGAAGCAGGGAGAGGAGTATCTGCTCTATGTGGAGCAGGGAAGCGTGTCTCTTATGCCGGTGGCCTGGGAGCCGTCCGCAGGAGAAACCCGGGATATGGTTCGGGAGGCCCTTGAGGAGATGAAAGAGCCCGGGGCCCCGGAGGGGTATGTGAGTGCGATCCCTGAGGAGGTGTCCGTGGAGGTAAAGGATCTCCGGAACGGGAAGCTGGACCTGACCTTCAGCGACTCCTACAGCAGTCTCTCCAAGAAGAGCGAGGTACTGCTGCGGGCCGCTGTGGTTCAGTCCCTGACGCAGATCGAGGGCATCAGCAGGGTCCGCTTCTTCATAGGCGATCAGCCTCTCCGGGAGGCGGACGGGACAGAGACAGGCTACATGGGGGCGGAGGACTTTGTGCGAAATATAGGCTCTGCCCTGAATTCCTATGAGAAGACAGATCTGACTCTGTACTTTGCCGACGCAGATGGGAACAGTCTGGCGCGGGAGACGGTAAATGTGAGGTACAACAGCAATACATCCCTGCAGAAGCTGATCCTGGAGCAGCTCCTGAAGGGGCCCCGGACCCAGGAGTGCCAGGACACGCTGCCGTCGGACACGATCCTCCTGGGAGTTTCTGTAAAGGATGGCATCTGCTATGTGAATTTTGATGAGGGATTTCTCTCCCAGGATTACCAGGTCTCCCCGGAGCTGGCAGTCTACTCCATAGTGAATTCCCTTGTGGAGAACGGAGACGGGGAGGTTCAGTCTGTGCAGATCTCTGTGAATGGAGAGTCTGATATCAAATTCAGAAATGCGGTGGATCTGAGCCATCCCCTGGAGAGAAATCCGGATTTGGTGGAGGAAACGGAATAATATTGAAAGAAAGACGATTGTTTATTTTTTGCTCGCTCTTCCTGCTTGCCGCTTTTCTCGCCGTCCACCTGGGCGGAGACGTTTTCCTGGAGGAGCTTAGGGATCCCCCTGCCCGGGCGGCCTTTGAGGAGGGGGACACGGTCCTTATAGAAGGGCAGGTGTGGAAAAGGGAAGAGAAGGCAGATTACAATGTATTTTATCTAAGAGAGAATTCTATCACAAAGTCCGGCCGAACCGTGGGGGAGGCCGGCGTGATCTTATACGATCCTGATAAGACGGATCTTCGGACAGGAAATATCCTGCGCGCCAGGGGACAGCTCTTTTTCTTCGATGAGGCGCGAAATCCCGGAAATTTTGATCAGCAGTTTTATTATCAGAGACAGAACATACACGCAGGCCTGTGGGCACAGAGCGTGGAGGTGACAGATGGCACCTTCTGGCGTCTGCGGGACGCTCTTGAAAGGTTCCGCAGAGCGTGGAAAGCCGCTCTTTTGGAGGCGGCGGGAGAGAAGGACGGCGGCATCCTGGCGGCTATGATCCTGGGGGACCGGCAGGGCATGGATCCGGAGACAAAGGAGCTCTACCAGGTCAACGGCATTGCCCACATCCTGTCCATATCAGGGCTACACCTGTCCTTTATCGGTATCGGCTCCTATCAGTTTCTGAGGCGCCGCACAGGCTCCTATCTGGTGGGAGGTCTTCTCGGCATTGGGTTTCTGCTGCTGTACATCCTCATGATCGGCGCAGGCGTGGCGGTGCTGCGCTCCCTTGTCATGTTTCTCATACGGGTGGGAGCAGATATGACAGGAAGGGTCTACGACATGATCACCGCCCTGTCCGCGGCAGCTGTGGTGGTCATCCTGTGGCAGCCCCTGTCCTTCTATGACGGGGGATTTCAGATGTCCTTCGGGGCGATCCTTGGGATGTGGCTTCTCGGCGAGCTGATCCGGCTGCCAGGAAAGAACCGGCAGGCGGAGGAGAACAGGAGACGTCAGGCAGGGAGCAGGGGCAGGCTGGCGAAAGCAAAGACAGGTCTGGTGCAGGCGCTGCAATCCAGCCTGGGTGTGCAGATGATCCTCTTTCCGGTCACACTGTACCACTATTTTGAGTTTCCCGTCTACTCTGTGCTCTTAAATCTGCTTGTGATCCCCCTCATGTCAGCCCTCCTTTTTCTGGGGATGGCGGGCAGCCTTCTGTACATGGCAGTTGAGCCGGCAGGGCTGGCGCTCCTCTGGATATCCGGCAGGATACTGGATGTCTATGAGGTCAGCTGCCGGGCTGCCCTTGCCCTCCCGGGGAGCCGCCTTGTGACAGGGCAGCCGGGGATGGATACGGTCTGGTTCTACTATGCGGCGCTGGGGATCACCATGGTTCTCTGGGCTTTGGCCAGAAGAAGGGAGAGGAAGGAGGACCGGCACTGCCCGCGGGAGAGGCGCAGAGCCTTCGTCCCTGTGCTGGCGGGGCTGGCAGTCCTGCTCTTTGCCGGGCCTGCCTCCCGGCTGGGCAGTCTGGGCCAGACGGAGATCACTGTGCTGGATGTGGGCCAGGGGGACAGCATTTTTATCCGGGCGGACGACGGAACCAGCATTCTTGTGGACGGGGGCAGCAGCGATACGGACCAGGCCGGCAGATACCGGATCGAGCCGTTTTTAAAGGCGAAAGGTGTGGGAAAGCTGGACTATGTATTCGTGACCCACGGGGACGGCGACCACATGAATGGGGTGGAAGAGCTGCTGGGAAGGCAGGAGATGGGAGTGAAGGTGTGCTGCCTTGTGCTGCCTGTTCCCGAAGTGTGGGATGAGAAGCTGCAGGCTCTGGCAAAGGAGGCTGAAAAGCGGGGCGTTCCCCTTGCGTTCATGGACAGGGGAGGTGCTCTGTCCTGGGGCAGCCTCACAGTGACCTGCCTCCAGCCCGGGAGAGGAGATGAGCTGATGCCGGGAAACGGGGCCTCCCTTGTGCTGGACGTATCCTGCGGTGCCTTTGACATGCTCCTTACAGGTGACGTGGAGGGGGAGGGCGAGGAGGTGCTGGCACAGAGGCTGGAAAAGACATACGATGTGTTGAAGGTGGCCCATCACGGCTCGAAAAATTCCACATCAGAGGAGCTTCTAAGGCAGGCATCCCCTGATGTGGCCCTTATTTCAGCCGGCCGGGACAACCGGTACGGACATCCCCATAAGGAGACGATGGAGAGGCTTTCGCAGGCTGGCTGCCTGGTATACCAGACGGCACGCAGCGGAGCTGTGACCATCCGGACAGACGGCAGGAAAATGAGTATCCGCGGGTTCCTGATCTGATTTCGCTGCCCCGGATGTTATCTTCCCTTGTCAAGACCGGCACAAATCGCTTATAATAGTCAACATGAAGAATTTAAATGAAGATATAAAGACCGGACAATTTAAAAACGTATATCTCCTCTACGGGGAGGAGGCCTACCTGAAGAAACAATACAAGCAGCGGCTCACAAAGGCCATCATCCCTGAGGGGGACACTATGAACTATTCCTACTATGAGGGGAAAAATACCAGTGTCCCGGAGATTATAGACCTGGCGGAGACCATGCCCTTTTTTGCGGATCACCGGCTCATTGTGGTGGAGAACTCGGGATTTTTCAAGACCGCATCCCCGGAGCTGGCGGACTATATTAAGACCATGCCAGACACGGTGATCTTTCTCTTTGTCGAGACAGAGGTGGACAAGCGGGGAAAGCTGTACAAGGCGGTCAAGGACAAAGGGCGCATCGTGGAGATGGGCATGCAGGACGAGAAGACCCTCCTTCTGTGGATCGCCTCGGCTGTGAAAAGAGAGAACAAAAGGATCCAGGAGTCTACGGTGCGGTATCTGATCTCAAAGGCTGGGACAGATATGGAAAATCTGGAAAAGGAGCTGGAGAAGCTGTTCTCCTACACGGCTTTTAAGGATGAGATCACCATACAGGACGTGGAGGACATCTGCACGACCCAAATCACAAACCGGATCTTTGACATGGTGGACGCTGTGGCCAAAAAGCAGCAGAAAAAGGCACTGGACTACTACTATGACCTGGTGGCGCTGAAGGAGCCGCCTCTTCGGATCCTGGCCCTCCTGACAAGGCAGTTCCGCATCCTGCTGGAGGTGAAGGACCTGATGAAGAAGGGCCTCGGAAGGCAGCAGATTGCCCAGAGCGCGGGGCTACACCCCTACGTGGCTGGAAAATGTATGGATCAGAGCAAAGGATTTTCCGGGCGGCAGATACGCAGTATACTGGAGGACGCCGCGGATATGGAGGAGGCGGCCAAGACGGGGCGGCTGGACAACACCATGTGCGTGGAGATCTTTATTGTAAAATACAGCGCTCAGGCATGACAGTGCGCTTGCGCAAAGCGGGGCAGTCATGCTATGATATGGGAGCTGAAATGGAATATTACTTACTATGGAAGGAACGATAGAAGTGGGAGAAATAGAGCAGAGCAGAATTCGGAATTTTTGTATCATTGCCCATATTGACCATGGGAAATCAACCCTGGCGGACCGCATCATCGAGATGACCGGCCTTCTCACAAGCCGTGAGATGCAGTCCCAGGTGCTGGATAATATGGATCTGGAGCGGGAGAGGGGCATCACCATCAAGTCCCAGGCCGTCCGGACCGTCTACAAGGCAAAGGACGGCCACGAATATATTTTCAACCTTATCGACACGCCGGGACATGTGGACTTTAACTATGAAGTGTCCCGGAGCCTGGCGGCCTGCGACGGCGCGATCCTGGTGGTGGACGCGGCACAGGGTGTGGAGGCCCAGACGCTGGCCAATGTGTATCTGGCGCTGGATCACGACCTGGATGTGATGCCGGTCATCAACAAGGTGGATCTGCCAAGCGCGGAGCCGGAGAGAGTCATCGAGGAGATCGAGGATGTGATCGGGATCGAGGCCCAGGACGCGCCCCTCATCTCCGCCAAGACAGGCCTGAACGTGGATCAGGTGCTGGAGCAGATCATCCAGAAGATACCTGCCCCCACAGGGGATCCGAAGGCGCCCCTCAAGGCCCTGATCTTTGACTCCCTGTACGACTCCTACAAGGGTGTCATTGTCTTCTGCCGGATCATGGAGGGGACAATCCGCAAGGGAATGTCCATCCACATGATGGCCACAGGCACTACCGCTGATGTGGTGGAGGTGGGCTACTTCGGAGCAGGGCAGTTCATCCCCTGCAATGAGCTGGAGGCCGGCATGGTGGGCTACTTTACAGCCAGCCTGAAAAATGTAAAGGACACCCGGGTGGGAGATACGGTGACAGACGCGAACCATCCCTGCAGCGAGCCCCTTCCGGGCTACAAGAAGGTGCAGCCCATGGTGTACTGCGGCATGTATCCCGCAGACGGGGCCAAGTATCCGGATCTGAGAGACGCCCTGGAAAAGCTGCAGCTCAACGACGCGTCCCTGCAGTTCGAGCCGGAGACCTCTGTGGCCCTGGGCTTTGGATTTCGCTGCGGCTTCCTGGGACTGCTCCATCTGGAGATCATCCAGGAGAGACTGGAGAGAGAGTACAACCTGGATCTGGTGACCACGGCGCCGGGTGTTATCTACAAGGTGCACAAGACAAACGGGGAGGTCATCGAGCTGACCAATCCCTCCAACCTGCCGGATCCCTCGGAGATCGAATACATGGAGGAGCCTATGGTAAAAGCGGAGATCATGGTGACCTCCGAGTACATCGGCTCCATCATGGAGCTCTGCCAGGAGAGGCGGGGCGAGTACCAGGGCATGGAGTACATTGAGGAGACGAGGGCGGTTCTCCGGTATCACCTGCCCCTGAACGAGATCATTTACGACTTCTTTGACGCTCTCAAATCCCGGTCAAGGGGCTACGCCTCCTTTGACTATGAGATGCTGGGCTACCAGAGATCTGAGCTGGTGAAGCTGGACATCCTGATCAACAAGGAGGAGGTGGATGCCCTGTCCTTTATCGTCCACGCCGGGACTGCCTACGAGAGGGGCAGGAAGATGTGCGAGAAGCTGAAGGAGGAGATCCCCCGCCAGCTCTTTGAGATCCCTATCCAGGCTGCCATCGGAAGCAAGATCATCGCCAGAGAGACGGTCAAGGCGCTGCGCAAGGACGTGCTTGCCAAGTGCTACGGCGGCGATATCAGCCGGAAGAGAAAGCTGCTGGAAAAGCAGAAGGAAGGAAAGAAGCGGATGCGCCAGGTGGGCAATGTGGAGATCCCACAGAAGGCCTTCATGAGCGTGCTGAAGCTGGATGAAAAATAAGAGGAGAAGCAGATGAAAGAACTGGAATTATATATCCACATTCCCTTCTGCGTCAGAAAATGTAAATACTGTGACTTCTTGTCCGCCCCCGCAGGCCGGCGGGAGCGGCAGGAGTATGTGGACAGCCTTTGCGAAAAGCTCCGGTCTTACCGGGACATCGCGAAGGCTTATCATGTTGTCAGCATTTTCCTTGGCGGGGGAACGCCGTCCATCCTGACAGGAGAGCAGATCCTGCAGATTTTTGCGGCCATCCGGGGGGCCTTTTCTGTGGACGGGGATGCGGAGATCACCCTGGAGTGCAACCCGGGAACCGTGGCCGGGTCCGGGGCAGAAGAAATGGGACTTTCCCGGGAGAAGCTGAGGGCCTGGCGGCAGGCCGGCATCAACCGGCTGAGCATCGGGCTGCAGTCGGCGGACGACCGGGAGCTGGAGGCTCTGGGGCGGATCCACACATGGAGAGACTTCAGGGACACCTACCAGGCTGCGGTGGAGACGGGATTTTCCAATATCAATGTGGATCTCATGTCCGCCATCCCCTTTCAGACAGAGGAGAGCTGGGAGAAGACCCTGCGGGCTGTGGCAGGACTGACCCCGCCACCTGCCCATATTTCCGCCTACAGTCTCATCATAGAGGAGGGGACGCCCTTCTATGAGAGGTATGGAGGTGGCAGGCACGCAGAGGAGCTGCCGGACGAGGACGCAGAGAGGCGGATGTATGAGCGGACAGAGGAAATCCTGTCGGAGTACGGCCTCCATCGCTATGAGATCTCCAATTACGCCCGCCCCGGGTACGAGTGCCGCCACAATCTGGGCTACTGGGATCGCCGGGAGTATCTGGGCATCGGACCGGGAGCTGCCTCCCTCATGGGCGGAAGGCGCTGGACGGAAGGGGAGGAGCCGGAAACCCTCACCAGGAAGGATGCCATGGAGGAGTTCATGTTCCTGGGACTGCGGAAGATGGAGGGGGTCTCCCGCCGACGCTTTCAGGAGCAGTTTCAGGAGGACATGGATCAGGTCTACGGAGCGGTCATAGAGCGCCTGCAGGGCCAGGGACTGCTAAAATCAGCCGGGGACAAGGTGCGGCTTACGAAGAGAGGGATTGATGTCAGCAACTATGTGATGAGCGAGTTCCTGTTGGATGAGGAGTAGGAGGCAAAAGTGGGAAGGGGGAGCAGACAGCGGCGGAAATCGTTGCAACAGAGGTTGTAACGGCGCAGAGCATTATGATGACGCCACAAAGAAAAAGTTCAGGAGCCCTTGCGGAAGCTCCTGAACTTTTTCGCTTTTCCCTATATATTTCCAGTCTTTCTTTTGTTCTATTTTTCGTGCTCACCCTGATATTTCAGCGCTGCCTCCACAAATCCCTTGAACAGCGGGTGGGGCCTGTTGGGTCTTGATTTCAGCTCGGGGTGAGCCTGGGTGGCTATAAACCACGGGTGGGAGGGGATCTCGATCATCTCGATGATGCGTCCGTCCGGTGACAGGCCGGAGAGCATCATGCCGTGAGAGGTGAGGTCATCCCTGTAGTCGTTGTTCACCTCATAGCGGTGGCGGTGACGCTCGTGGATCTCCTCCTTGCCGTAGAGGGCGTAGGCCTTGGAGCTCTTATCAAGCACACAGGGGTAGGAGCCGAGACGCAGGGTGCCGCCGATGTCCTCGATGCCGATCTGGTCCGGCATGATGTGGATGACCGGGTGCGTGGTGTCCGGGTCCAGCTCCGCGCTGTGTGCGTCGTGGAAGCCAACCACATCCCTGGCAAATTCCACAATGGCAAGCTGCATGCCAAGGCACAGGCCCAGGAAGGGGATGTTGTTCTCTCTGGCATAGCGGATGGCCTGGATCTTGCCGTCAATGCCCCGGCTGCCAAAGCCGCCGGGTACGAGAATACCGCTCACATCGCCCAGAAGCTCGCCCACGTTGTCAGGCGTGACAGTCTCCGAGTCCACCCACTTGATGTTGACGGTGGCCCGGGAGAAGATGCCTCCGTGCTTCAGCGCCTCCACTACGCTGATGTAGGCGTCGTGGAGCTGGATATATTTTCCGACAAGAGCCACTGTGACCTCTGTGTTGGGGCTCTTTAAGTAGTCCACCATCTCTGTCCAGTCCTTCAGATCCGGCTCAGGGCACTCCAGGTGAAGTGACTCGCAGACAACCTCTGCCAGGTGCTCTTTTTCCATGGCAAGGGGAGCCTCATACAGATACTCCACATCCAGGTTCTGGAGCACATGGTCAGCCGGCACATTGCAGAAGAGGGCGATCTTGTCCTTGATGCCCTGGTCCAGAGGATGCTCGGAGCGGCACACGATGATGTCAGGCTGGATGCCCATGCCCTGCAGATCCTTGACGCTGGCCTGGGTGGGCTTTGTCTTCATCTCCTGGGATGCCCGCAGGTAGGGGATGAGGGTGACGTGGATGAGGATGACATTTTCCCGTCCCTTCTCGTGCTGGAACTGCCGGATGGCCTCCAGGAAGGGCTGGCTCTCAATGTCGCCTACCGTGCCGCCCACCTCGATAATGGCAATCTCTGTATCCTTTGCGACAGGATTGCGGTAGAAGCGGCTCTTGATCTCGTTCGTGATGTGGGGGATCACCTGTACGGTGCCTCCGCCGAAATCGCCCCGCCTTTCCTTCTGCAGGACAGACCAGTAGATCTTGCCTGTGGTCACATTGGAATTCTTTGTGAGGCTCTCGTCGATAAAGCGCTCATAGTGGCCCAGATCCAGGTCCGTCTCCGCCCCGTCGTCTGTGACAAAGACCTCTCCGTGCTGTACCGGGTTCATGGTTCCCGGGTCGATGTTGATATAGGGATCAAACTTCTGCATGGTCACCGTATACCCTCTCGCCTTCAGGAGCCGGCCAAGGGATGCGGCTGTGATGCCCTTGCCAAGTCCCGATACTACGCCGCCTGTCACAAATACATATTTTACTGCCATAGTTTCCTCCTTTTGTCTGTCAGATGTTTCGTGGTTCATTTCTTTTAAAAAACATATTATATACCTTTTTCTTCCTGAAAAACAGTCTTTTTTTCATATTTTGGCTCGAAAGTTGCCTGTATAAACAATTTCTTAAAGATATTGATGTCCACCTGGCTGACCATGACAGAGGTGTGAAGCTGACAGCCCTTCAGCTTCGGCAGCTGCTCCAGAGCCAGCTGGGCGTTTCTGTCCGTGGCCGCGCTGACGGAGAGGGCGATGAGCACCTCGTCCGTGTGAAGCCGGGGATTGTGGCTTCCCAGGTAGTTGACCTTCAGCTTCTGGATGGGCTCAATGGCCTCCGGGGAGATCACGTGGCATGCGTGGTCAATGCCTGCCAGCTCCTTGAGCGCGTTCAGAAGAAGAGCTGCGGAGGCGCCCAGCAGGTCGCTTGTCTTTCCGGTGACGATCCTTCCGTCCGGTAGCTCCAGGGCGGCGGCCGGAGCCCCGGTCTGCTCCGCCCGGTTCAGGGCCGCGTCCACAACAGGACGGTCGTGGGCGGTGATCCCTGCCTGGTTCATGAGCATCTCGATCTTGAACACCTCCTCCTCGGAGCAGGCGCCGGCGATAAACCGGTCCATGGTGTCGTAGTACCGGCGGATGATCTCCTGGAGGGAGGCCTGGCGGCATACCTCATCGTCGCAGATACAGTTGCCGGCCATGTTTACGCCCATGTCTGTGGGGGACTTGTAGGGGCTCTCCCCGTAAATGCGCTCAAAGGTAGTGCGCAGGACCGGGAAAATCTCAATGTCCCTGTTGTAGTTGACCGTTGTCTCGCCGTAGGCCTCCAGGTGGAAGGGGTCGATCATGTTCACGTCGTTGAGATCCGCTGTGGCTGCCTCGTAGGCCAGGTTCACCGGGTGCTTCAGAGGAATGTTCCAGATGGGGAAGGTCTCGAATTTCGCGTACCCCGCCTGGACGCCCCGATTGTGCTCGTGGTAGAGCTGAGAGAGGCAGGTGGCCATCTTTCCGCTTCCCGGCCCCGGAGCGGTGATGACTACAAGAGGTCTGGATGTCTCAATATAATCATTTTTTCCGTAGCCCTCGTCGCTGACGATAAGAGGCACATTTCCCGGATAGCCGGGAATGATGTAGTGGAGGTACACGCGGATGCCCAGGCGCTCCAGCCGGGCCTTGAAAAGATCCGCGCTGCTCTGCCCGCTGTACTGGGTGATGACAACGCTCCCCACATAGAGTCCGGCCCGGATGAACTCGTCCCGCAGGCGGATAACGTCTGAATCGTAGGTGATCCCCAGATCTCCCCGCACCTTGTTCTTCTCGATGTCCCCCGCGCTGATGACAATGACGATCTCCGCCTGGTCTGCCAGCTGCTTCAGCAGCCGAAGCTTGCTGTCAGGTGCAAAGCCGGGCAGCACTCTGGAGGCGTGGTAGTCGTCGAAGAGCTTTCCGCCGAACTCCAGATAGAGCTTCCCGCCGAATTTGTCAATCCTCTCACGGATGTGGGAGGATTGCATGTGAAGATATTTTTCGTTGTCAAATCCAATTTTCATTTGTCAGTTCCTTTCATTTATTTTCCCTGTAATATATGTAAAGAAAAATACACATTTCCTTCACAAGTATACTACAGGAAAGCCCGAGTTTACAATCTTTTCATAATGTTTTTATTGATTTTAAAACAGGGGATACTTATAATAAGATGGTACATACGTACAGGAGGAGAAATATGGACAACCAGAACAATCAGAACAGAAATAACAACCAGGATCCGAACCGGAACAACCGGCAGGGAGCCTCGTTCGTTTTGATCGTAACGCTGATCACAACGATCCTCGTGCTGCTCCTCTTCCAGTTCCAGGGAATGGAGAGCGCTGAGGAGATATCCTACAACAAGTTTATCAAGATGGTAGAGGACGGAGACGTAGAAAAGGTTGATATAGGAGCCAACCAGATCGATATAACAGCCAAGCAGGGAAAGGACGACACTGTGCAGAAGGAATACTACACGGGTATCGTCAACGATGACCAGCTTGTGGACCGCCTGCTGGATGCGGGAGTGGAGGTGAACCAGGAGATACCTGACACCACATCCTCCATGCTGCTGAGTATCATTTTTACCTTCCTTCCCATTGCCTGCATTGTGGGCCTCTGCGTGTGGTTTACAAAGAAGATGTCCAAGGGCGGCGGCATGATGGGTATTGGAAAGAGTAACGCCAAGATGTATGTGGAGAAGCAGACAGGCGTCACCTTCAAGGATGTGGCGGGCCAGGACGAGGCCAAGGAGTCACTCCAGGAGGTAGTGGATTTCCTGCACAATCCGGGAAAGTATACCGGCGTGGGGGCCAAGCTTCCCAAGGGCGCCCTCCTTGTGGGACCTCCGGGAACCGGAAAGACGCTGCTTGCCAAGGCGGTAGCGGGGGAGGCGAAGGTGCCCTTCTTCTCCCTGTCAGGATCGGCCTTTGTGGAGATGTATGTGGGCGTGGGCGCTTCCAGAGTCCGCGACCTTTTCAAGCAGGCCCAGCAGATGGCGCCCTGTATCATTTTCATCGATGAGATCGACGCCATCGGAAAGAGCCGCGACACCCAGCTTGGCGGCAACGACGAGAGGGAGCAGACACTGAACCAGCTCCTGGCGGAGATGGATGGATTTGACACAAATAAGGGACTGCTTCTTCTGGCAGCCACCAACCGTCCGGAGATCCTGGATCCGGCGCTTCTGCGCCCGGGACGGTTCGACAGGCGGATCATCGTGGAGCGGCCGGATCTGAAGGGCCGTATCGACGTGCTGAAGGTTCACGCCAAGGACGTGCGCATGGATGAGACCGTGGATCTGGAGGCCATTGCCCTGGCCACATCCGGCGCTGTGGGCTCAGACCTGGCCAACATGATCAACGAGGCCGCTATCAATGCGGTGAAGCACGGCAGAAACGCTGTCTCTCAGAGCGACCTCTTTGAGGCGGTGGAGACAGTCCTTGTGGGCAAGGAGAAGAAGGACCGTATCATGAGCCAGGAGGAGAGAAGGATCGTATCCTACCACGAGGTGGGGCACGCCCTTGTGAGCGCTCTCGAGAAGCACGCGGAGCCGGTGCAGAAGATCACCATCGTCCCCAGGACCATGGGAGCCCTCGGCTATGTGATGCAGACGCCTGAGGAGGAGAAGTTCCTGAACACGAAGAAGGAGCTGGAGGCCATGCTGGTAGGTATGCTGGCAGGCCGTGCCGCCGAGGAGATCGTCTTTGACACAGTCACAACCGGAGCCTCCAACGATATCGAGAAGGCCACAAGCATTGCCAGGGCCATGATCACCCAGTACGGCATGAGCGAGAGATTTGGCCTGATCGGCCTTGAGTCGATCCAGAACCGCTATCTGGATGGAAGACCGGTCCTGAACTGCGGCCAGGAGACAGCCTCTGAGATCGACCAGGAAGTGATGAAGATGCTCAAGGGGGCCTATGAGGAGGCCAAGAGGCTGCTGAGCGAGCACAGGGAGGCGCTGGACAGGATCGCTGCCTTCCTGATTGAGAAGGAGACCATCACCGGAAAAGAGTTTATGAAGATCTTCCGGGAGGTAGAGGGACTTCCCGAGACTGAGGACAGGCAGGACGGCGAGGAGCCGAAGGAGGCCCGCATCTCCATGAAGCCGGTGGAGGGCAACACTGAAGAGACGGCAACAGATGAGAGCGAAACTGAGAACAACAGCACAGTATAAGCGGATTGTGAGATAACTAAGGCTTGAGTTTAGGACAGGGGAAGATTTTCCCTTGTCCTTTTTCATGCGGGACAGTATAATGTTAACCATGGAAAGCAGGAATATGGAAAACAGTAATTTTGATATACAGGAAGAACTGAAAAAATTGCCGGGGAAGCCCGGCGTGTATCTGATGCACGATGAGAAGGATGAGATCATCTATGTGGGGAAGGCTATCAGCCTGAAGAATCGGGTGCGGCAGTATTTCCAGAGCAGCCGAGGCAAGAGCGTGAAGATTGAGCAGATGGTGACCCACATCACCCGCTTTGAGTACATTGTGACAGATTCGGAGCTGGAGGCCCTTGTCCTGGAGTGTAATCTGATCAAGGAGCACAGGCCCAAATACAACACCATGCTCATGGACGACAAGGCCTATCCCTTTATCAAGGTGTCGGTGGATGAGCCCTTTCCCCGGATCATGATGGCCAGGCGCATGGTGAAGGACAAGGCGAAATACTTTGGCCCCTACACGAGCGCGGGGGCTGTCAAGGACACCATCGAGCTGATCCGCAAGCTGTACAAGGTGAGGAGCTGCAACCGCCGCCTTCCCAGAGATACGGGGAAGGAGAGGCCCTGCCTGAACTATCATATCCACCAGTGCGACGCCCCCTGTCAGGGGTACGTGTCCCAGGAGACCTACAGGAAATCCATAGACGAGGTGCTCCGCTTTTTGGGAGGAAATTATGAGGTTATTTTGAAGGAGCTGGAGGAGAAGATGATGAAGGCCTCCGAGGACCTGGAGTTCGAGAAGGCCATCGAGTACAGGGAGCTTCTGGGAAGCGTGAAGAAGATCGCCCAGAAGCAGAAGATTACCGACACAGCCGGCAACGACAGGGATATCCTGGCGGCAGCCACGGACAAAGAGGACGCGGTGGTGCAGGTCTTCTTTATCCGGGGCGGCAGGCTGATCGGGAGAGACCATTTTTATCTGAAGCTGAGCGGGGACGAGACCACAGGGGAGATCATCTCCAGCTTTATCAAGCAGTTCTACGCCGGTACACCCTATATACCGGCGGAGCTGATGACCCAGACTGAGATCGAGGACGGGGAGGTCCTGGAGGAATGGCTGAGCCAGAAGCGAGGCCACAGGGTGCATATCCGTGTGCCCAAAAAAGGGACAAAGGAGAAGCTGGTGGAGCTGGCGGAAAAGAATGCTGCCCTGGTGCTCAGTAAGGACAGGGAGAGGCTGAAGCGGGAGGAGGGCCGCACCATCGGCGCGGTGAAGGAGATTGCCCGCCTTCTTGGCCTGGAGCACCTGAACCGGATGGAGGCCTATGACATCTCCAATATCAGCGGGTTTGCCTCTGTCGGTTCTATGGTGGTCTACGAGAAGGGAAAGCCAAAGAGAAACGATTACCGCAAATTCCGCATTAAGAGCGTCCAGGGGCCGGACGACTACGCCAGCATGAAAGAGGTGCTGACAAGAAGGTTCCGCCACGGCCTGGAGGAGCGGGAAGAGGGGAAGGAGACGGGAAGCTTTACCGCCTTTCCGGACCTGATCCTCATGGACGGAGGAAAGGGACAGGTAGGGATCGCCCTCCAGGTGCTGGATGAGCTCCACCTGAACATACCTGTGTGCGGTATGGTGAAGGACGACAGCCATCGTACCAGAGGACTCTACTATAATAATAAAGAGCTTCCCATTGACCGGAATTCAGAGGGCTTTAAGCTGATCACCAGGATACAGGACGAGGCCCACCGGTTTGCCATAGAGTTTCACAGAAAGCTGCGCAGCAAGGAGCAGGTTCATTCTGTCCTGGACGATATCCCCGGGGTGGGGCCGGCCAGGAGAAAGGATCTGATGAAGCATTTTGCCAGCCTGGATGAGATACGGCAGGCGGATGTGGAGGACCTGAAAAAACTGCCCAGCATGAATGAAAAATCAGCGCAGGAGGTGTATAAGTTTTTTCACTGATGTGTTATACTTGTCATAGTATTTAAAAACAGAAAAGGAGATAAGACATGTCAAAAATAGAAATTCAGAAGATCGTCGAGAAGATGAACCTGAAAAATCTGACTCCCGACGTGGGGCTGGCTGACAAATATGTGGAGGTGCCGGATATCAACAGGCCGGCTCTGCAGCTTACAGGCTTCTTTGACCATTTCGACGCGGAGAGAGTGCAGATTATCGGATATGTGGAATATACGTTTTTAGAGCAGATGGATGAGGCCACAAAGATCAAGGTCTACGAGACGCTGCTCGCCTACAAGATCCCCTGCATTATCTTCTGTCGTGCCCTGAAGCCGGATCAGGAGCTGCTGGAGAAGGCGCAGGAGCTGGATGTGCCCATCTTCTCCACGGAGATGAAGACCTCCGCCTTTACCGCAGAGCTGATCCGCTGGCTGAATGTGCAGCTGGCGCCCTGCATTTCCATCCACGGCGTACTGGTAGATGTGTACGGCGTGGGCGTGATGATCATGGGCGAGAGTGGCATCGGCAAGAGCGAGGCGGCTCTGGAGCTGGTGAGAAGGGGACACCGTCTTGTCAGCGACGACGTGGTGGAGATCCGCAAGGTCAGTGACGACACCCTGGTGGGAACCGCGCCCGACGTGACAAAGCATTTTATCGAGCTGCGCGGTATCGGTATTGTGGATGTCAAAATGCTCTACGGCGTGCAGAGCGTCAGGGAGACCCAGAATATCGAGCTGGTCATCACCCTGGAGGACTGGGACAGGGAGAAGAAATACGACAGGCTTGGTATGGAGGAGCAGTACACAGAGTTCCTCGGCAACAAGGTTGTCTGCCATCAGCTTCCCATCCGTCCCGGGCGTAACCTCTCCATCATCGTGGAGACGGCGGCCATCAACTACAGACAGAAGAAGATGGGCTATAACGCGGCGGAGGAGCTGTACAAAAGGGTGCAGAGGAACCTGGCAAAGAAATAGAAAATAAGGAATAGGGAGTCAGAAGATGAAGTATTGTTTTGGAGTAGATATTGGCGGAACAACCGTGAAGATGGGACTGTTTTCCACGGAGGGAGAGCTGTACGAGAAATGGGAGATCAAGACTCACACAGAGAATGAGGGAAAGCAGGTCCTGCCGGATATCGCGGCCTCTGTCCGCGCTAAGATGGAGGAAAAAGGAATTTCCGCGGAGGAGACAGCGGGCGTGGGAGTCGGCGTGCCGGCTCCGGTTAGTGAAGGAATTGTAAAGAACAGCGCCAATATCGGATGGGGCTATAAAAATGTTAAAAAGGAGATGGAGGAGCTTCTGCCGGGAATCCGGGCTGAAATCGGAAACGATGCCAATGTGGCGGCCCTGGGCGAGATGTGGCTGGGAGCCGGAAAGGGCTGCAGCAACATGATTATGGTGACGCTGGGCACTGGCGTGGGCGGCGGCGTGATCTGCCAGGGACATGTCATTGCAGGGGCAAACGGAGCCGGCGGCGAGATCGGACATATCTGTGTGAACTACAGCGAGACAGAAAAGTGCGGCTGCGGGAAGACCGGATGTCTGGAGCAGTACGCGTCCGCCACAGGAATCGCCCGTCTTGCAAAGCTGCGCCTTGCAAAGCTACACGGGAAGACGCTGCTGGAGGGGAAAAACCTCAGCGCAAAGTCAGTCTTTGACGCGGTGAAGAAGGACGACAGAGTGGCGATTGAGATTGCGGAGGAGTTTGGAGCTTATCTGGGACATGCCCTCGCCAACATGGCAGTGATCGTGGATCCCGAGATGATCGTCATCGGCGGCGGCGTTTCCAATGCGGGACCTGCCCTTCTGCCTTTCATCGAGAAGCCCTTCCAGGAGAAGGCTTTCTTTGCCAACAAGGATACAAAGATCGTGCTGGCCACACTGGGCAATGACGCCGGTATCTGCGGAGCGGCAAGGCTGATCATCTGACACGGACAGAGCCGGGTGGATATAGGCAGAGATGTAGAAAAAAGAGGTATAAATAAAAGCAGGTGTGAATGAGCTGCTGCTCATTCGCACCTGCTTTTATTTTGATTTCTATCCGGTGGTTTCGCCGCCACCTCCGCCTCCGGTGCCCGGATCAGGATTGGTGGTTTCGCCGCCACCTCCGCCTCCGGTGCCCGGATCAGGATTGGTGGTTTCGCCGCCACCTCCGCCGCCTCCGGCGCCCGGATCGGGAGTGGGGGTAGTATCTCCGCCGCTGCCCGGTGTGGTCGTGGTGGTGCTGCCTCCGCTAGTGTCGGAAGTGCTGCCATCAGTGGTGGTGTCAGTTCCTGTGTCGTCGGTGGATCCCGTAGAACCGTGTCCCGGACAGGTCTCTGTAGGTGAATTGTCTGACGCAAAGAACTCTGTCCTTGAGGGGCATCCAGGCCTCGCGAGCTGCCCGGTCACTGTGCAGATGGTCTTCTGCTCCACCGATGTGGGCATCTCAAACTGCTTTGTCTCCAGACCCGCGTGGATGCGGCTCATAATGGACTTCCAGATCCGGAAACGGAAGGTAGTGTCAATGTTGGTCATGGATTTCGGGTCATCGTAGCCGCCCCACACCGCACAGGTGTAATAGGGGGTGAAGCCGCAGAACCAGATATCCTTGTCACTGTCCGCTGTTCCCGTCTTGCCGGCTACCGGCATGTTGTCCAGGGCAGCGGCTGATCCGCTTCCCTCCTCCACAACGCTCTGCATGGCGCTTGTGAGGAGAGCGGCTGTGCTGTCCTTGACGGACTGATGAGACTCCGTGGGGTTCTCGATCAGCACATTGCCGTCGTGATCCAGGATCTTTGAGTATAGGGTTGGCGTGTTGTATACGCCGCCGTTGGCGATGGACGCAAAGGCCGCGCACAGCTCATAGTTGTATACACCATTTGTCAGACCTCCCAGAGCGATGGGCTCGTACATATCACTCTCCACAAGTGAGCTCATGGAAAAGTTGTTCTTTGCGTACTCATATCCCAGCTGGGGACCGATCTGCTGTATGGTCTGCACGGCCACAGAGTTCATGGACTGGGCGATGGCCTCCCGGACGGTGACGTTGCCGTAGTACTTGTTGCCCACGTTCTTGAATTCCGTGCCGTTTGAGTAATGCCAGGGCTGGTCGTCAAAGACGCTGGCCAGCGTGATCTGGTTCGTGTCCAGGGCGGGGGCGTAGGTGGCCAGGATCTTGAAGCAGGAACCCGGCTGCCTTGTGGAGCCTCTGTAGGCCCTGTTCAGGCTCTGGCTTGTCTCCTTGGCGCCCCTTCCGCCTACCATGGCCTTGATCTGGCCGGTGGCCTGGTCGATGATGGTGACAGAAGCCTGGGGCTGAGGCGTGATGGTGATGCGCTCGTCATAGGTGTCGCCCTCCTGGGCAATCGTGGCCTTCCACTCCTCCACCATAGCTCTGGCAGCGTCCTCGGAGGAAAAGATGAGGGCGTTTTCAATGCCATAGGTGTTTTCCCTGTACGCCTCCACGCTCTCAGAGCCGTAGTTCTCTATGGTGCCGTCCGCCCGGGTGACGGTCAGCGCGTAGGAGAGACCGTACTCCTTCAGCCATGGGAAGTTGGCGTCATTGTTCATCTCCTCATCGCAGATCTGCTGCATGGCAGTGTTCTGTGTGGAGATGATAGTCAGGCCGCCGCTGTAGAGGGCGTTGTATGCCTGGCTTTCCGTGTACCCGAGGCGGGACATGAGATCGTCGATGACCTGCTCGGAGAGGGCGTCTATAAAATAGGAATAAGGTGAATCCTCTCCGATGGCCGCGTTGACAGCCTGAATTCTGGCGTACACGTCGTCGGCTGCCGCCTCATCGTAGGCCGCCTGGTCGATATATCCCTGATCCAGCATCTTGTTCAGAACCTCGGTGCGCCGTTTCGCGTTGGCGTCTGGGTTGGTGATGGGATTGTAGAGGGACGGGTTCTGGGTGATGCTGGCGAGAACCGCGCACTCGGACAGCGTCAGCTCGGATACATCCTTGTTGAAATAGCGCTTGGAGGCGGACTGCACGCCCAGGGTGTTCTGCCCCAGGTTGATGGTGTTCAGATATGCCTCCATGATTTCGTCCTTTGACATCTGTTTTTCGATGTCCAGAGCCAGGAACTGCTCCTGGATCTTTCTCTCCAGACGGTCGTAAAAGGTTTCCTCATTTACAAAGTCGGGAAAGACGTTGTTCTTTATGAGCTGCTGGGTCAGCGTGCTGGCTCCCTGTGAGAAGTCGCCGCCTGAAGTAATTCCCGTGACAGCGGCTCGCAGGATACCCTGCGGGTCAATACCGTTGTGCTCATAGAAGCGCTCGTCCTCAATGGCGACGAAAGCGTGCTGCAGATCCACGGGGATCTGGTCGATGGATTTGTATTCGCGGTTGGAGCCGGCCTCCACGAACCGCTCCAGCTCAGTGGCCCCGTCGTCAGCGTAGACGATGGTCGTGTACCCTTTCGGACGCACATCGTCAGGTGTGACCTCCGGTGAATTGTCAAGGATCCTCTTCACAAAAATCAGACCGCCGATCATCCCGATGATACATATAGCAAGAACACACAGGATAAAAGCCTTCAACAGCCGGACAGTGACCCGCTTACCCTGCATGGTTGATTTCGACGTTATCTGCTTTTGTTTTTTAGAAGCCTTTTTCTTTCCATAATTCATGTATTCAGCCTCCTTCATACTTTAGACATTATAGCAAATATACATATTGAAATAAAGAAAAAAATGAAAACTTCATATTTAGGTAGGAAAAACTTAAGAAATCCGTTATAGTAGTAGATGACAGCGCAAAGAACAGAGGAGGAACGCAAAGTGGATCACAGAATGGTATTCCGGGGCGGAGAAGGGGAGATCACGGAGAAAAGGTCCAGATTTATCGCCACAGTCCGCCCGGTAAAGAGCGAGGAGGAGGCCGCGGAGTTTATCGAAACGGTCAGGAAGAAGTACTGGGACGCCAGGCACAACTGCTACGCCTACGTCATCGGGGATCACCAGGACATACAGCGGTACAGCGATGACGGGGAGCCGGGCGGCACGGCGGGCAGGCCCATGCTGGATGTGCTCCTGGGGGAGAACATCCATGACACGGCGGTGGTGGTAACCCGGTATTTCGGCGGTATCCTCCTGGGCACAGGGGGACTTGTGAGAGCCTACCAGGGTGCGGCGAAGGAAGGACTGGCCTCCTCTTTGATTATAACCAGGATACAGGGAGTTAAACTGAAGATCACCACAGATTACACCGGCCTGGGAAAGATACAGTACATTCTGGGAGAGAGGGGCATACCGGTGCTGGACAGCTCCTACACAGAGAAGGTGGAGCTGACCGCCCTGGTGCCGGAGGCGCTTTGGCCTGCCCTGGAGGAGGAGCTGACAGACGGGACAAACGGGAAAGCGGTGCTGGAGGAGGCGGGAAAGTGCTTCTACGGCGACATAGACGGAAAAATACAGGTCCTGGAATGATTTCATTCCAGGACCTGTATTTTGGAAGACTGTATTTTTACTGGAATTCCGGCTCGATCAGGCCGAAGGTTCCGTTCTTTCTCTTATATACGACATTCACCTCATCGGTCTCCGCGTTGCAGAATACGAAGAAATCGTGCCCCAGAAGCTCCATCTGGATGCAGGCATCCTCCGGATACATAGGCTTGATGCCGAAGCGCTTTGTGCGGACGATCTTAATTTCCTCGTCGCTCTCGGGAGCGTCCTCCTCGTCGAAGAATTCCTGCTTGAAATTGCTGCCGTCCTGATGTCTCGCGATGAGCTTTGTTTTATATTTGCGAAGCTGTCTCTCAATGACTTCCTCCACAAGATCAATGGATACATACATGTCGCTGCTGACCTGTTCGGAGCGGATAATATTTCCCTTTACAGGAATGGTCACCTCAATCTTCTGGCGTTCCTTTTCCACGCTCAGTGTGACGATGATCTCGGTGTCAGGGGTGAAGTACCTCTCCAGTTTACCGAGCTTGCGTGTAATGGTGTCTTTTAAGCCGGGCGTGATCTCGATGTTCTTTCCACTAATGATAAATTTCATGCTGTCCAACTCCTTTACGATATGATTTCAGGAGAAATAATGTCTGACAAAAATGTAGGACAATTCATTTCTATCTGATATAAGGAGTATAACATGTTTTTCTGTCAATGTATAGCATGTATTACTTCAATTCTTGAAATTTTTCCGTCACGCATTTTGGCCACCCGCAGGCCGGTATCTTCAAAATAGACGCAGGCCCCCTCTCTGGGTTCAATATCCTCTGCCCTGCATTTTGCCCGCAGGACAGCCTCCAGTGTCTCGGCGTCCGTCTCGTGGGGGATCTGACACCCCATGATCTTATTGACTACCCGCACCCGGGACGAGCCCCGGAACATATTTTTCTCTGCCAGGTCAAAGCCGAAGAAGAGATATTTCCTCGTGGCGAACAGGACAGCGATGGCGCACACGCCGATCAGGCTGGAAAAAGCGGAAGAGTGGTCGATGATGATCTGCCTGGCAATGGCAAAGAGGAGCACCTCGAACACGGTGTCCGGCGTGTGGTAGTACATCATCCGTATCAGCTCCACGCCGATGATGAGCTCAAAGCAGGCCTCAAGGAGATCTTCGTAGTTCGGGTACCTGTCCAGGTCCGGTATGTAGATCAGGGAGCTGGCAAGCCGTAAGCACAGAAGAATGATGCCGACGGCCAGCATGATGGAGATAAAAAATTCCATGAACATGGCCAGACGGGAGAGAAAAGCGGCGAAATACTTTTTCATAAAATCCTCCTTTGGGTATTAGTTTTTCGGACAGGGCGGCACTACCCGGCTGAAGAGGGCGGGATAGATTACCATGATCCATAATACCAGTATAAAGTATTTTATGATTTTTGCAATCACACATTCGCCCGTGATGAGGGGAATGGTGCTGTTCAGGACAAAAATCCCGAAAATACCGGCCGCGAATTTGACAGCCTGCATCCAGAGACAGGGAGCGGCGGTCTGAAACCGGAGCCTGGTGGCCTCCAGATACCATCCCACGGCAAAGCCCAGTCCGGCGCCCACAGCCTTGAAGCAGTCCACGGCGTACACCTGGGGCAGGAGGCCGTATTGGCGAAGGAGGAGGGCTAAGACCGTGATCCCCAGACAGACCAGAAGGAGCAGCGCGAAGAAGACACGCATGGAAACCGGGTCGGCTGTCAGCCGGGGCAGGAACCGCCGGGTCAGCCATATAAAAAGGGCGGATACGGCCAGGGAGCCCAGCACGTCCCAGGGCGTGTGGCATCCCAGGTACATGCGGGAGAAGCCCACCAGCAGGACGACGGCAAAGCAGAGCCATCGCAGCCCCTTTCTGGAGGTCTGGAGGCCCAGGGATCCGTACAGGCAGGCAGCGCTCTGGGTGTGGCCGCTTGGAAAGGAGTAGCCTGTGGCCGCAGGCACTGCGCTCTCCACGGGGGAGAAGGCAGGATCCAGCACCCAGGGGCGGGGCACCCGGAAAGTGATCTTCAGAGTCTGCACGGCAAGCCCTGCCAGAAAGTAGGAAAAGCCGATCTGGAGGGCCAGCCCTTTGCTGACGCACCAGTAGAGGAGACAGAGCACCAGTATGACCGCTGTCTCCTCCCCAAGCTGTGTGATAAACTGCATGATCCGGTCTGCGGCTGGGGTGCGCAGCGACTCCAGAAACCATAAAAAAACCATAAATGCTCCTTGTGATCAGAAAGATTATTTATTATTGCTCCTCTTGCGGAGCTTGGGATCCAGGATCTTCTTGCGGATGCGCAGCGACTCGGGAGTTACCTCCAGAAGCTCGTCCGTGTCGATGAAGTCCAGGGCCTGCTCCAGGCTGAGGATCCGCGGCGGCGTCAGGCGGAGCGCCTCGTCCGCGCTGGAGGAGCGGGTGTTGGTGAGGTGCTTAGTCTTGCAGACATTGACCTCGATGTCATCCGTCTTGCCGTTTTCGCCGATGACCATTCCGGCGTACACCTTCTCGCCGGGCCCGATAAAGAGGGTACCCCTCTCCTGGGCGCTGTAGAGGCCGTAGGTGACAGACTCTCCGGTCTCGTAGGCGATGAGGGAGCCCTGCTTCCGGTACTGGATGTCTCCCTTGTAAGGGGCGTATCCGTCAAAGGCGGTGTTCATGATGCCGTTTCCCTTTGTGTCCGTCAGGAAGTCTCCTCTGTAGCCGATAAGTCCGCGGGAGGGGATGGAGAACTCCATCCGGGTGTAATTGCCGCCGATGGGACCCATGCTGCGCAGCTCCCCTTTTCTCTGGCCCAGCTTTTCGATGACTACGCCCGTAAATTCATCCGGCACGTCGATGTAGGCCATCTCCATGGGCTCCAGGAGTTTTCCGCTCTCATCCTTCTTGTAGAGAACCTCCGCCTTGCTGACAGCGAACTCGTAGCCCTCCCGGCGCATGTTCTCAATGAGGACGGACAGATGGAGCTCACCCCGGCCGGACACCTTAAAGGTATCCATGTCCTCGGTCTCCTCCACCCGGAGGCTGACATCTGTGTTCAGCTCCCGGAAGAGGCGGTCGCGGAGGTGCCGGGATGTCACGTATTTGCCCTCCCTGCCGGCAAAGGGGCTGTCGTTGACCTTGAACTGCATGGCAATGGTGGGCTCGGAGATCTTCTGGAAGGGGATGGCCTGGGGGTTCTCGGGCGAGCAGATGGTGTCACCGATGGACAGGTCCGCGATGCCGGAGATGGCCACGATGGAACCGATGGTGGCCTCTTTGACCTCCACCCGGTTCAGTCCGTCAAACTCATAGAGCCTGCTGATGCGCACCTTCTCCTGGCGCTCCGGGTCGTGGTGGTTGACCACGACCACATCCTGGTTGGTGCGGATGGTACCGTTGTCCACCTTGCCGATGCCGATCCGGCCCACATACTCGTTGTAGTCGATGGTGCTGATGAGCACCTGGGTGTGAGCGTCCGGGTCTCCCTCCGGGGCGGGAATATAGTCCAGGATAGTCTCGAAAAGCGGGATCATGTTTTCCGGCTTGTCGTCCATGTCCAGCATGGCGTATCCGTCCTTGGCTGAGGCGTAGATGAAGGGACAGTCCAGCTGCTCCTCGGAGGCATCCAGGTCGATGAAGAGCTCCAGTACTTCATCGATGACCTCCGCCGGCCGGGCCTCCGGCCGATCGATTTTGTTGATGCAGACGATGACAGGCAGATCCAGCTCCAGGGCCTTGCGCAGGACGAACTTTGTCTGGGGCATGGCTCCCTCAAAGGCGTCCACAACAAGGATGACCCCGTTTACCATCTTCAGCACGCGCTCCACCTCGCCGCCGAAGTCGGCGTGTCCCGGCGTGTCTACGATATTGATCTTTGTCCCCTTATAGAAGACGGCTGTATTTTTGGAGAGAATGGTAATTCCACGTTCCCGCTCGATATCGTTGGAGTCCATGACCCTCTCGGCCACCTCCTGATTCTCGCGGAACACGCCGCTCTGCTTTAAAAGTTCATCCACAAGTGTTGTCTTGCCATGGTCAACATGGGCGATGATCGCAATATTACGCACATCTTCGCGTTTTGTCTTCATATGAAATCTTCCTTTTCTCTTCTTATTTTAAACTTTTTTTCTGTAACTTTAATAGTGTATCATATTTCGGAAAAAAAACAAGGAATATAGTTCTAATATATGCAATTCCCGCATAGATTAGGTATTGACTCTAAAAGCATCAAAATACGATCAAGAGGAAGGGAGATATTAAGACCATGTCAGATAAGATCATTGAAAACAACCAGGTAACTATTATGGGACAGATCGCGTCCGGCTTCACCTTCAGCCACACGGTGTTCGGGGAAGGCTTTTATATGGTGGATGTGCTGGTGAGGCGCCTTAGCAGCTCCAAGGACAGGATCCCGCTCATGATCTCGGAGCGCCTCCTGGACGTGACCCAGGACTACACAGGGGAGTTTATCATGGCCAGCGGACAGTTCCGGTCCTACAATCGGCACGAGGAGCAGAAGAACCGGCTGATCCTCTCTGTCTTTGTGCGGGAGATATCCTTCATCGACGAGGAGCCGGACGGGGCAAAGACGAACACCATCCTGCTGGACGGCTACATCTGCAAGCTGCCTGTCTACCGGAAGACGCCCCTGGGCAGAGAGATCGCGGATCTCCTGCTGGCCGTAAACAGGCCCTACGGGAAGTCTGACTACATTCCCTGCATCTGCTGGGGAAGGAACGCCAGGTTTGCCGCCTCCTTTGAGGTGGGCGAGCACGTGCAGGTGCTGGGGAGGATCCAGAGCAGGGAGTATGTGAAGCGGCTGTCAGAGACCGAGTCGGAGAAGCGCACGGCCTACGAGGTGTCTGTGAGCAAGCTGGAGTGCATGGACGACTGAGGGTTCCATTGACATTGGAAATGAATAATGATACACTTTTTAAAGATAAATTTTTTAAGGGCAGGAGGAAAACTATGGCTATTTTTACAGGCGCAGGAGTAGCGCTGGTTACTCCGTTTCATGAAGACGGAAGCGTGAATTTTGATAAACTGGATGAGCTGATCGACTATCATTGCGAGAACGGGACGGACAGTCTGATCATCTGCGGGACTACGGGAGAGTCATCCACTTTATCAGAAGAGGAACATATGGAGTGTATCAAATTCGCGGTGGAGCGGACGAAGCACCGCCTTCCCGTAATCGCGGGCACAGGCTCCAATGCTACATATACGACTATCGATATGTCAAAGGAGGCCGTGGAGGACGGCGTGGATGGACTGCTCATCGTGACCCCCTACTACAACAAGGCTACTCAGAACGGACTGATCGCCCACTACAAGGCCGTGGCCGCCGAGGCCAAGGCACCCATCATCATGTACAGTGTGGCCAGCCGGACAGGGCTGAACATCGCCCCGGAGACAGTGGCTACCCTGGTGAAGGAGGTTCCCAACATTGTGGGCGTGAAGGAGGCCTCCGGCAATATCAGCCAGGTGGCGAAGATCATGAGCCTGACAGACGGCAATCTCGATCTCTACTCAGGAAATGACGACCAGATCGTGCCTCTCCTCTCCCTGGGCGGAAAGGGTGTGATCTCGGTTCTGTCAAACGTGGCTCCGAGGGAGACCCACGACATCTGCGCGAAGTTTTTTGCGGGCGATGTGAAGGGGGCCTGCGAGCTGCAGGTGAAGGCCATCCCCCTCATTGAGCAGCTGTTCTGCGAGGTGAACCCCATCCCGGTGAAGAAGGCTGTGAACCTGATGGGAATGGAGTGCGGCGGACTGCGCATGCCTCTGACAGAGCTGACGCCGGAGCACGAGAAGAGCCTGGCTCAGGCCATGAGAGATTTTGGTATCAAACTTGCATAAAAAGGCGGACAGAGGCAGAAAGGCTGTCCCCTGCAGGGAAGAGCAGGGGCCTTTCTGCCTTTTCTGTCCTGCCGGCTTCTGAATCTATCTACGACTTGAACACATACACAAGGGAGGAAAACAATATGGTAAAAGTGATCATGCACGGATGCAACGGAAAAATGGGACAGGTCATCACCAGAATGGCGGCCTCTGACCCGGAACTTAAGATCGTGGCCGGAGTGGACGCAAGAGCCCAGGCTCTGAACGACTATCCGGTATTCGGGGATATCAGCGACTGCGACGCGGAGGTGGATGTGGTCATCGACTTCTCCAACGCGGCGGCTGTGGATCACCTGCTGGACTGGTGTCAGGAGAAGCAGATGCCGGTTGTCCTGTGCACTACCGGCCTGTCTGAGGAGCAGCTGAAAAAAGTGGAGGATGCGGCAAAGAGGACGGCGGTCCTCAAGTCAGCCAACATGTCCCTGGGAGTGAATCTGCTCATGAAGCTTCTGCAGGATGCGGCGAAGGTGCTGGCCCCGGAGGGCTTTGACATGGAGATCGTGGAGAGGCACCACAACCAGAAGGTGGACGCCCCCAGCGGCACCGCCATCGCCCTTGCGGACGCCCTGAACGGCGCTCTGGAGGAGGACTACGAGTACGTCTATGACAGGAGCGGCCAGAGAAAGAAGAGAGACAGCCATGAGATCGGCATATCGGCTGTACGGGGAGGCACCATCGTGGGCGAGCACGAGGTGATCTTTGCCGGGGAGGACGAGGTCATCGAGTTTAAGCACACAGCCTACTCCAAGGCCCTCTTTGCCAAGGGAGCTGTGGCTGCCGCCAAGTTCCTGGCGGGAAAGGGACCCGGCCGCTATGACATGTCGGACGTGATACAGCTGTAGCAGGGGAAGCCCCACTCTCTCACGGAGGAAATAAAATATGGAAGAACTGAAGCTGAAATATCTGGAGAGACTCTCAGACCTCTACCCCTCCATCGCCAAGGCGTCCACGGAGATCATCAACCTGCAGGCCATCCTGAACCTGCCCAAGGCCACGGAGCATTTTCTGACAGATATCCACGGGGAGTACGAGGCCTTTGCCCACGTCCTGAAAAACGGATCCGGCTCCATCCGGCGCAAGATAGGAGACGTGTTCGGCAACACCTTAAGCGCCCGGGACAAGCAGTCCCTGGCCACTCTGATCTACTATCCCAGGGAGAAGATGGACCGGATCCGGCGTGAGGAGGCGAACATGGAGGACTGGTACAGGATCACCCTTTACCGGCTCATTGAAGTGTGCAAGTGCGCCATGAGCAAATACACCCGGTCCAAGGTGCGCAAGGCCCTGCCGGAGGATTTTGCCTACGTGATCGAGGAGCTGATCACAGAGAAGCCGGACCTGCGGGACAAGGAGTTCTACTATAACGCCATCATAAGCAGCATCATTGAGACGGAGAGGGCAGAGGAGTTCATCGTGGCGCTGAGCGGCGTCATACAGAGGCTGACAGTGGACCATCTGCACATTGTGGGGGACATTTACGACAGGGGCCCGGGTCCCCACATCATCATGGACCGGCTGATGCAGCACCACTCGGTGGACATCCAGTGGGGCAATCATGATGTGCTATGGATGGGAGCCGCAGCGGGACAGAGGGGCTGCATCGCCAACGTGATCCGGATCTGCGCCAGGTATGGAAATCTGGACATACTGGAGGACGGCTACGGCATCAACCTGCTCCCCCTGGCATCCTTTGCCATGGACACCTACGGGGATGATCCCTGCGCCTGCTTTGCCCTGAAGGGGAGAGGAGGTGCTACGGCCCGTGAGCAGGAGATGGAGAGGAAGATGCACAAGGCCATCTCCATCATCCAGTTCAAGGCGGAGGGCCAGATCATCCGGAAAAATCCGGGCTTTAAGCTGGAGAAGAGAAACCTTCTGCATCAGATTGACTTTGAGGCCGGCACCATCGAGATAGAGGGCCGCACCTATGAGCTGCTGGATAAGAATTTCCCCACAGTGGACCCGGCTCACCCCTATGCCTTCTCCCAGGAGGAGGCGGACATCATGGACCGGCTGGAGAAGGCTTTCCTGAACTGCGAGAAGCTGCAGGCCCACATGCGTTTTCTGCTGAACAAGGGCGGGCTGTACAAGGTCTACAACCAGAACCTGCTCTACCACGGGTGCGTGCCCCTGAATCAGGACGGCACTCTGAAATCGGTGCGCATTTACGGCCGGGCCTACAAGGGGAAGGCCCTCTACGAGGTGCTGGAGAGCTATGTGAGAAAGGGGTTTTTTGCTCTGGACAAAAAGGAGAGGGAGCGGGGAAAGGATATGATGTGGTATATCTGGCTCCACGAGAATTCCCCTCTCTTTGGCAAGGACAAGATGGCCACCTTTGAGCGGTATTTCCTGGCCGAGAAGGAGACCCACAGAGAGAAGAAAAATCCCTACTACGAGCTGCTGGAGGACGAGGCCGTGGTGAACCGGATCCTGCGGGAGTTCGGGCTGCCGGAGGAGGGAACCCACATCATCAACGGCCATGTGCCGGTGAAGTCCAAGGCAGGGGAGAGCCCTATCAAGTGCGGGGGCAAGGTGCTTGTCATCGACGGAGGCTTTTCCAGAGCCTACCAGAAGGAGACGGGAATTGCCGGCTACACCCTCATCTACAACTCCTACGGCCTGATCCTGGCGGCCCACGAGCCCTTTGAGTCCACGGAGGCGGCCATAGAGAAGGAGAGCGACATCCACTCGGACAGCATTGTGGTGAAGAGGACTCTGGCCCGCAAGACAGTGGGAGACACGGACATCGGCCGCAGGCTGAGGGAGCAGATTCAGGATCTGAACGAGCTCCTTGGCGCCTACCGGAGCGGCCTGATCCCGGAAAAGCTTTAAAAAAGGAAAAATTTCCCCTGCGGGGATGTGCATAAAACAGCTTTAACTGCGGATAGTATCTAAAGAAAACAATGAAAGGGAGAAATGCTATGAAACAGTTAAAAAAAGGTATTCTTTTATTTTTATGCATGATGTCCTTCGCCTCTCTGACAGCCTGCGGCAGTGACAGCAGCGACAATGGGGCGGTGAAGCAGGAGGACGATACGATGAACGACGCCACAGACGGGACGAGAGACGAGGGCGTTCTGGACGAGGCGGGAGATGAGGTTCGGGATGAGGCGGATGATATGGCCGATGAAGTCCGGGACGGCATGGAGGATATCAAGAATTAAAGACAATGAGCGAAAGAAGCCACAGGTGGATTTTTTTCTCCGCCTGTGGTATTATAATTCAGCAGATTAAAGGAGCAAAGCGTAGGCAGGAGGAAGACTATGAAATTCAGACCGTGCATCGACATACATAATGGCAAAGTGAAGCAGATCGTAGGCGGAAGCCTGCGGGACGAGAGGGATCGGGCGGAGGAGAATTTTGTCTCCGAAAGATCCGCGGCCTTCTATGCGGAGCTGTTCCGCAGGGACAACCTTAAGGGGGGACATGTGATCCTGCTCAATCCGCCCTCCTCGCCGTATTATGAGGCGGACAGGCAGCAGGCGGCCGCGGCTCTTTCAGCCTGGCCGGGAGGGCTCCAGATCGGCGGCGGCGTCACCGCGGACAACGCCGCTTCTTATATAGAAGCGGGAGCCAGCCATGTCATCGTCACCTCCTATGTGTTCAAGGATGGCGAGGTACAGTGGGGCAATCTGGAAAAGCTGGCGGACGCGGCGGGAGCCGGGCATGTGGTCCTGGATGTAAGCTGCAGAAAGAAGGACGGAAAGTACTATATTGTGACGGACCGCTGGCAGAAATTTACCAAGGTGCAGCTCAGCGAGGAGATCCTCTACTGGATGAAGGAGTACTGCGATGAATTTCTCGTCCACGGCGTGGACGTGGAGGGGAAGGCTTCCGGCGTGGAGGACGCTCTGGTGGAGATGCTCTCCGCTGTCCAGGGCATCCCGATTACATATGCAGGCGGCATCAGCAGCCTGGAGGAGCTGGAGCGTTTCCGGCAGCTGAGCGGCGGGAAACTGGATTTCACCATCGGCAGCGGCCTGGATCTCTACGGTGGATCCATCCCTTACGAGGAAGTAAAAAATTACAGTGAGGCAGACCAAGCCAGGTAAAAGCGAAAATATGACAGGTCTGTGAACATTATGAACACTTTATAAACATGTTGAATTGGCCGGATGATAGTGTTAGAATGTGGAATAGAGTAATTTTTTTGGATAAGGAGTAATACCATGGGTTTAATAGAAAAAATATTCGGTACACACAGCCAGAATGAGCTGAAGCGCATCTATCCCATCGTGGATCACATCGAGGCCCTGGAGCCGGAGATGAAGCAGCTCTCTGACAGTGAACTGAAGGATAAGACGCGGGAATTCAAGGAGCGTCTCTCAAAAGGCGAGACTCTGGATGATATACTTCCGGAGGCTTTTGCTGTTGTGAGGGAGGCGGCTGCCCGCGTGCTGGGCATGCGTCACTACAGGGTACAGCTCATCGGCGGTATCATCCTCCATCAGGGGCGTATTGCGGAGATGAAGACAGGTGAAGGAAAGACTCTCGTTTCCACCCTGCCCGCCTACCTGAACGGACTGACAGGCGAGGGCGTCCATATCGTTACAGTCAACGACTATCTGGCAAAGCGTGACGCGGAGTGGATGGGACAGGTGCATGAGTTCCTGGGACTGACTGTGGGCGTTGTCCTCAACGGCATGGACAATGATGAGAGGAGAGCCGCCTACGCCTGCGACATCACTTACGTGACAAACAACGAGCTGGGATTTGACTACCTCCGTGACAATATGGTGATCTACAAGGAGCAGCTGGTGCAGAGAGGACTGAAGTTCGCCATCATCGACGAGGTGGACTCCGTGCTCATCGACGAGGCCCGTACTCCGCTGATCATCTCCGGCCAGAGCGGCAAGTCCACAAAGCTCTACGAGGCCTGCGACATTCTGGCCCGCCAGCTGGAAAAGGGTGAGGCCAGCGGAGAGTTCTCCAAGATCAACGCCCTCATGGGAGAGGAGATCGAGGAGACGGGAGACTTTATCGTCAATGAGAAGGAGAAGAACGTCAACCTGACGGAGGAGGGCGTCAAGAAGGTGGAGAAATTCTTCCACATCGAGAACCTGGCAGACCCGGAGAACCTGGAGATCCAGCACAATATCATCCTGGCCCTGCGGGCCCACTATCTCATGTTCCGCGATCAGGACTACGTGGTGAAGGACGACGAGGTGCTCATCGTGGATGAGTTCACGGGCCGTATCATGCCCGGACGCCGTTACTCTGACGGCCTCCACCAGGCCATTGAGGCCAAGGAGCACGTGAAGGTGAAGAGGGAGAGCAAGACCCTGGCCACCATCACCTTCCAGAACCTGTTTAATAAATACGCGAAGAAGAGCGGTATGACCGGTACCGCCCTGACCGAGGAGAAGGAGTTCCGCGAGATCTACGGTATGGACGTTGTGGAAATCCCCACCAACATGCCGGTGATCCGTGTGGATATGGAGGACGCCGTCTACAAGACACAGAGGGAAAAATTCCGGGCTGTCTGCGATGAGGTGGAGCGGGCCCACGCGAAGGGCCAGCCGGTCCTTGTGGGAACCATTACCATCGAGGTGTCCGAGCATCTGAGCAGCATGCTGAAGAAGCGGGGCATCAAGCACAATGTGCTGAATGCCAAGTACCATGAGCTGGAGGCAGAGATCGTGGCCCAGGCGGGACAGCACGGGGCTGTCACCATCGCCACCAACATGGCCGGCCGTGGTACGGATATCAAGCTGGATGACGAGGCCAGAGCGGCCGGTGGACTGAAGATCATCGGCACAGAGCGGCATGAGTCCCGCCGTATCGACAATCAGCTCCGGGGACGTTCCGGACGTCAGGGAGACCCGGGTGAGTCCAGATTCTACATCTCCCTGGAGGACGACCTGATGCGCCTGTTCGGCTCCGAGCGCCTGATGAACGTGTTCAACGCACTGGGTGTGGAGGACGGAGAGCAGATCGAGCACAAGATGCTCTCCAGCGCCATCGAGAAGGCCCAGGAGAAGATCGAGAGCAACAACTTCGGTATCCGTAAGAACCTGCTGGAGTATGACCAGGTTATGAACGAGCAGAGGGAGATCATCTACGAGGAGAGGCGCAAGGTCCTGGACGGGGAGAGCATGCGCGACTCCATCTACCATATGATCAACGAGTATGTGGAGAACCTGGTTGACACAGAGATCTCCGCGGATCTTGATCCGGAGGAGTGGAACCTGACAGAGCTGAACGTGACGCTGAAGAACACCATCCCCATGATCGAGGCCGTCACCCCCGACGATGTGAAGAAGATGGACCAGAAGAAGCTGAAGCACTTCCTGAAGGAGAAGGCTGTCAAGGCCTACGAGATGAAGGAGTCGGAGTTCCCGGAGCCGGAGCATTTAAGAGAGGTGGAGCGGGTTGTTCTCCTGAAGGTGATCGATGCCAAGTGGATGGACCATATCGACGATATGGATCAGCTTCGCCAGGGTATCGGACTGCAGGCCTACGGCCAGCGTGACCCGAAGGTGGAGTACAAGATGCTTGGCTACGAGATGTTCGACGAGATGACGAAGGCCATCACCGCCGATACCATCCGCACCCTGTTCCACATCAAGATCGAGCAGAAGGTGGAGAGAGAGCAGGTTGCCAAGGTGACCGGAACCAACAAGGACGATACATCTGTGAGAGCTCCCAAGAAGAGGGCGGAGAAGAAGATCTATCCAAACGATCCATGCCCCTGCGGAAGCGGAAAGAAATACAAACAGTGCTGCGGGCGCAAGCAGAGTGCATAGGCAGCAGGAAATAGAACATAATGAAAGAGGTGAAGGATAAGTGGTCGTACTGGATCAGTATAAAAGTGAACTGAGTGCCTACGAGGAGCCTCTTGCCGGAATGAGGGATTCACTTTGACGTCCCTGGCAAGGAGAAAAGGGTAGAGGAGCTGGAGCGAAAGATCGAGGAGCCCGGCTTTTGGGATGACACGGAGAAGTCCCAGCACGTGATGAAGGAGCTTAAGGACCTGAAGGACCTGCTGGACACGGTGGAAGGACTGAAGAGGGCTTACGAGGATATAGAGGTTCTCATCGAGATGGCGGAGGAGGAAAACGACGAGTCTGTCCTCCCGGAGATCGCGTCGGAGCTGCAGCAGTTCACGGAGAGCTTTGAGGCTCTCCGCATACAGACGCTGCTGTCGGGCGAGTATGATGGGTGTAATGCCATTGTCACCCTTCACGCGGGAGAGGGAGGCACGGAGTCCTGCGACTGGACCGGCATGCTCTACCGGATGTATACCCGGTGGGCGGAGAAAAAGGGGTACAGCATCCAGGTACTGGACTATCTGGACGGAGACATCGCGGGCATCAAGAACGTCACCTTTGAGGTGAACGGCATGAACGCCTACGGGTATCTGAAGTCCGAGAAGGGAGTCCACCGCCTTGTGCGCATTTCCCCCTTCAACGCGGCGGGAAAGAGACAGACCTCTTTTGCCTCCTGCGATGTCATACCGGACATGGAGGACAATGTGGGGGACATCGAAATCCCCGATGATGAGCTGAAGATCGATACCTACCGGGCCAGCGGGGCGGGCGGGCAGCACGTCAATAAGACATCGTCGGCCATCCGCATTACCCACCTGCCCACAGGGATTGTGGTGCAGTGCCAGAATGAGAGGTCCCAGCACCACAATAAGGAGAAGGCTATGCAGATGCTGAAGGCCAAGCTGAAGCTGCTGAAGGAGCAGGAGCAGGCGGAGAAGGTATCTGATATCCGGGGCGAGGTGAAGGAGATTGGATTTGGCAATCAGATCCGGTCCTACGTCATGCAGCCCTACACACTGGTGAAGGACCGACGGACAGGGGAGGAGAGCGCCAACGTCTCCGCCGTACTGGACGGGGATCTGGATCCGTTTATGAACGCATACTTAAAGGCACAGCAGTAAAAGGGAGGAATTATGGTAAAGATAGCAGTACTTGGTTATGGAACAGTGGGATCCGGTGTGGTGGAAGTGCTCCGGACTAACCAGAAGGTCATAGACGAGAGGCTGGGAGAGGAGCTGCGCATTAAATATGTGCTGGATCTGCGGGATTTCCCGGATGACCCGGTGCAGGAGCTCATCACCCACGACTTTGAGGATATTGTGAATGACGACGAAGTGAAGATCGTGGTGGAGGTCATGGGCGGCATTGAGCCCGCATATACATTTGTGAAGCGCTCCCTGGAGGCAGGGAAGAGCGTGGCCACCTCCAACAAGGCCCTGGTGGCAAAGCACGGCGCAGATCTTCTGAGGACGGCAAAGGAGAAGAATGTGAACTTCCTCTTCGAGGCCAGCGTGGGCGGCGGTATTCCCATCCTGCGTCCCCTCCACTCATCCCTCACCGGGGATGTGATCGAGGAGATCACAGGTATCCTCAACGGGACTACCAACTATATGATGACAAAGATGTTCTACGAGGGTGCTGACTATGACGAGGTGCTGGAAGAGGCTCAGGATAACGGGTTTGCCGAGCGCAATCCGGAGGCGGATGTGGAGGGCTATGACGCCTGCCGCAAGATCGCCATCCTCTCCTCCATCATCTCCGGAAAGCAGGTGGATTTTGAGGATATCTACTGCGAGGGCATCACAAAGATCACGGCGGAGGATATGAAGTACGCCAAGGCCATGGGTATGACTATCAAGCTTTTGGCCACCTGCAAGAGGGACGGCGGGAAGCTGAACGCCATGGTGGCTCCCTGTCTGCTGCGGGCGGAGCATCCCCTCTTTTCCGTCAACGGCGTGTTCAACTCCATCTTTGTCCACGGCAACATGCTGGGGGACGCCATGTTCTACGGAAGCGGTGCCGGCAAGCTGCCTACAGCCAGCGCTGTGGTGGGCGATATTGTGGAGGAGGCCCGCAATCTGGACCGCAACCTGGGCGTGATGTGGAGCAGCGAGAAGCTGACCCTGGAGGACCGCAGAGACGTGGAACGCCGGTTCTTTGTCCGGGTGAAGGGAGACAGAGAGGAGCTGCAGGAGCAGGTGGCAGCGGTCTTCGGCATGGTTCAGTTCGTCCAGGCGGAGGGCCTGTCCGGCGAGTTCGGCTTTGTGACGGAGAAGATGCCGGAGGGAAGCTACGAGGAAAAGGCAGAGCGGTTTGGCGGGCAGATCCTTGGCATGATCCGGGTGGAGGAATAGAAAGGAAGGCGCGATGAAATATATAGTTGTTCTTGGAGACGGAATGGCCGGCTGGCCCCTGGAGGAGCTGGGCGGGAGGACGACCCTGGAGGCGGCCTCCACCCCTGCCATGGACCGGCTTGCCAGGGAGGCGGAGATCGGGACGGCCTCCATGGTGCCGGAGGATATGGCGCCGGGAAGCGACACGGCCAATCTGTCCGTCATGGGGTATGACCCGAAGATCTACTACACAGGCCGCTCCCCGCTGGAGGCTCTCAGCATCGGCGTGGATATGGCGGACGACGACGTGTCCTTCCGCTGCAACCTGGTGACCCTGTCCGAGGAGGAGGACTCCTACGAAGACAGACATATGGTGGATCACAGCTCAAGCGAGATCTCCACGGAGGATGCGGGCGTCCTTCTGGAGGCCCTGAAGCAGGGACTGGCCAGGGAGGGCTATGCTTTTTACAGGGGAACGAGCTACCGCCATCTCCTCGTGTGGAGCCACGGGAAGGTGACAGAGCTGACGCCCCCTCACGATATACTGACAAAGCGGGTGGGAGACTATCTGCCCCAGGATCCGGTGCTGCGGGAGATGATGGAGAAGAGCTATGAGATCCTGTCCGCTCACCCTCTGAATATAGAGCGGAAGAAAAGGGGACTGCACCCGGCGAACTCCGCCTGGTTCTGGGGCGCCGGAACCCGACCTGCCCTCACCTCCTTTGAGGAGAGGACGGGAAAGCGGGGCGTCATGATCTCAGCTGTGGACCTTCTGAAGGGCCTGGCCGTGGGAGCTGACATGGACCGCGTCCTCGTGGAGGGAGCCAACGGCGGTCTTGACACCAACTACGAGGGAAAGGCGGACGCGGCGGTAAAGGCCCTTCTGGAGGACGGATACGATTTTGCCTACGTTCATGTGGAGGCGCCGGATGAGATGGGCCACCAGGGCAGCGCATCAGATAAGATCAAAGCTATCGAGTATCTGGACGCCAGAGTCATAGGGCGCATCACCGGCGGACTGGACGCGGCAGGTGAGGATTACCGGATCATGGTGCTGCCGGACCATCCCACACCCATCCAGGTGCGGACCCACACAAAGGATCCGGTTCCCTACATGATCTACGACAGCCGCAGGCCCTTTGAGGGCAGCGTCCATACATACGGGGAGAGCGCTGCCAGGCGCAGCGGTCTTGCCTGGCCGGAAGGGTTCCGGCTCATAGACCATCTGCTGGAGCTGGATGAAAGATAAAGGAAAGAGAGAAGAGAAGATGCTGATTGTAAAGAAATTCGGCGGGACTTCCGTCGCTGACAAGGACAGGATCTACAATGTGGCCCAGCGCTGCATTGAGGATTACAGGGAGGGACACGACGTGGTGGTGGTGCTATCTGCCATGGGAGATACCACGGATGACCTGATCTCCCTCGCAAGATCCATCAATCCTGAGCCGAAAAAGAGAGAGCTGGATATGCTCATGACAACGGGAGAGCAGGTATCAGTTGCGCTGATGGCCATGGCTATGGACGCCATGCACGTGCCGGCGGTCTCCCTGAACGCCTTTCAGGTGAAGATGAACTCCACCTCCCGCTACGGCAATGCCAGATTTAAGTCCATTGACACTAAGAGAATCCGCCACGAGCTGGACTCCCGGAAGATCGTTATTGTCACCGGGTTCCAGGGAGTGAACAAGTACGAGGATATCACCACTCTGGGAAGAGGTGGCTCTGACACCACAGCGGTGGCCCTGGCGGCTGTCCTCCATGCGGACAAATGCGAGATCTACACAGATGTGGACGGAGTCTACACGGCGGATCCGCGGGTTGTGAAGACTGCCAGAAAGCTGGACGCCATCACCTACGATGAGATGCTGGAGCTGGCCACGCTGGGAGCGAAGGTACTGCACAACCGGTCTGTGGAGATGGCCAAAAAATACGGGGTTGAGCTGGTGGTCAGATCCAGCCTGAACCGCAGCGAAGGAACGATTATCAAGGAGAAAGTAAAGATGGAAAAAATGTTAATTACAGGCGTTGCAGCCGACAAAAATACAGCCAGGATCTCTGTCATCGGTGTGGAGGATAAACCGGGCATCGCCTTCAGGATCTTCAACACGCTCGCCGCAAACAATATCAACGTGGATATCATCCTCCAGTCTGTAGGAAGAGAGGGGACAAAGGACATCTCCTTTACAGTGGCCGAAGATGAGCTGAAACGGGCGCTGGAAATCCTGGAAGAGCACAAGGAGGCTCTGACGATCCAGGAGATTACATACAATGCAAAGGTGGCAAAGATCTCTGTTGTGGGAGCCGGCATGATGAGCAATCCGGGTGTGGCTGCCAAGATGTTTGAGTCTCTCTACAATTCACGTATCAACATCAACATGATCTCCACATCAGAGATCCGCATCACAGTGCTGATCGACGAGAAGGATATTGACGAGGCCATGAACGCAGTGCACGAGGGCTTCGCCCTCGCCCTTGTAGAGTAGAGCAGGGGCGGATCAGGGATTTTTAAAGAAAATACGGGAAAGACTGAAGAATTTCTCTCTTTCCGAGGGTGGGAGAACGCGGAGTTTAGTGATAAATTCCGCTTCTTCTTTTGTCAGACAGAACAGGCACATATCCTCTTCGTATCCGCTCCCCTTTTCGCCGTAGGGCGGCTGCTCCTCCATGACTATGGCGTTCCCGGCATACCTGGTTGGAAAGGCGGACAGATCCACGCCCAGGAGTACATCCACAGAGACGTGGTAGAGGGCGGAGAGGCGCAGAAGAGTATCCAGGCCGGGTGTCCGCTTCGCGGCCTCGTAGTTGGAGTAGGCCTGCCTGGATATGTTCAGAAGAACAGCCAGGTCATCCTGGGTCCTGCCGGTCATGGTCCGCAGAAATTTTAGATTGTTGGCAAGATACTGGATGCTGGCCATTGCTGTACCTCCGTCGTTTTTTTGTAACACATAGTATAGCAATTAACCAGATCCGTGGATCCTTATGCAACGAAACGTAGCTGAAACGACAATAAAAGCAACAGATTGTTGCGGAAAATCAGATCTGACTTAAGGTGCTGTTGTGATAGAGGGCGGAGAAGGTCACATCTTCCCCGAACCAGTCCGGCGGGCAGAAGTCCTCTGCCATCTCCCGGGTGGGAAACTCCACCTCCGCCAGCACAAGAGGCGCCAGGTCTCCTTTGAAGACATCCAGCTCGATAAAGAGGCCCTCCTCCAGGGGGATCACATGGCGGACCTTCTCGATGAGACGGCCGTCGATCTTTGCCTTCAGATGCTCGTAAGCCTCACGTGTCAGGGGAAGGTTGTACTCCTCCCGCTCCATCAGGCCCTTGGATTTGTAGGTGAGTATATAGTCGTCATTGTCCCTGCGGATGCGGACCACAGGGGCGGTGCAGAGATACCCCTGTTCGATGACGCGGGTTTTCTGTATGTCCAGGCCGGAGGGGATCTCCGGGATCAGATATTTGCGCTCGATTTCCATAATCAATACGATCTCCTTTCCTTGGCGGCGCCCGGTGGGCGCTCCGCTCTTATACTTATATAAGATAGCGTAAAAAACGAAAAATGTAAATGAATTGCTTTTTGAGAGGCAGTCTGCTACTATAACAATATGGAAAAAAGAGGAGGAATTGCAATGAAAAAAGCAGCAGTGTTACTTGCAGATGGTTTTGAAGAGATTGAGGCGCTCACGGCAGTGGACCTGCTTAGGCGCGCGAGGATATATGTGGACACTGTCTCCATATCGGACGACTACATGGTGGCGGGCTCTCACGGCATCAATGTGCAGACGGAGGATCTGTTCGATGAGGTGAATTTTGACGAATTTGACATGCTGGTCCTTCCCGGAGGCATGCCGGGCACCACGAACCTGGAGGCTCACCCGGGCGTGAAGCAGGTAGTGAGGGCCTTCTGCGAGGGCGGAAAGTATGTGGGCGCCATCTGCGCGGCACCCAGTATTCTGGGGAATATGGGCCTTTTAAAAGGAAAGCGGGCCATCTGCTACCCATCCTTTGAGGAGAAGCTCTCCGGCGCCGTGCTGGTGAAGGCGCCTGTAGTCCAGGACGGCAATATCATCACGAGCCGGGGAATGGGAACAGCCATTGACTTCGGACTGAAGCTGGTGGAGGTTCTGTCCGACAAGCTGAAGGCGGACGAGGTGGCGGAGTCCATTATTTATCTGAAATAAAGCTGGCTATTTTTACACGTTTGTGTTATACTCTTTAAATGAGTGTATGCAGAATTGCCTGCCTTGCATACTTTTCTGGGAAGAGGCGCTTTGTGAGGGCCCACGGCAGGTTAGAAACAGGAGGAATATTTTCATGAGTTTACAGGTAGAGAAATTAGAGAAAAACATGGCAAAGCTGACCATCGAGGTTTCTGCTGAAGAACTTGAGAAAGCGCTTCAGACCGCATACAACAGACAGAAATCCAAGATCAGCATCCCGGGCTTCCGCAAGGGAAAGGTACCGCGCCAGATGATCGAGAAAATGTACGGAGCTGAGATCTTTTACGATGACGCTGCAAACGCGCTGATCCCGAAGGCATATTCCGATGCCTACGACGAGTGCGAGCTGGAGATTGCCTCCCAGCCGAAGATTGACATCGTTCAGATCGAGAAGGGCAAGCCGTTTATCTTTACAGCAGAGGTTGCTGTGAAACCGGAAGTGACACTTGGTGAGTACAAGGGACTGAAGGTTGACAAGGTCTCCAACCGCGTGACACAGAAGGAGATCGACGCAAAGCTTCAGGAGGAGGCTGAGAAGAACGCGAGAACTATCACAGTTGAGGACCGTCCGGTACAGGATGGAGACGAGGTGATCCTGGACTTTGAGGGATTCGTTGACGGCGAGGCCTTCGAGGGAGGAAAGGGAGAGAACTATCCGCTGACCATTGGTTCCGGTTCCTTTATCCCGGGATTTGAGGAGCAGCTTATCGGCGTGAATTCCGGCGAGGAGAAGGAAGTAAAGGTTACCTTCCCGGAGGATTACCACGCAGAGGATCTGAAGGGGAAAGAGGCTGTGTTCAAGTGCACCATCCATGAGATCAAGGCGAAGGAGCTGCCGGAGATCGACGACGAGTTCGCGGCAGAGGTTTCCGAGTTTGACACATTAGATGAATACAAGGCAGACATCAAGGCAAAGATCAAGGAGCAGAAGGAGTCTGAGGGCAAGACAAAGCAGGAGAACCAGGCAGTGGAGCAGGCTATCGCCAATGCCACAATGGAGATCCCGGACGCCATGATCGACACCCAGGCAAGACAGATGCTGGATGACTTTGCCAGAAGGATGCAGCAGCAGGGCCTGACTATGGAGCAGTACTGCCAGTTCACAGGACAGACAACAGACAAGATGCTTGAGGATCTGAAGCCCCAGGCTGTGAACCGCATCCAGACACGCCTTGTCCTGGAGGCTATCGCAAAGGCTGAGAACATTGAGATCAGCGATGAGAAGCTGGACGAGGAGATTAACAAGATGGCCGAGATGTACAAGATGGAGGCTGACAAGCTGAAAGAGTACATGGGCGAGGAAGAGAAAAAACAGATGAAAGAGGACATGGCTGTACAAGAGGCAGTAACCTTCCTGGTGGAGAACGCCGTTACAGAGTAAGTGGACAGCCGTGGCATATAGACAGGAGGAATTTGCATGAGTTTAGTACCTTATGTCATTGAACAGACCAGCCGTGGAGAGCGCTCCTACGACATTTATTCCAGACTTTTAAAGGACAGGATCATTTTCCTTGGAGAGGAAGTGACAGATGTGTCCGCAAGCGTTGTTGTGGCACAGCTTATGTTCCTGGAGGCTGAGGATCCGGAGAAGGATATCCATCTCTACATCAACAGCCCGGGCGGATCTGTCACAGCGGGAATGGCAATTTACGATACCATGCAGTATATTAAATGTGATGTGTGCACATACTGTATCGGTATGGCGGCAAGCATGGGATCCTTCCTCCTTGCCGGGGGAGCAAAGGGCAAGAGGTTTGCCCTGCCACATTCAGAGATCATGATCCATCAGCCCTCCGGCGGAGCACAGGGACAGGCGACGGAAATCCAGATAGCAGCCCAGCATATCCAGAAGACAAAGGATACCCTGAACAGGATCCTTGCACAGAACACAGGGCAGCCGCTGGAGGTCATCTGTGCCGATACGGACCGCGATAATTTTATGTCGGCTGAAGAGGCCAAGGCATACGGATTAGTGGATGAAATTATATCAAGCCGTAAATAAGACCGGGGGCGGGCGTACCGGGAGAATAACCTCCTGGTATGCCGGTCCTTCGTTTGTGTTCAAGGACCGGAGCGATTTCGGGAGTATCCTCTGGTCACTTGAAAATTGATAAGATGAGGTGAGAGTATGGCAGGAAGAAATGACGACCAGATCAGATGCTCGTTCTGCAACAAGCCCCAGTCACAGGTTCGAAAGCTGATTGCAGGACCGGGAGGCGTGTACATCTGCGATGAGTGCATTGACGTGTGCGCCGAGATCATGGAAGAAGAATTTGAATATGAAAATACCAGAAATATCAATCCCTTTGACGATATCAATCTGCTGAAGCCGGAGGAGATCAAAGCCTTCCTGGACGACTATGTCATCGGCCAGGAGGAGGCGAAGAAGGTATTGTCTGTTGCAGTATATAATCACTATAAACGGATCATGGCCCAGAAGGATCTGGGGGTGGAGCTGAAGAAGAGCAACATCCTCATGCTGGGGCCCACAGGCTGTGGTAAGACGCTGCTGGCCCAGACGCTGGCCAAGATCCTCAACGTGCCCTTTGCCATCGCGGACGCCACAGCCCTGACAGAGGCGGGCTATGTGGGCGAGGATGTGGAGAACATCCTGCTGAAGATCATCCAGGCCGCTGACGGAGATATCGAGAGAGCCGAGTACGGCATCATCTATATTGACGAGATTGACAAGATCACAAGGAAGTCAGAAAATCCCTCTATCACCAGGGATGTGTCCGGCGAGGGTGTGCAGCAGGCGCTCCTGAAGATCATTGAGGGCACTGTGGCAAATGTGCCTCCCCAGGGAGGGAGAAAGCATCCCCACCAGGAGCTGATCCAGATAGACACCACCAATATCCTGTTTATCTGCGGCGGAGCCTTTGAGGGACTGGAGAAGATCATTGAGAAGAGGATCGATCAGAAGTCCATTGGCTTTAATGCGGAGATTGCTGCAGGACATGAGGACGACATTGACCGGCTCTTAAAGCAGGTGCTTCCCCAGGATCTGGTGAAGTTCGGGCTGATCCCTGAGCTGGTGGGACGTCTTCCGGTGACGGTATCGCTGGAGATGCTGGACCGGGATGCCCTGATCCGCATCCTGACGGAGCCAAAGAGCGCTATTGTCAAGCAGTACCAGAAGATGCTGGAGCTGGACGGCGTGGAGCTGACCTTTGACCAGGATGCCCTAGAGGCTATTGCGGACACATCGCTGAAGAGGAAGACCGGTGCCAGAGGGCTCCGGGCCATTATGGAAAATATTATGATGGATACCATGTATCATGCCCCATCTGACGAGACGCTGAAGACATGCCGCATCACGAAATCCGTGGTGAACGGCACAGGCAAGCCGATCTGCGGACATGATGATCTGAGAATTGAAAGTGCTTAAAAGTGCGTGAACGGGGCGGGTGCAGAGTGATTGCGCCCGCTTTTTGCAATGCGCTGTGAAAATATACAGGACAGGAGAAGACGAAATGACGGATAGAGAAATAATGAGCCTCCCCATGGTGGCCCTGCGGGGGATGACGGTGATGCCTGAGATGGTGACCCATTTTGACGTCAGCAGGGAGCGCTCCATTGAGGCCATCGAGGAGGCCATGCAGGAGGAAGGCCAGAAGATTTTCCTGACGGCCCAGAGAGATATAGAAGTGGAGGAGCCGACGGCGGCGGACCTGTACGAGGTGGGGACGATCGCTTCCATCCGGCAGGTCATCAAGCTGCCCAGGAACCTTCTTCGGGTTCTGATCTCCGGGGAGGAGAGGGCGGTCATCCGGCGAGTGGAGTTTGAGACGCCCTACATGCGTGCCGAGGTGAGTCCCCTGCCGGACAGCGGGGAGGAGCCGCTGGAGGCTGCGTCGGACCAGGTGAGCCAGGAGGCTATGACGAGGGGCCTGAAGGAGATCTACGCGGAGTACGCAGGCCGTTTGCCCAAGTATCCCAAGGATATGCTGAAGCAGGTGCAGGAGTACACGGAGCTGGCCAAGGTGGTGAACTGGATCGCTGCCAACGTGCCCCTGGAGCAAAAGGACCTGCAGGAGCTCCTGGAGGAGACGGATCTTCTGAAGCGCTACCAGCTGCTGGCCTTCAAGCTGGTGAACGAGATGCAGATCATGAACATCAAGGAGGAGATCCAGACCAAGGTCCGGGAGAGGGTGGACCAGAACCAGCGGGAGTACATCCTGCGGGAGCAGCTAAAGCTGATCCGGGAGGAGCTGGGGGAGGAGAACACCATCTCCGACGCCGAGGAGTTCCAGGCCGCGGCGGACAGACTGCAGGCCTCCGACGAGGTGAAGGAGAAGCTGCAAAAGGAGATAGGACGTTTCAAGAGCACCCTGAACAGCCCGGCGGAGAACGGCGTGATCCGGACCTACATCGAGACCATGCTGGAGATGCCCTGGGACAAGGCTGTGGAGGACCACAGGGACATAGCCTACGCCAGGCAGGTGCTGGAGGAGGACCACTACGGACTGGAGCAGGTGAAGGAGAGAGTGCTGGAGTTCCTGGCTGTGCGGGCCCTGACGAGAAAGGGAGAGAGCCCCATCCTCTGCCTGGTGGGACCTCCGGGAACGGGGAAAACCTCCATCGCCAGATCCCTGGCCCGGGCGCTGAAGAAGCCCTACGTGCGCATCTCCCTGGGAGGCGTGCGGGACGAGGCGGAGATCAGAGGCCACAGGAAGACCTACGTGGGAGCCATGCCGGGGCGCATCGCGGCGGGCATCCGCAGCGCCGGGGTGAAAAATCCCCTCATGCTGCTGGACGAGATTGACAAGGTGAGCAACGACTACAAGGGGGACACCTTTTCCGCCCTTCTGGAGGTGCTGGACAGCGAGCAGAACTACCGCTTCCGGGACCACTACCTGGAGGTGCCACTGGATCTTTCCGAGGTCCTCTTTGTGACCACCGCCAACACCCTGCAGACCATCCCCAGGCCCCTTTTGGACCGGATGGAGGTCATCGAGGTGTCCAGCTACACGGAGAACGAGAAGCTCCACATCGCCATGGAGCACCTGATCCCCAAGCAGCTTGAGCGCCATGGCCTGAAGCCGGAGCAGCTCTCTATCAGCCGCGGGGCTGTCTGGAGGATGGCCCGGAACTACACAAAGGAAGCGGGCGTGCGCCAGCTTGAGAGGGAGATCGGAAACATCTGCCGGAAGGCGGCCAGAGAGATCCTGGAGGGGAAGAAGGAAAAGGTCCGTGTAACCGAGAGCAATCTGCACAAATATCTGGGCAACGAGAAATATACATACCAGAAGGCCAACCTGACGGATGAGGTGGGCATCGTGCGGGGACTCGCCTGGACCAGTGTGGGCGGCGACACCCTGCAGATCGAGGTCAACGTGATGCCCGGGAAGGGTGAGCTGATCCTGACAGGCCAGCTGGGGGACGTGATGAAGGAGTCCGCCCGCACCGGCATCAGCTACATCCGTTCTGTGGGGAGCCGGTATGGCATTGCGGAGGATTTCTTTGAGAACCATGACATCCACATCCACATTCCTGAGGGCGCGGTTCCTAAGGACGGCCCCTCCGCCGGCATCACCATGGCCACGGCCATGCTCTCCGCAGTTACAGGACGGAAGGTCCGGGCGGATGTGGCTATGACAGGGGAGATCACCCTGCGGGGAAGAGTCCTGCCCATCGGCGGACTGAAGGAAAAGCTGCTGGCGGCCGGAAGCGCAGGTATGAAGACGGTTCTTGTGCCCAAGGAGAACGAAAAAGACGTGGCAGAGCTCTCCGCAGAAATCACAAAGGGGCTGAAGATCATCCCTGTGTCCCACATGGAGCAGGTGCTTGAGGAAGCGTTTGTAAAAGAAGAGTAAACAGAGGAATAAAGCTATGATCATAAAAAATATTAATCTGGAAACCGTGTGCGGCATCACAAGCAGACTGCCGGAAAACGACAAGCCGGAGATCGCGTTTGCGGGGAAGTCCAATGTGGGTAAATCCTCCCTCATCAACGCCCTCATGAACCGGAAGTCCTACGCCAGGATATCGGCCACGCCGGGAAAGACTCAGACTATCAATTTTTACAACATCAACGATGAGATGTATCTGGTAGACCTGCCGGGATACGGCTACGCGAAGGTGTCCCAGCAGGAGAAGGAAAAATGGGGGAAGATGATCGAGAGATACCTCCACGGCTCAAAGCAGCTGCGGGCAGTGTTTCTCCTTATCGACATCCGCCACGAGCCGTCGGCCAACGACAAGATGATGTACGACTGGGTGGTGAGCCAGGGCTATAACCCTATCATCATCGCCACCAAGCTGGACAAGCTGAAGAGAAGCCAGGTGGACAAGCATGTGAAAATGCTCCGGCAGGGGCTGAAGCTGGTGCCCGGTACAAGGATCATCCCATTCTCATCGGTGACGAAACAGGGGAGAGACGAGATCTGGGAGCTCGTGGAGACAGAATTCCTGGACAGGGGAAAAGAAGAATAAATGCTAAGAGAGGTGGAGAAAAATGGGGACAAATGAAGGGGACGCCGTGAAGGACAACAGGCCCTACTGGAAGGTGATCGTTAGCCTGGCCTTCAGCCTGATCGGGACAATTTTGTTTATCTATGTGGGCGTGAGGGCGCTGTTCTATTTCATGCCCTTTGTGATCGGATGGTTTTTGTCTTTTATCGCCAGCCCCCTTGTAGTATGGCTGGAGAAAAGACTGAAGATCGTCAAGAAGCTGGGCTCCGCCATTATCATCATCGTGGTGCTGGCGGCCTGTATCGGCCTGATCTATTTTGCCATCAGCAGGATATGGGGAGAAATCAGCTCCCTCATCCAGGATTTCCCGTCCATGTACAGGGATCTTGAGAGAGGCTTCCGTCAGATCGGGGAGAGGACCTCCCAGCTCTCCCAGCTGCTTCCGGACAATGTGCAGGAGGGACTGGATGCGGTGGCTGCTAACCTGGATGAGACCATGAGCGGCATCATCAGCACCATAAGTGAACCCACTGTGGAGGCGGCGGGCAACTTTGCCAAGCGTATCCCCTCCATCCTGATCTCCTTCATTGTCACTATCATCTCCGCCTATTTCTTTATTGCTGACAGAGAGAGCATTATCGTCTGGGCGAAAAAGATTTTCCCGGATCCCATTGTGGAGCGGATGACTATGGTGACGGACAACCTGAAATATGCGGTGGGCGGGTATTTCAAGGCGCAGCTCAAGATCATGGCAGTAGTGTTTGCGATCCTGCTGGTGGGATTTGGGATCATGGGCGTACATTTTTCCATCCTGCTGGCCATCGGTATCGCCTTCCTGGATTTCCTGCCCTTCTTCGGGACAGGCACCGCACTTCTTCCCTGGGCTCTCTATGAGCTCCTGACAGGTGACTACCGCAGGGTGGTGGCTCTGGCTGTGCTCTACGCTGTGACTCAGATCGTGCGGCAGCTGATCCAGCCCAAGCTGGTGGGGGACAGCATGGGTATGAATCCCCTCTTTACCCTGGTGCTGCTATACGCTGGATATCGGGCCGGCGGCATCCTGTGGATGATCCTGGCGGTGCCCATCGGCCTTCTTGTGGTCAATCTTTACAAGGCGGGAGCCTTTGACTATATCCTGGACGATGTGAAGATCCTGGCAGACGGGATCCTGAGCCTGAGGTGCCAGGAGCCGGCAGACAGCGGGACGAACGAGGGATCCGAGAATGTGGAAGGAAAATAAAAATGAGAATGCTTTTCGAAAAAAGCTGAAAAAGGTATTGCAATACACCGTACCGGGGTATATAATAACACTGAAAATACCAATAGGGGGTATAAAGGCAGCATTTGAAGAAAGTAGGTGACCCTGGTAATGAAAAAAGAAAAATATAACGTAACCGGCATGACCTGTGCAGCCTGCCAGGCAAATGTGACCCGGTGCGTGCAGAAATTAGAGGGCGTGGAGGACGTGAACGTGAGCCTCCTGGCGAATCAAATGACAGTGGACTATGATGAGACGAAGCTGGACAGCGGGGCTATCGTCCATGCTGTCGAGGGGATTGGCTACGGAGCCTCCCCTGCGGATGCTGTCCCTGACGAGAAGGGCGGAGGCTTCCGCAGCGAATGGGAGACACGCCAGAGCAGAGCCCAGGAGGAGCGCCGCAGCATGAAGGTGCGGCTGATATCCTCCGTCATCCTGCTGGTTCCTCTGATGTACGTGGCCATGGGCCCCATGATAGGACTTCCCGTGCCCGGCATCCTGACCGGCATGGAGAACGCCATGATCTCGGCCCTGACACAGCTCATCCTGACTGTGCCTATCCTTGTGCTGAACCGGAAATTCTACAAGGTGGGGCTGAAGGCGCTCATAAAGCGGGCTCCCAACATGGACTCCCTTGTGGCCATCGGCTCAGGGGCTTCCCTGATATACGGCCTCTTTGCCATGTACCGCATGGCCTGGGGCTTTGGACACCAGGATATGGCTCTGGTCCACGAGTACGCCCACGCCCTGTATTTTGAGTCCTCCGCTACGATCCTGACCCTTGTGACAGTGGGAAAATACCTGGAGGCAAGATCCAAGTCAAAGACCTCCGACGCCCTCGGGAAGCTGGTGGACTTAGCGCCCAAGACAGCGATTATTATAAAGAATGGCCAGGAGGTGACTGTGCCTGCGGAGCAGGTGGCAGCCGGAGACATCGTGGTCATTAAGCCCGGCGGCAGCATCCCTGTGGACGGTGTCGTGACAGAGGGCGCCGGGTACGTGGACCAGGCGGCCATCACCGGGGAGAGCATCCCGGTGGAGAAGCTGCCCGGGGATACAGTCATCTCGGCCACGATCAACAAAAACGGGACCTTTCGGTTCCGTGCGTCCAAGGTGGGAGAGGACACTACTCTCTCCCAGATCATCCGCCTTGTGGACGAGGCTGGCAACTCAAAGGCGCCCATCGCCAGGCTGGCGGATAAGGTCAGCGGCGTCTTCGTGCCGGTGGTCATCTGCATTGCCATCCTGACAGCCATTGTGTGGATCGCGGCGGGGCAGGACTTTGAGTTTGCCCTCTCAAACGCCATCGCGGTGCTCGTCATTTCCTGTCCCTGTGCCCTTGGCCTTGCCACTCCGGTGGCTATCATGGTGGGAACCGGAAAGGCGGCGGAGTACGGCATCCTTATCAAGTCGGCGGAGAGCCTGGAAAATCTCCACTCCATCGACACGGTTATCCTGGATAAGACCGGCACCATCACGTCCGGACACCCGGAGGTGACGGACATAGAAGTCCTGGATCCATCCATGAGCCGGGAGGAATTCCTGGCCCAGGCAGCTGCCCTGGAGGCGGGGAGCGAGCATCCCCTGGCCCAGGCAGTGGTGGAGAAGGCGAGAGGAGACGGCGTATCCCAGACAAAGGCAGAGGATTTCCAGGCCCGGACAGGGCGGGGCGTGTCAGCCCTTATCTCCGGAAAGGCATGGCTGGCCGGCAACCTGGCCTTCATGAAAGAGGAGAAGGCAGTGGCATCCCCGGAAGAAGAGGCTTCCGTGCAGGAGCGGATGGAGCGGTACGCCTCCCAGGGCAAGACGCCCCTTCTCTTTGCACGTGACGGGCAGGCGGCCGGCATCATCGCAGTGGCCGACACAGTCCGGGAGACCAGCCGGGAGGCCATCCGGAGGTTCAAAGAGATGGGCCTTACGGTGGTCATGCTGACAGGGGACAACAAGGTGACGGCGGAGGCTATCCGGAAGGAGCTGGACATCGCCGAGGCCGTGTCCGACGTGCTCCCCACAGAGAAGGAGGCCTGCGTCCGCTCCTGGCAGGAGAAGGGACATAAGGTAGCTATGGTGGGGGACGGCATCAACGACGCCCCGGCTCTCACAAGGGCGGATATCGGCATCGCCATCGGAGCGGGTACGGACATTGCCATCGAGTCGGCGGATGTGGTGCTGATGAAGGACTCCCTCCAGGACGTGGTGACAGCCATCAAGCTGAGCAGAGCGGTCATAAGGAATATCCATATGAACCTGTTCTGGGCGTTCTTCTACAATATCCTCGGCATCCCTGTGGCGGCGGGAGCTCTGTTCCCGGCCTTCGGACTGCGCTTAAGCCCCATGATCGGCTCCGCGGCCATGAGCCTCTCCTCCGTGTGCGTAGTGACCAACGCACTGCGGCTGCGGTTCTTCAAGCCGGCCCGGACAGGCCGGACAGACGGACCGAAGGCAAGGGCAGAAGACGGAGAGAAGACAGACCATATGACAGCGAACATTCCGGAGGACTCCGGTTTGGACAGTAAAAATGAGCAAAGTGACGAGAAAGGAATGGTAACGATGAAAAAGACACTGGTAGTAGAAGGTATGATGTGTGAGCACTGCAAGATGCACGTGGAGAAGGCTCTGGCGGGAGTGGCAGGCGTGGACAGCGCCCAGGTGGATCTGGAGAAAAAGACAGCCACTGTCTCCATGACAGAGGACGTGGCTGACCAGGTGCTGATGGACGCGGTGAAGGAAGCCGGATATGAGCCGGTGAGCTGCACAGCACAGTAGAGGAAGCATATAAGCCAGCATACGATAGACAATCAGACGGCGCAGACCCTTCCGGGAGGAAAGGCTGCGCCGTCTGTCATCCTATATGGACTTGTCTTGCATGTATGCAGGTGCCGCACAGGCTGCGGTTCCTGACGCAGGGCTTACTACAGTACCAGTGAGGGAGCCGCATAGGTCCGTCCGCCCAGCTCCTGATCCAGCATATAGAGACTCTTGGCATCGTCCCCGAAGAGCTCCATCTTTTTGATCAGGTCGCTTGCATTTGTCTCCTCCTCACCCTGCTCCTTGACGAACCAGTCCAGGAACTGCATAGTGCGGAAGTCTTTCACCTCGTAGGCAGCCTCATAGATGTTGTGGATGAGGCCGGTCACATACTGCTCATGGGCATATCCCGCCTTGAGAGCGTCCATTTTCTCCTTCAGCTCGGCCTCCGGCTTGTCGATGGCTTCCAGAGTGACGGGTACGTCATTGTTCTGCATATACTGGATGAAGAGCATGGCGTGGTCTCTCTCCTCCTGAGCCTGCACATTATACCAGTTGGCAAATCCGTCCAGTCCCAGATCTTTATAGAAATTAGAAAAACTCAGGTACAGGTAGGCGGAGTAGAATTCCTTGTTTACCTGTTCATTTAACAGCTTTGCTACTTTTTCATTTAACATATAAAAGCATCTCCTTTTGTGTCCGCATCTCCCGTAGGGGAGGCTGCTGTATTTTCCGCCTATAAGTATAGCTCTGTCAGGCGGAAAACTCAAGACCGGATATACATGGCTCTGATACAGAGTGAAAAAAATGGAGAAATATGGTATGATGACATGGATAGCAGACAGAACAAAAAGTACAGGATAAAATATAAGACAGAGGGTATAGCAATTTGGTGATATGTCAAGAGGTGATAAAAAAAGATTTCAATGAAAACAGATAAAAAAGGGTACAACAAATAGG
>NZ_SPGT01000010.1:0-126933 GCF_005845155.1 Clostridium sp. BSD2780061688st1 H5 | reverse complement strand
AAACTATTGAACCGCGTAGTACTGAACGGTACGCTACGTGGTGTGGAAGGGGAGGGTCAAATCTCCCCTATCCGATTTTGCTTTATGACAGATTGATCTTCCTCCTCATGATAAAGTAGGACAGGAGGTAGAGGATGACTGTCAGGCAGAGGGACAGGATAAGGCTCAGGTTCATGATGTCCGTGAGGTAGCCTGCCAGGTCGATGGATTCGGGGGCCATGCTTGCTGTGCCGGAGTTCATGGCAATGCTGTCGCTTAGGATGCCCTGCACGCCCATGGCCACGGTGGCAGCGATGGAGGTGATGGTTGTGATCACGAAGTAGGCGACCACAGCTCCCAGCACCTTGTGGCCGTTAAAGAGCTGCCCGAAGATGATCGACGCCTCTATGATGACTACATTGCCGACAGCGCTCACCACGCTGAGCAGCAGCATATAGAGCAGGAAGAGGTTGAGGTCTCCCTGTCCCTGGAAGCCCAGCAGATGGATGAATTCGTCCCAGTGGGCGCTTAAGGGCTCTGTTATGACGGGGACGGCCATCAGGATGTAGGCGCACAGGCAGATGAGCAGCGTGTCGATGAGACACCAGAGGCTCCCTGCTATTGTCTTGGACAGAAGGTGCATTCCCTTGGTCACCGGCAGGGTGTTGGTCAGGTATCCCTCATCCGAGAACAGATTTTTGTAAAATCTCACGGCGATGATAATGGAGGTTCCAAAGGACACGCCGGCAAATATGATGATGTAGATCACAAAGGTCAGGGTCAGGAGAAATTCGTTGATCTCGTCTGCCTCAAAATCAATCCTTCCCGTCAGGAAGACGCGCCCGAACACGGCGGCGGCTATCAGGAAAATGTGGATGATGAGCAGAAACCTTGTGATGGATTTTAAATCGTATTTGATCAGTTTTCCTAGCATCTGAATACCTCCCTGAATAAAGCGTCGACGGATTTTCCCTGGTTCATCCGGATCTCATCCACTGTCTGGTTCAGGACGATCTGGCCCTGGCGGAGAAAGAGCACTCTGTCCAGGATGTTCTCAATGTCTGTGATGAGGTGGGTGGACAGAAGGATGGTTGCGTCTTCGCTGTAGTTCGTAAGTATGGTCCGCAGGATGTAATCCCTGGCGGCGGGATCCACGCCCCCGATGGGCTCATCCAGGATGTAGAGGCGGGCGTCCCGGCTCATGACGAGGGCCAGCTGTACCTTCTCCTTTGTGCCCTTGGAAAGAGTCCGCATCCTGGCGTTCACATCGATCTCCAGATCCGTCATCATGTGGTAGGCTCTGTCTGTCACGAAGTTCTCGTAGAAATCCGCAAAATAGGAGATGATGTCCCTGATCTTCATGGCCGGATCCAGATAGGTGCGCTCCGGCAGATAGGAGACGATCTTCTTTGTCTCCACCCCGGGCGTCATGCCGTCCACAAGAACCTCGCCCTCCGTGGGGATGAGCAGGTCGTTGATGAGCTTGATCAGCGTGCTCTTGCCGCTGCCATTCGGCCCCAGGAGCCCCACGATCTGGCCGGGGGCCAGCGCCAGATTCAGATTGGTGAGGGCGTAGTTCATGTTGTTGTATTTTTTGGAAAGCCCCTTACATTCTAATATCGGCTTCATAGTCAGTGTTCCTCCTTTACTGCTTCCTCGATCAGGGAGAGCGTCTCTTCGTCCCGGAAACCGAGACTTCTCATTTTTTCAAAAAACTCAGCTATATGTCTGGAAGCCTGTTCCTTTTTCATGTCCTTGAGCATCTGTTCGTCCTCCGTGATAAAACGTCCGCTGGTCCGCTGGGCATATACAAGGCCGCTGCGCTCCAGCTCAGAGAGAGCCTTCTGCATGGTGTTGGGATTTACAGCGGCCTCCACCGCCAGATCCCGCACAGAAGGGAGCTTGTCGCCGGGCTTGTATACGCCGGCTATGATGTCCTGCTGGATCCGCTCCATAAGCTGCAGGTAGATGGGGCGGTCATTATCTAAGTCCCATGGCATGTGATCACCTCGCTTTTCTTGTCGCATTTATAAAATGTAAAAATATAAATGTATTATCTATGTAATACAATAATACATACAAGAGGAAATGTCAAGAAAAAAGCCGGACTAATTGCCGGCAATTTTCTCTAGCAGGTCCGGATCAAAGGATCCCTGCCGGAGCATCTCGATTTCGTATTTGTAGGGCGCAAAGGATTTCTTCGGCTGGGTGGGGGAGGGGACGTAGGGCGTCTCCAGTATCTTTGGCACATCCTCGAAATCCGGGTGGTGTACAATGTAGTTCAGCGCGTCAAAGCCAATCTGACCAAAGCCGATGTTGGCGTGTCTGTCCTTGGCGGCGCCTGCCGGGTTCTTGCTGTCGTTGATGTGGAAGACAGCGATCTGGTCCCTGCCGATGAGGCGGTCAAACTCCTCCATGACGCCGTCGAAATCGTGGATGATGTCGTAGCCGCTGTCGCTGGTGTGGCAGGTGTCAAAGCAGACCCGCAGCTTGTCGCTGCAGGTGACTCCGTCGTAGATGCGGGCCAGCTCCTCGAAGCTTCGGCCGATCTCAGAGCCCTTCCCGGCCATGGTCTCCAGGGCAATGCACACGGGTGTGTCCGGCGTCAGGATGTGGTTCAGCCCCCGGACGATCTGGGCGATGCCGGCGTCCACCCCGGCCCCCACATGGGCACCTGGGTGTAGGATGAGGATCCGGCTTTTGCAGGCGGCGGTGCGCTCCAGCTCCAGGGCCAGGAACCGCTCTGCCAGCTCGTAGGTCTCCGGCTTGACCGTGTTGGCCAGATTGATGATGTAGGGGGCGTGAACGATGATCTCATCGATCCCGTGCTCCTCCATGTAATCCCAGGCGGGCTCAATGTTCAGCTCGCTGATCTCTTTCCTTCTCGTGTTCTGGGGAGCGCCGGTGTAGAACATGAATGTGTCCGCCCCGTAGGAGACGGCCTCCTTCGCGGAGCCAAGAAGCATGTCCTTTCCGCTCATCCCCACATGAGAACCTATCTTCATATTGTAATCCCTCGTTTCTGAAAAGTCTGCTGTCGGCCCGGTTTTCAACCGGGTCTGGCAAAGAGGGTAGCACACCTGCCCGGAAAATGCAAGAAAGAAAAAAGTACAGAATGTGGAAAAGAGGATATTGAGAGAAAAGCCTGATTATGGTAGACTTATAAGATGATATCGGGATGCAGAGGGTATCCTGACCGCAGGAATGGAGGAAAAAGAATGAAACAACTGATAGATCTGATCACGGAAGAGATGGAAGAGGCGTTTGAGAAGGCGGGCTACGACCGCTCCTACGCAAAGGTCACCCTGTCCAACAGGCCGGATCTGTGCGAGTACCAGTGCAACGGCGCCATGGCGGGAGCCAAGGCGTACAAAAAGGCGCCCTTTATGATCGCCCAGGATGTGGTGGATCAGATAAAGGAGGGGGGCTGCATCCTCTCGGCGGAGATGGTAAAGCCCGGCTTCATTAATATAAAACTGGACGATAAATATATAGCAGGCTATCTGAATGAGATGGGAGAGGACAAAAAGCTGGGAGTGGAGGAGAGCAGCGCTCCCCAGACCATCCTCATCGACTACGGCGGGCCCAATGTGGCCAAGCCACTCCACGTAGGGCATCTGCGGTCCGCCATCATCGGGGAGAGCGTTAAGCGGATCTGCCGTCTCATGGGACATAAGGTGCTGGGAGACATCCACATGGGAGACTGGGGCTACCAGATGGGCCTTATCATCACAGAGCTGAAGAAGCGCCAGCCGGAGCTCCCTTACTTTGACGATTCCTTTGAGGGAGAGTATCCCGAGGAGGCGCCCTTTACCATCGGAGAGCTGGAGGAGATCTACCCAACAGCCAGCGCCTACGCGAAGGAGCACGAGGATTACCGGGAGGAAGCATTGCACGCGACCTATCTTCTCCAGAACGGACACAGGGGATACACGGCTGTGTGGAAGCACATCATGGCAGTGTCTGTGGCGGACCTGAAGAAGAACTACAGCAATCTGAACGTGGAGTTTGACCTCTGGAAGGGAGAGTCCGACGCCCAGCCCTACATCCCGGATATGATCGATAGGCTGAAAAAAGAGGGCTTTGCCCGGATAGACCAGGGAGCCCTGGTCATCGATGTGAAGCGGGAGGACGACACAAAGGAGATCCCGCCCTGTATGATCCAGAAGTCAGACGGAGCCTCTCTCTACGGCACCACGGACCTTGCCACTCTGGTACAGAGAGAGCAGGATTATCACCCGGATCAGGTGATCTACGTGGTGGACAAAAGGCAGGAGCTCCACTTTACCCAGGTGTTCCGTGCTGCCAAGAAGACAGGCATTGTGCCGGAGGAGACAAGGCTGCGGTTCCTGGGCTTTGGCACCATGAACGGCAAGGACGGGAAGCCCTTCAAGACAAGGGAGGGCGGCGTCATGCGCCTGGAGAGCCTGATCGCGGAGATTGACGAGGAGATGTACCGCAAGATCACGGACAACCGGACCGTGGGAGAGGAGGAAGCCAGAGAGACAGCGAAGATCGTGGGACTTTCCGCCATCAAATACGGAGACCTCTCCAACCAGGCGGCCAAGGACTATGTCTTCGACGTGGACAGGTTCACTTCCTTTGAGGGAAATACAGGCCCTTATATTCTCTACACCATCGTGCGGATCAAGTCCATCCTTAATAAATACACAGAGGCGGGAGAGTCGCTGGAGGGCCTGGCCATCGCCGGAGCCCACGGGGAGGAGGAGAAGGCACTTATGCTGGAGGCAGCCAAGTACAACGGCGTGATGGAGACCGCCTTTGAGGAGCTGGCGCCCCACAAGATCTGCGCTTACATCTATGAGCTGGCCAACGCCTTCAACCGGTTCTACCACGAGACAAAGATCCTGGCAGAGGAGGATAAGGAAGTGCGTAAGAGCTACATCGCCCTTCTCGTGCTGACAAAGAAGATCCTGGAGAGCTGTATCGATGTGCTGGGCTTTGAGGCTCCGGAGAGAATGTAGAAGATGTGAATACAGAGAATGTAGGTGTTGAAGAGATGACCAGGAAACTGTTTTACGAGGACAGCCACATGAGGGAATTTGAGGCCCGGGTTTTATCCTGCCAGGCATGTGAGAAAGGCGGCGGATTCTGGACCGTGCTGGACCAGACCTGCTTTTTCCCGGAAGGAGGAGGGCAGTACGCGGACACCGGATACCTGGGAGAGATAAAGGTGGTGGATGCCCAGGAGAGGGACGGTGTTGTGTACCACAGGACGGAGGAGGCCCTGGAGCCGGGAGAGGCTGTCCGGGGCCGGATCGACTGGGAGGAGCGCTTTGAGAAGATGCAGCAGCATACCGGAGAGCACATTGTCTCCGGCCTCGTCCACAGCCGTTTCGGATACAACAACGTGGGCTTTCATCTGGGCAGCGACTACTGTACCATGGATTTTGACGGCCCTATTTCGGCGGAGGAGCTCCGAAAGATCGAGTGGGAGGCCAACCGGGCGGCGGCGCTGGATCTGGAGGTCCTTGTCCAGTACCCCTCGAAGGAGGAGCTGGAGCATATGGAGTACCGGAGTAAGATTGAGATCGAGGGACAGGTCCGGATCGTGAGTGTGCCCGGCTACGACGTGTGCGCCTGCTGCGCGCCTCATGTGAAGCGGACAGGGGAGATCGGGATGATCAAGCTGGTGAACCGGATGAATTACAAAGGCGGTGAGCGCATCACCATGCTCTGCGGCTTTCGGGCGCTCAGGGACTACGAGGCCAAGCTGGCAGCCGCTAAGGAGATAGGCGCTCTTCTGTGCGAGAAGGAGAACCAGATCGCCGGGGCGGTAAAGCGGCAGAAGGAGGAGCTGGAGAAGCAGAGGTATGAGAACGGAAGACTCCAGCATCAGATCCTTGCGTACCGTGCGAAGGAAATCCGTGTGGACGAGCCGGTGACGGCTGTCTTTGCGGACGACCTTGCGGGGGATGCTCCGAGAGAGCTGATGAACCTGCTCCTGGAGAGGGGAGCCTGCGTCTGCGGCGTCTTTACGGCGGCGAAGGACGGCGGCTGGCGGTATGTGATCGGCAGCAGACAGACGGATGTGCGGCCTCTTGGGAAGAGCCTGAACAGCCGGTTTGAGGGCCGGGGCGGCGGAAAGCCGGGCATGATCCAGGGAACCCTGACAGGCGGCGAGGCGGACATTCGCAGGGCGCTGGAGGAGTTCGGAAGGGCGGACGTAAGCGAAACACAGCTGTAAACCAAAAAGAGACAGGAGTTCCTTTTTCGTTAAAGATCTCCTGTCTCTTTTATATACCATATACAGCCTTAGAGTCCCGGCCGGCGGGCGATATGCCTACAGCTTGATCTTAATTACATCCACATCCAGATCCCAGAGGAACTTGTCCAGATCCTTGAAGGACAGGAACACAGTGGCTGTGTTCTCCAGGGGATGGATGCCAAGGCTCTTGCAGCGGCTTAAATCCTTGTCGATAAAAAATTCTACCGCATGGTCTGTGTCATTCATCAGTCCGAAGGGGGATACGCTGCCCTGCTTCAGACCCAGATATTTCTCCAGGCGCTCCTCGGAGGCAAAGCTTAAGTTGCCGGCTCCGAGAGTGCGGCCCAGCGCCTTCAGGTCCACCTTTTTCTTCTCATCGCAGGTGACGAGGAAGTGCCGTTTCCCCTTGGCGTCCCGCAGGAACAGGTTCTTGCAGAGAGTTCCCTTCTGGGGCAGGCCGAGGCGGTCCATGTCCTCCATGGTATGGACGGGCTCATGCTCCACTACTTCATATTTAATGCCCAGCTTGTTCAGGGCATCGTAAACGCGCTGTTTCTGATCTTCCATGATATATTAAGCTCCTTTCGTGGGGTGTTTCTATTATTATAGGGCGAAATCAGGAGAAATGAAAGAGTTTATAGTTTTTTAATTGCAACTTTTCTGTTTCGGAAGTAGAATAAAAAAGAATTTTGAGAGCCTGCCTGCGGGCAGCGCATACAATGATCGAGAAAGCGAGGCTTACGATATATGAATAATCCTTGGGAAAATCCGAACCAGGAGCCCGGAACAGACAGTGAACCCCACAAAATGCCGCAGGGGATGCCGACAGGCCATGTGTCACCCCCGGTCAGGAGGGGAGCATGGTACGCATGGACGCCCCTGATCATCAAATATCTGATCAGCATCGGCGTCAGTATGGTGGCTGTGATGGGGTATACGTTTTTCTATATTTCCCGGCACTATGAAGAGACAATAGGAGCCATGCAGAGTCAGCAGGACATGTTAAATTTCTCCCTGTCTATCTCGGAGAAAATGCTGCGGTACACCACCCAGCTTGAGGGCGTTACCGCGCTCATCGTCATCCCTGTCATCTTATATATGTTCCACAAGGACAGGAAAAATGAGCGGCTGGCGGGCGTGATCCCCAACAGGAAGGCGCCCCTGTGGAAGTACGGGGCCGTGATCGGGATTGCGGCGGCTCTCTGTGTGGGGCTGAACAACCTGATCCTGATCTCCGGCATCTCCAGCTACAGCGCCAACTACCAGCAGACCTCCGAGTCTCTCTACAGCGCTCCCTTTGGGATGCAGCTCCTCTGTCTCGGAGTATTGGTGCCCATATCCGAGGAGCTTGTCTTCCGGGGCATGATGTTCAAGCGGATGAGAGAGCAGTCCGGGTTTATGCACGCGGCCTTTTTCTCAAGCCTCGTGTTTGCTATCCTTCACGGAAACATGGTCCAGATGCTGTACGCCTTTGCCACGGGCATGATGCTCAGCTATGTCTATGAAAAATACGGCTCTGTGAAGGCCCCGGCTGCGGCCCATGTGGTGATGAACCTGATCTCTGTGGCGGCCACGCAGTTCGGCCTCTTCGGATGGCTGATGGAGGACAATCTGCGCATCAGCGTCGTCACTGTCCTTTGCGCTGCCTTTGCAGCCACCATGTTTGTCCTGATCCAGAGGATTGACGAGAAGCCGGTGCTCCCGGGAGGACCGGAGGAGAGAAATACAGCGGCTCTTTAGCGGGAGAGGATCTGATGCGGAAGGGATTTTCCCTGCTGCGCCGGATGAGAAATGTGATGGAAATATGAAAATATTACAAAAGTATTAAAAAATATTGCAAAACTTTAACTGGTCATTTATAATAAATGCTGTTGAAAAAGAAAGATTTCTATAAGAAATGACCGGAAAGGGTGACGATAATAAAGATGAAGAGATATGGAAGAGCAGTTCTCGCCGCGGTTCTGGCCAGCTCCGTAGCCGCGACACCGGTTTTGGCTGCTCCGGACACAAACGAACTTGAGAGCAGTAAAGCGGCGGCCCAGAGCGAGGCGGACTCCCTACAGGAGCAGCTGACAGAACTTCTCAATAAAGCGGGTGAGCTTGAGGAGGAGATGATCTCCACCGGCGAAAAGATCATCCAGGCCCAGGAGGATCTGGATACAGCCCAGCAGAAGGCGGAGGAGCAGTATGCTTCTATGAAGGTGCGCATTCAGTATATGTACGAGAACGGACAGGCTACTGCCCTGGAGACTCTTCTGTCTGCCACGGATTTTTCAGATTTTGTAAACAAGGCGGAGTATATCTCCAATGTACATACCTATGACAGGCAGCAGCTTCAGGCTCTGGAGGATACGGAGAAAGAGATCCAGGATCTGAAGGATACGCTGGAGGAAGAGCAGGATAAGCAGGAGACCATGCAGGCTGAGTACGAGGCCCAGGAAGCGGAGCTGAATGAGACTCTGGAGCAGAAGAAGGCGGAGGTCGCCAACTATGACCAGCAGATCCAGGCGGCGGCAGAGGCTGCCGCGGCGGAGGCGGCTCAGCGGGAGGCGGAAAGCCAGGATACAGGGACAACGGGCAATACGACTGTGCAGAGCGGCGGAACAACCGGGGGCAGCTCCACAGGAGCTTCGACCGGCAGCGGAACATCTGGTTCCACCGGCAGTTCCTCCTCAGGCTCATCCGGCTCATCTGGCTCATCCGGCAGCGTATCCAGTGGAAACACATCCACTGCACAGGCTATTGTAAACGCAGCGTACAGCCAGCTGAATGTACCCTATGTATACGGCGGCTCCACACCTGGTGTGGAATTTGACTGCTCCGGACTTGTGCAGTACTGCCATGCGGTGGCGGGCATTTCCCTTCCCAGGACTTCCCAGGCACAGGGAGGCTGCGGCGTGGCAGTCAGCAATCCACAGCCGGGAGACATCGTGTGCTACGGAACACATGTGGGGATCTATATCGGGAACGGTCAGATGATCCACGCGCCCAAGCCGGGAGACGTGGTCAAGATCGCCAGCGTGTACGGATCACCCTGGTACAGAAGATGCTGGTAGGAATTTATCGTTAGGATTTACCTGAAAAAAGAATAGTCAAAGAACGAGAAGCGCTCCATTGCCCTTTGAGGGAAGGAGCGCTGCTTTTCTTTTGTGAATTCCTGGAAAATGTTGAAATAAACGAAAATATGTAGTAACATGTATTTTGAATAAGTGAAAACTGAAATCATAAGAGTATAAATAATTTACAACAGACAGGTGGGAGAATATGAAGAGAAAAATCGCACAGGCTTTTATCACAGCGGCGCTGATCAGTTCCATGGCGGTCAGCCCTGTCTTTGCAACCCCCTCTGTGGAGGATCTGCAAAATGACAAGGCGGCGGCAGAGGACGAGGTGGTTTCGCTCCAGTCCGAGCTGACAGGTATTCTGGACAAGATCAGCACACTGGAGTCGGATCTGCAGAAAAAGCAGGAGGAGATCGACCAGGCGAATATAGACCTGGAGGAGGCGATCGTGCAGCAGGACAAGCAGTACGAGGATATGAAAAAGCGTATTCAGTACATGTACGAGTCCGGAAGCGGCAACGAGCTGGAGCTGCTCCTCTCGGCAGAGAGCTTTTCAGATCTGGTGAACAAGGCCGAGTACATAAAAAATGTGCACACATATGACAGACAGAAGCAGGAAGAGTATGTAGCTACAACGGAGAAGATAGAGAAGCTCTCCGAAAGTCTCCAGGAGGAGGCGGAGAGCATGAACCAGATGCAGAGCCAGCTGGAGAACGACAAGGCTTCCCTGGGAACGATGATTGAGGGGAAGCAGTCCGAGATTGCCCAGCTTGACGCGGACATTCAGGAGGCGGTGGCTGCTCAGCAGGCGGAGGAAGAGGCCCGCAGGCAGCAGGAGGCCCAGGCGGCGGCAGCGGCAGCAGCCGCGGCCCAGGATACTACCCCCAGCCAGCCATCCAACGGCGGTGGATCTGGTGGCAGCGGTTCCAGCGGCGGCAGTGGCTCCAGTGGTGGGGGCAGTACAGTCATTCCTCCCCAGGGGACAGACGGATGGGCGGTGGTCGCCTATGCGAGACAGTTCCTGGGCAACCCCTATGTATACGGGGGCAACAGCCTGACAAACGGCATCGACTGCTCCGGCTTTACCCAGCAGATCTACGCGGCCTTTGGCGTCAGCCTGGGAAGGACTGACACAGCCCAGGCCACGGCGGGAGTGGAGATCCCTCTCTCCCAGGCACAGGCGGGAGATCTCCTCGTGTACTATGGACACGTAGGTATCTACAATGGCACGGGCGGCATCATCCACGCCTCATCCCCGGAGGTAGGCATTGTGGAGTGGTCGAGCTGTACATACCGGCAGCTCCGCTGTGTGAGAAGAGTTCTCTAGGATATGGCGGACAGATACAGGATCTGCGCTTTACAGCGCAGGTCCTTTTTTACGCCCCTCTTTCGGGAGAACCTCCGGGAATACTTCTTCCATATATATTGAAATGTACGCCTCCATCCAGTACAATGGAGAAGTATTTTGCCTGCTGCGGAAAATGGCAGGGTGAAGCCAAAGGAGAACAGATTATGGAAGAGCTTTTGAGGGAGGTTTTATCCGGAAGCCGGATGCTCCATTTCGAGGGAACCAAAAAGGACGAAGCCCCTCTGATGGAGGCGGCGGGCCGGGACGCGGGATATGTGGAAGATAAGGGAGCCCTGTATGAAAGGATGACAGTGAAAAGCTATCTGAAGTTTTTTGCGGGGCTGTCCGGCAGGTCGGGGAGAGTGCGCTCCGCGGTGGAGCAGATGCACCTTTCGGAGCTGATGAGAAAAAAGCTGGGCGCATGTACGGAGGGACAGAAGAAGAGGGTGCGGATCGCCCGGGAGATTGTCAGGGGAGCGCAGGACTTTTTTGTCCTGAATCCTATTGCCTTTGAGGAGGAAGAGTCAAAGAAGGTCATCCTTGGCTGGATGGAGAGCTTTTATGAGCGGGAGGGGCGGCTTGTGACCCTGTCCTTGTCCCACCGGGACACCTGCATCTGCCCCGGGGATCACTATGAGATCATTCAGGGGGAGGTGCGGTGCATCGACCAGGGGGAGAACACCCAGGACAGCCCGGAGCTTCCCCAGGTGAGCAAGATTTCCGTCTCCTACAATGAGAAGAATTTCCTCTTTAATCCGGAGGAGATCGACTACGTGGAGGCGAATGACGGGAAGGTCTTTGTGTACGTAAAGCGGGAGCAGTATACGGGTGCCTTCCGGATGGGAGAGCTGGAGGAAAAGCTGGCCAGGTTCGGCTTTTTCCGGTGCCACCGATCCTACATTGTGAACATGCAGAAGGTGGTGGAGCTGGTGAAGTGGACGAGAAATTCCTACTCCCTGCGCCTGTCGGGATACGAGAAGACAGACGTGCCCCTGTCCAAGGGAAAGATCCAGGAGCTGCGAAGCATGTATGAATTTTAAATCAGTGAGCCTTAGGAGGAAAGTAAAATGAAGAGAATGTGGACGCTGCTGAAGAAGGATATCTGGACGTCCTTTACGGATAAAACGATTCTGCTGATGGCCTTTACCCCGGCCATTCTGGCAATGATCTTCCGGATGGTGTACTTTGATCCCTGGATGCTGATTCTGACCACGGGACTTTTTAATATCGTGCTGGTGCCGCTGACAGATTTTCCCCTCCTGCTGGTGGAGGAAAAAGAGAGGGACACCCTGTCCCTTCTGTCCCGGTCCGGCGTGACGCTGGCTCAGTTTGCGGCGGCTAAGGCCGTGGCCTGCCTGGTGGTGGGAGAGCTCATGGCTGTGGTGGTGTTTCTCATCGCGGGGGCGGATATGTCCCTCCTGCCGGAGTACCTGCTGATCCATCTGGCCGGCGTGACGGCCCTTTTGCCCTGGGGCTTCCTGACCGGGGTGTACGCAAAGGACCAGAACAGCGTGAATGTGTACGCAGCCATCAGCGTGGTGGCCGTCTATGTGGCGCCGGTCTTTTCCTACTGGAATGTGGCCTTTGGAAGAGTGGCGGAGTTTCTGCCCACCGGTATCCTGGGAGTGGTCCTGAAAAAAATACAGCCCATGGAGGGCTTTATGGATGTGTCCCTGGCCTGGGGCAGCGCTGTCTGTGTGATCTGGTTCCTGGCAGGGCTGGCTGTCCTCCTTGTGATCCGGAAAAAGAGAGCCTTTTTCCCTGCCCTTGAGACCGGGACTCAGCACATATGAGAAATAAAAAAGTGACTTTTTGGGTGAGGCCTTGCAGGTTTCACCCCTTTTTTTGCTCCGTTCATCCCCTTGCAGGCTCCATTTACCGGGAAAATAAGGTGAAAATCTACAGAATCGGTAGGATAGGAGCTGTAAGGAGGACGAAAGCCATGACAAACATCGTAAAAGCAAATCAACTGACAAAGACCTTTGGAAAGGTAAAGGCGCTGGATCACTGTGATCTGGAAATCAAACAAGGAGAGATCTTCGGATACCTGGGACCCTCCGGGGCAGGCAAGACGACTACCATTAAGCTCCTCACCGGGCAGCTTCACAGTGACAGCGGGGAAGTGACTGTGCTGGGGAAGGATCCGTTTTCACCGGATATAAAAAAGAAGATCGGTATTATGAGCGACATGAGCGGCCTGTATGAGAAGATGACAGTCTATGAAAACCTGGACATATTCGCGGATATTTACGGGATTAAGGATAAGAAGAAAAAAATCCGAAGGACGCTGGAGGCGGTGGAGCTTCTTGATGCCGCCAGGAAGAAGGTGGAGAAGCTCTCCCGGGGGATGAAGCAGAGACTGGTCTTTGCCAGGACCATCATCCACGAGCCGGGCCTCCTCTTTCTGGACGAGCCCACGGCCAACCTGGACCCGGCTACGGCGGATGAGATAAGGGATCTTATCAGGAAGCTGAACCGGGAGGGGGCCACAGTTTTTCTCACCACCCACAACATGGAGGAGGCGGATGAGCTCTGTCACAGGGTAGCCCTTTTAAATAGAGGAAGCATTGTGGAGAGCGGTTCACCGGAGGAGCTGAAGCTGAAATACTCCCGGAAAAGGGTGGTCATCACCACGGGGGAGGGAAAGAAGGAGGTGCCTCTGGAAAGAGAAGCACTGCTGAAGTCTTTGGAGCAGGTCGGGGAGGTTCTTATGATCCACTCTGAGGAGCCCAGTCTGCGGGACGTATTTCTTACACTGACAAAGGAGGAACAATAGCCATGAGCGGAAAAATTATTTTTACCTTACTGAAAAAGGATCTGAAGGGATGCCTGACCAACAAGAATATTCTGGTGAGCTTTCTTATTCCCATTGTATTTTGCTTTATCTACCAGAATGTTTTCAAAGACCTGGGGGATGAGATGGGAGATTACGTGCTTGGCATGTGCGCTGTGTTTTCCATCGCTATCAGCCCCACCAGCATCCTGCCTGTGATGATCGCGGAGGAGAAGGAAAAATACACCCTCCGCTCCCTCATGATGGCCCGGGTGAGAGGGCAGGAGTTCCTGGCCTCCAAGATGATCGTGTGCCTGTTGATGACGGCTCTGGACGCTGCGGCTGTGTTCTTCATCACAGGGGGGGATGTGAAGAATTTCCCGGTTTACACAGGGGCTGTGCTGCTGGCCTCGGCGGGGCTGTGCTTCCTGGGGGCGCTGGCGGGACTTTTAGCCAGGGATCAGGCGTCGGCCGGAACCATCGGCGCGCCCCTCATGCTGCTGACCATGCTGCCGCCTCTTTTTGGAGGACTCAGCGAGACGTTGGAGAAGGTGTCCGTCGCTGTGCCCACCACCTCATTTCAGACAATTTACAGTGGCGTGACTCAAAGCCAGGAGCTGTTCACAAAGGGCAATTTCGTCGCCCTGGGGGTGTGCGCCCTGTGGATCGCGGCCGGGTACATCCTGTTCAACCTCTTCTATCAGAGAAAGGGCATTGACTGCTGATTAATCCGTCAAAAAGAAGAAGGACAAAATCAGGAAAAGCGGAGGACAAAACGAGAACAAAATCGGGAGAAATGCTTGCAACAGGGCGGGTTTTATGATAATATATGACCGTTGCAAAAAAACACGCATATGTCTGCCCGCACCGGTGCCTAAGCTTTTTTCACAAAAAGACGGTCATGCGGGAAATGAAATGTGCGGAAGAAAGAAAACCAAATGGAGGAAAGAAACATGAGTGTTATTTCAATGAAACAGCTTTTAGAAGCAGGTGTTCACTTTGGACATCAGACAAGAAGATGGAACCCTAAGATGGCTCCCTACATCTACACAGAGAGAAACGGTATCTACATCATCGACCTGCAGAAATCCGTTGGAAAAGTAGATGAGGCTTACCAGGCAGTATCCGATATCGCGGCAGAGGGCGGCACGATCCTGTTCGTTGGAACAAAGAAACAGGCTCAGGACGCTATCAAGACAGAGGCAGAGCGCTGCGGTATGTTCTATGTAAATGAGAGATGGCTCGGCGGTATGCTGACAAACTTCAAGACCATCAAGAGCCGTGTGGCACGTCTGAAAGAGATCGAGGCTATGGCTGAGGACGGAACATTTGATGTTCTGCCGAAGAAGGAAGTTATCAAGCTGAAAAAAGAGTGGGAGAAGCTGGAGAAGAACCTTGGCGGTATCAAAGAGATGAAGAGACTGCCGGACGCAATCTTCGTTGTTGACCCGAAGAAGGAGAGAATCTGCGTGCAGGAGGCTCATACCCTTGGAATTCCGCTTATCGGTATCGCTGATACAAACTGCGATCCGGAAGAGCTCGACTATGTAATTCCTGGAAATGACGACGCTATCCGTGCGGTTAAGCTGATCGTTTCCAAGATGGCTGACGCTGTTGTTGAGGCTAACCAGGGCGCTGCTGAGTACAATGAGGAAGAGTACGCAGAGGGCGAGGAGGCTTACGAGGAGACAGCAGAGGAGACAGTTGAGGCTTAATCTGACCCCGGAAGCAGACTTGAAGAACTATATATGATCAATTATATATGGAGGAAAAAGAAATGGCAGTAACAGCTAGTATGGTAAAAGAGCTGAGAGAGATGACAGGCGCAGGCATGATGGACTGCAAGAAGGCCCTCAGCGAGACAAACGGAGATATGGACGCAGCGATCGAGTACCTGAGAAAGAACGGCGAGGCAAAGGCTGTTAAGAAGGCCGGCAGAATTGCCGCAGAGGGTCTTGTTATGGCTGAGGTTAAGGAAGACAAGACAGCAGCTATCGTTGAGGTAAACTCCGAGACAGACTTTGTTGCAAAGAACGCTGAGTTCCAGGGCTTTGTAAAGGCAGTTACCGATCAGGCTCTGGCTACAGAGGCAAAGGATATGGACGCTTTCATGGCAGAGCCATGGATCGAGGACAGCTCCAAGACTGTACAGGAGGCCCTGACAGAGAAGATTTCCGTGATCGGTGAGAAGCTGAACATCAGAAGATTTGAGAAGATCGTTTCCGACGGATGCGTTGTGGCTTACATCCACGGCGGCGGACGTATCGGCGTCCTTGTAGAGGCAGCTACCGACGTGATCAACGATGAGATCAAGACATGTCTGAAGAACGTGGCTATGCAGGTTGCGGCTATGTCTCCGAAGTATGTGTCCAGGGATGAGGTTTCTCAGGAGTTTATGGATCACGAGAAGGAGATCCTGCTTGCACAGGCTAAGACAGAGAACCCGGATAAGCCGGACAACATCATTGAGAAGATGATCATCGGACGTCTCAACAAAGAGATGAAGGAGATCTGCCTGCTGGATCAGGTGTACGTACAGGACAGCGACCTGACAGTTGCCAAGTACGTTGCCAAGGTTGCAAAGGAGAACGGCGCAAACATGGAAGTGAAGAAGTTTGTACGTTTCGAGACAGGCGAGGGAATCGAGAAGAAGGTAGACGACTTCGCAGCAGAGGTTGCAGCGCAGGCTGGAATGTAAATTCATGCATTGATATTCTGAAAGGGAAACCCTTACAAATGGCGGTATATGCTGTTTGTAAGGGTTTTTTTGAAGAAAACATATGGTGGCACATAAAAGTATGATTGATTTCATTCTGTAAAATAGATATACTATAATTAGAAAAAGAGTGGGAAGGAGGAAGTATATGTCTTTGGTTTGGAATGAAATATTAAAAAAATATGTGGAAGACGTGCATAAAATTTATGGAGAAAGGCTGAAGTCTGTGATATTATACGGCTCTTATGCAAGAGGCGATTTTGGCCCGAATTCAGATATTGATATTATGATCTTGGTGGATCTGTCAGACGATGAGATACGAAGTAAAGGGCATACGCTTTCCGACCTGACTTTTGATTATAATTTTGATAATGATTTGGAAATCATGCCTATTGTGAAGAATTCGGATCATTTTAATAAATGGATCAGAGCATATCCATTCTATAACAATATTAAGAATGAAGGGGTAGACTTGTATGCAGCATAGCCTGGATGATATTGGTGGGGCGAGAGAACTGGCCTGGCACAGGAAATTCGCCATGCCAGTGATTACGATGATTTTTACATTGTATCAATTGAAGATGCAAAAGAACAGTTGGAGACAGCAAAAGAAGTAGTAGCATTAGTTGAACAATATTTAAAGGAAGAAATAGGACCTTGAGCAAACAGCTCTCCTGCTCAAGGCTGAATGAAAAAATCAAGGGCGGCGGAAAATTAAAATTCTGCCGCTCTTGAAATTTTTTGGAAGACCCTTATATCTCCCCGTCCTCCTCCAGCAGGGGGAGAATTGTCTTCATGGACTGGTCAAACTCCGCGTCGGAGGAATTGTAGAAGAGGATTAGATCATGCCCCGCGTCCAGGCGCTTCAGGGGCTCCGGGATAGAAAAATCGATGGTCTTTATATACTCATCCCAGTGTTCCAGCTTCCAGGTATCCCGGTCTGAAGCTCTCTGGATCATTCTCTCGTGACACACCTCCGGATCAGTCACGACCCAGATGACTACCAGCTTGGCGCCCTTTTTTCGCAGCTTGGTGCGGAAGCGCTCCAGCGTCTCCTCGTTGTGAACCTCTTTGGTAAAGGGAGCGTTGATGAGGACAATGTCATCGTAGGCCAGCGCCTCCACGCCGATGTCCACAATGGCCTCGTACTCGTAATCCCTTATATTCTCTTCGAAAAAGTCAGAGCTCCTGTTGATTTCCTGGCCGGCAGCTATGAATACCCGGTTGGAAAGGGGAATCAGAGTGTCCTTGTCAAGATAGACAACATGCTTCAGATTTTCGGCAAGCTGTTTGGAAATATAGGTTTTCCCACAGGCGGGTGGGGAAGTAACTAAGATCATCTTTTTCATTGCGTCAATTCCGGCGTTTCGCCGTCTCCTTTCCTTTTTTCTTTTTTCAATATCAGTATACTGCTGTGCGGTGTATAAGGGCAAGGGGAAAAAGGGATACAGCCCTTTCGTTTTCCCGGGCCATTGACTTTTTCCAAAAATCCATATAGAGTGGACTTGAAGCATGACAAAGACAGCACAAGGGGAATGTGAGGAATGAAAAACATATACGAGGATACACTGCAGTTCAGGGGAACCTGGAGGGATTACCAGGACAGGGTCCTCTCCAATGCGGACAAATACCTGGCGGACGGGAAGATGCATATCGTAGCGGCGCCCGGGTCCGGGAAGACGACTCTTGGGATTGAGCTGATCCGGCGCCTCGGCGCGCCCTGCCTGATCCTGTCTCCTGGCATCACCATCCGGCAGCAGTGGCTGGAGCGCATTGTGGAGGGATTTCTCCTCCCGGGCAGGGATCCGGAGGAGCTTCTCTCCAATGATCTGAAAAACATGAAGACCATCACAGCCATCACCTACCAGGCTCTGTACAGCGCCATGAAGAGATATCAGGGCAGGCTGGCGGACAGCGAAGGTGAGCTGACAGAGGATAACGAGCAGGAAGCAGGTGACAAGAAGACGGAGGCCACAGACGGAGAGCACACGGAGGGGGAGTCCGAGGATGTGGACTTCCGGGACTTTGACATCCTCGAGGCGGTGCGGGCGGCTGGCATTCGGACCATCTGCCTGGACGAGGCCCATCACTTAAGGAGCGAGTGGTGGAAGGCGCTGGAAAAGTTTATGAAGGAGCTGAAGGGGGTGACGGTCATCGCCCTGACAGCCACGCCGCCCTACGACAGCACGCCGGGACAGTGGAAGCGCTATATCGACCTGTGCGGCCCCATCGATGAGGAGATCTTCACGCCGGAGCTGGTGAAGGAGGGGAGTCTGTGTCCCCACGAGGACTATATCTTTTTCAACTGGCCTGCCAGGGAGGAACTGCGCCAGATAGAGGACTATCAGAAGAAGGAGGAGGCTGTGAGGAACCGGCTCCTTACAGGGAGCAGATTTACGGATATGATCGCCACCCACAGGGGACTGCGAAGCCCGGAGGAGTACAGTGAGAGGTTCCTGGACAACCCGAAGTATTTTTCCGCCCTTCTCATCTTTTGCCAGACACAGCAGATCCCCTTTCCGGCGTACTTAAGAGAGCTGATCGGAGCGGAGGGAAGGCTGCCCAGGCTTGACAGCTCCTGGCTGGAGGTTCTCCTGCAGGGGTTTCTCTACGATGACGCGGACTCCTACGAGGTGACTCAGAGTGACCGGGAGGAGCTGCTGCGGGAGCTGAAGGAGGCGGGCTGTATTTACCGGAAAAAGGTGTCTCTCACCCACAGGGACGCCATGCAGAGGCTTCTGGCAAAGAGCCAGGGCAAGATGGAGAGCATCGGTCGGATCGTGGACGCGGAGTACAGCTCTCTGGGAGAGGAGCTGCGCCTTCTGGTTCTGTGCGACTATATCAAGAAGGACAAGCTGTCCCTCGCGGGGACGGATCAGGTCATGGCTGCGGAGATCGGGGCAGTGCCCATCTTTGAGCACCTGAGAAGGCAGGGGCGTGAGGGCGTCCGCCTGGGGTGTCTCAGCGGCTCAGTGATCCTTGTGCCCATGGACACCAGGGAGAAGCTGGAGGAGCTGCTGGGACAGAAGGGATGCCAGGGCACTTTGTCCCCTGTGAGGGAGACGGGTTACGGCCAGCTGAAGGTGAAAGGGAAAAACACCCACATCGTGGCGGTGGTCACGGAGCTGTTCCGCCAGGGTGAAATCAATGTCCTGGTGGGAACCAAGTCCCTTCTGGGAGAGGGGTGGGATGCACCCTGCATCAACTCTCTTGTCCTGGCCACCTACGTGGGCTCCTTCATGCTGAGCAACCAGATGAGGGGACGCACCATACGGACAGACCGGGATCACCCGGAGAAGACGGGGAATATCTGGCATCTTGCCTGCATTTTTCCGGAGAAATCGGGAAAGACAAAGCATGCGGATTTCTCCGGGGACTACGAGACGCTGGTCAGGAGGTTTCATGCCTTCCTGGGCGTGTCCTGGAAGGACGATGTCATAGAGAGCGGCGTGGAGCGCCTGGCTATCCCGGAATTTGACACTAAAGAGAAGATGGAGAAGGTCAATGAGATGATGCTTGAGAGGGCATCAGACCGGGAGGGGATGAGAAGCCGGTGGCAGAGATCCCTGCGGGAGATCCGGGGCGGCATGGAGGTGCAGCAGGTGGAGGACATCCCTGCGGAGGAGGCAAAGACCGGCTTCCTCTTTGTGAACGCCGTGTGGATGGAAATCCTGAGCCTGCTCATAGCGGTTTTGATGGGGCTTGGGCGGGTGTTCACTCAGGCGGCCTACGGGGCCCGATCTGTGCCGGCGGCGGCCCTGGGCCTTGCCATGCTGGCCGCCTGCGTGCTGGTGGCAAGATATGGAGTGAGGCTTGTGCGGCTCAGCACGCCGGAGCGCAGGATGACGCGGATCAGCCAGGCGGTGGCTGACGCCCTGGCAGAGATCGGGGAGCTGGAGGATCCGCAGCATTGCAGGGCCCAGGTGGAGTCCGCTGACGGCCTGGTCATTGGAACCTGGCTCAAGGGCGGGACCATGCGGGACAAGACCACCTTTGCCGCCTGCATGGAGGAGATCTGGGGAGTCATAGACAATCCCAGGTATCTGCTGACAAGGGAGAAGAGGAGCGGACGGAGCGAGGAGTTCTACAGCGTTCCGGAAATCTTTGGAAATAAAAAGGAGAGAGCGCTGGTCTTTGAGAAGCATATGCGAAAGGTTCTGGGAAGGTACCAGGTGGCCTACACCCGGACGCCGGAGGGGAGAAGGCTTCTGCTCCGGGCCAGGACAAAGTCCTTCGTAAATAAAAATCAGAGCTTCCTACAGGGCAGGAAGGTGGCAAAGGGAAAATATGAATAAGGAGTAAGGAGAGAGACAGATGTACAAAATTCTGATCGTGGAGGACGACAGGGGACTGAACCAGGGAATCGCCCTGGCCCTGGGGAGGGAGGACACGTCCTTCCTGCAGGCTTTCTCAGCCCGGGAGGCAAGGGAGCTCTGGAACAGAGAGAAGGCGGACATGGCGCTGCTGGACGTGAACCTGCCGGATGGCAGCGGATATGATGTTTTAAGAGAAATTCGGGGCCAGTCCCGGATCCCGGTGCTCCTCATCACGGCCAATGACCTGGAAAGCGACGAGATCACCGGATTTTCACTGGGAGCGGACGATTATATCACCAAGCCCTTCGGACTTATGGCCCTGCGGGCCAGGGTGGATCGGATGCGGCTCCGCGCAGGCCAGGCAGCGGAGCAGGGGAAGGATACCTACGAGGATGGCAGATACCGTTTCCTGTTTGGGGAGATGCGGTTTTTCGTGGACGGCCAGGAGATTGTCTTAAGCCGGATTGAGCAGAAGCTCCTGCGGTGCTTTGTCACCCATCCGGGGCAGACCATGACCCGGGAGAGGCTGATGGACATCCTGTGGAGTGACGAGGCGCAGTTTGTGGAGGAGAACGCCCTCAGCGTTGCGGTAAACCGGCTCCGGCGCAAGCTGGAGGGACGGGAAGGCTACAAGCCTATAGAGACTGTGTACGGCCTGGGGTATGTGTGGGAGAGAAGAGCATGAGAATACAGATCGGAGCTAAGAAGACCATGGAGCGGCTGGACGAGATGCTGGAGAGCGCCATGGACGGGACCTTTGAGGAGGAGCGCTATGACGAGACAGAGCTGTCCCGGCTGGAGTCCCGCTGGAAACAGTATTTCACCTCCACCAGACACGCCCTGGAGGAGACAAGGCGGGAGAGGGATAATATGAAGGCCCTCGTGTCCGACATCTCCCATCAGACAAGGACGCCCCTCTCCAACATCCTCCTCTACGGAGAGCTGCTGGAGGAGAAGGCATCGGATGGGGAGGAAAGAGAGCTGGCCCGGCAGATCATGGGGCAGACGAGGAAGCTGGAATTTCTGATCCAGGCCCTTGTGAAAATGTCCCGGCTGGAGTCCGGCGTCCTGGAGATTTTCCCGGAGGGCCAAAACCTCCTTCCGCTGCTCCAGGACGTGGCGGCGGCCTTTGGGCCGAAGGCCCGGGAGAAGGGCATAGAGCTGGACGTGCGCTTTCCGCGGGGGGAGGTGTTCTGCCGGTACGACAGGAAGTGGACGGCCGAGGCCCTGGGAAACATCGTGGACAATGCCATCAAGTACGCGCCCGCAGGCTCCCGGGTGGGCGTCAGCGCCCGGGAGTTTGAGTTCTACGTCTGCGTTCAGGTTAAGGATCAGGGCCCGGGCATCCCGGAGGAGGAGAGAGCCCGGATCTTTGGGAGATTTTGCCGGGGAAAAGGGATGCAGCAGGAGGACGGCATCGGCATAGGACTCTACCTGGCGCGGGAGATCCTGGAGAGGCAGGACGGCTACATTAAGGTGAGCTCCCGGGAGGGAGAAGGGAGCTGCTTCGGGGTCTATCTCCCCAGGGCGGAGGAAAATCTGTCAAAGGTGTAAGATTTGAGAAAGAATGTGGAAAGATTACTCTTATATAATGGCCTTATAGAAAATCGGTTCTATAAGGCCATTGCTCTGCGGGAAGGAGCGCAACGGCAGGCCGGGGAGCCGTCAGCGAGGAGGTTATCTGTATGAGTATATTAAAGGCCAGTCAACTGAAGAAATATTACGGCAGCGGCGACACGCTGGTGAAGGCCCTGGACGGGGTGGACCTGTCTGTGGAGCTGGGCGAGTTTGTAGCCATCGTGGGCACGTCCGGAAGCGGGAAATCCACCCTTCTGCACATGCTGGGAGGCCTGGACCGGCCCACCTCGGGGAAGGTGTGGGTGGACGGCAGGGACATTTCAAAGCTGAAGGACGAGGAGCTCACCATCTTCCGGCGCAGGAAGATCGGGTTCGTGTTCCAGAGCTACAACCTGGTTCCAGTGCTGAACGTGTACGAGAACATCGTGCTGCCGGTGGAGCTGGACGGCAACAGGCCGGACAGGAAATTTGTGGAGGACATCATTGACATCCTGGGGCTTGAGTCCAAAAAATTCAGCCTGCCCTCCCAGCTCTCCGGCGGGCAGCAGCAGCGGGTGGCCATTGCCCGGGCTCTGGCTGCAAAGCCGGCCATCCTCCTGGCCGACGAGCCCACAGGCAACCTGGACTCAGTCACCAGCCAGGACGTGCTAAGCCTTCTGAAGGTGACCAGCAGCCGTTTCGGACAGACGGTGGTGATGATCACCCACAACGAGGAGATTGCCCAGATGGCGGACCGCATCGTGCGCATCGAGGACGGGCGCATCCGGGGAAAGGGCGGTGAGGCAGATGCGTAAGGTGAAGAACAGGAAAGTTATCGGAAGGCTGGCGGATCGGAGCTTTCAGCCCAGCCGCACAAGGAATGTCATCGCCGTGCTGGCTATCGCCCTGACCGCCATGCTGTTTACCGCCCTTTTCACCATCGGACTGGGGACGGTGGAGAATTTTCAGCTGGCCACCATGCGCCAGTCAGGGGGTGACAGCCACGGCGTCATCAAGAACGTGACCATGGAGGAGTATGAGAAGCTGGCGGCCCATCCCCTTGTGAAGGAGAGCGCGGCCTGCGAGGTGCTCTCCGACGGGGTGCTGAATCCGGAGTTTTTAAAGCGGCATGTGGAGCTCTGGTATGTGCCGGAGTACCACTACCCCCATCGCTTTCTCACTCTCAAGGAGGGGACCGTGCCTGAGAGAGCGGACGAGGTGCTGGTGGACGATATGACGCTCCAGCTCCTGGGACTGCCGGAGAAGACCGGGCAGCAGATCACCCTGTCCCTCCAGTTCGGGCAGCTGGAGCCCCAAGTGGAGGAGAGGACCTTTACCGTGACCGGCATCCTGAAGTCCGACCCGGCCCTGAATGTGGGATTTGTCATCACCTCCAAGGCTTACCTGACAGAGCATGCCGGGGAGCTTGACGCCTATCGGGACGAGAGCGGAAACGCCATCGGCAGTACCGGGAACATCCAGATGGATGTGAATTTTTCCAACTCCTGGGGTATCCAGAAGAAGCTGGACCGGGTTATTACGGAGAGCGGCTACTCGGTGACGGAGGGGGATCCGGACTATCTGTCCAGCAATGCCAACTGGGCCTACATCTCCGACGGCGCAGGTGAGGATCCTCTGACGATCGCAGGCGCTGTAGGGGGACTTGGCATCATTCTGCTGACAGGCTACCTCATCATCTACAATGTGTTCCAGATCTCTGTCATCCGGGATATCCGGTACTATGGGCTTCTGAAGACCGTGGGGACCACTGGCTCCCAGATCAGGAGAATTGTCAGGAGACAGGCCTGGAGGCTGGCAGTGCTCGGCATCCCGGCGGGGCTGGTGCTCGGATTTTTCATCGGGAAGTGGATCGTGCCTCTCGTGCTGGCAAGGAGCTCTTATGCGGGAGGAGAGGTGGAGGTGTCCCTCAATCCCCTCATTTTCCTGGGAGCGGTTCTTTTTACCCTTGTCACAGTGGGCATCTCCACCAGGAAGCCGGCCCGGATCGCGGCCCGGGTGTCCCCTGTGGAGGCGGTTCGGTACACAGAAGGGGCGAAGGGCAGGCGGAAGGAGAAGCGCACCACTGATGGAGGGAAGCTCTGGCGGATGGCCCTGTCGGGTCTGGGGAGGAGCAAGGGGAAGACCCTGGTCGTCATCCTGTCCCTGTCCCTTTCCGTAGTCCTTCTCAACAGCATTTTCACAGTGACCAGCTCCTTCTCTATGGACAAATTCCTGAGCCGGTTCGTCACCTCGGATTTCCTCATCGCCAGCGCCAGGTACTTTAACTATGAATACTTCGGCATGGAGGAGGGCATCGAGGAGGAGAACCTGACCGAGTCCTTCATAGAGGCCTGCCAGGAGCAGGAGGGCTTTGAGAGGGGCGGGCGCATCTACATGACGGCTGACCTCTCCCTGGAGGCGTCCACCTACAGGCCGACGGAGAACGTGCTGACAGATGAGAACGGGGATTTCTACTATATGATGGGCAGCAGCAAGCAGCCCTACTGGCAGGATAAGAACGGGAATTACAGGGCGGCTGTCTACGGGATGGAGGACTATCCCCTGGAGAAGCTGGAGCCTGTGGAGGGGGAGACGGACCTGGACGCTATCAGGGAAAAGCTGGCCACAGGGGAGTATGTGCTGGGTATGGCGGATGTGGACGACAACGGGAATGTGGAGGAGGACCAGATACGCTATCACGCCGGGGACGCCATCACTCTTGTGGCCCCGGACGGGCAGAAGAGACAGTTTGAGATCCTCTCTCTTGTGAAGGAGAATTACTACGGGCTGACCACCAGGAAGGGAGAAGCCTTTTCCTTCTACACCGCGGCGGAGGTGTTTAAGGAGATGGCCTCGCCGGAGTGTCTCATGAGCTATCTCTTTGATGTTGAGGACGACAGGGAGGATGACTTTGCCGGATTTATTGATACCTATACGACCTCTCAGGAGCCTCTGATGAACTATGAGTCCAGGCAGAGATATACCAACGAGTTCTCCGGCATGACCGGGCTTATCACCCTTGTGGGAGGCGTCCTCACCACTGTGGTGGGCGTCATCGGCGTCCTGAACTTTGTCAACTCCATCCTCACCGGCATTGTCACCAGGAAGCGGGAGCTGGCCATGATGGAGGCCATCGGTATGACGAGGCGGCAGCTGGCGCGGATGCTCATGCTGGAGGGAGTATGCTACGCCGGGTTTACCATCCTTGCCTCCCTGGCAGCGGGCTGTATCCTGTCCCTGACCCTTGTGCGGGCTCTGTCGGAGGGACTGTGGTTCATGGACTACCATTTTGTCATATGGCCCATGCTGCTGGTGTTCCCGATACTGCTCCTTTTGGGCGTCGTCGTGCCATATCTGGCCTGGCTTCCCCAGAGAAAGGAGAGCGTGGTCAGCGTCATCAGCCGGGAGGCGTAGACGGGATCTTTTTTAAGTGTTGAAAAATCTTTCCGAAAGTTTTATGATAGAGAAAGACAATGTGCAGCAGACTCTGACAGGATGAAGAAAGGAGAGCGGGAAATGGGCTTTTGGAAGAAGATAGCAGATGAGCTCAAAGAGGGGTTCGACATCGGCAAAAGGATTGTGCAGATTAATAATAAGATGCAGAAAGCCGGGACCACGGCCGTCCTGACGGACGAGGAGAGACAGTTTTATCTCGCCAACGAGAAGATGTCCCCGGAGGAGTACCTGGCAAAATATCAGGAAAAGCAGGCGCGCATAGCGGAAAAGCAGAGGATCAGCGCGCTGAAACAACAGGAGACCCAGTACCACATCGGGGGCCTGAACTTCAGAAGAGGAGGAAACGGGCTCTACTACTTTGGGGACGCATTTGTGGAGAACGCCGCCTGCTGGGCCCTGGTCAGCTTTATATGGGGAGGCCCGCATTATGAGACGTTCACAACGACGACGGGCACGACCCGCCCCAAGGGAAAACTGACAGGCGCTATCATCGGCGGGGCCGTCGCTGGCTTTGACGGCGCTTTTGTGGGGGCGCTGAACGGGACCCACAGGCACACAGACCTGAAGACGACAGTGCAGCAGGTGGAGAAGGACACGGTGGCCTACCTTGTGTTTGAGTCTGTGCGCACGGGAGAGCGGGTGCAGAAGCAGATCCGCTGCAACACGAAGATCGCAGGTCAGGTGGGAAAACTGATGGGGTAGATGTCCCGCGACGCAAGTAGGAGGTCCGCCAGGTGAGCAGCATATGGAAGTACAAATATTTTGTGGATGTGATCGAGAGCAAGAGCTTTACAAAAGCCGGAAATATGAACTATGTCTCCCAGACTGCCATCAGCCAGAACATCTCCTCCCTACAGCTGCAGCGTGCAGAAGGAGGCGGAGAAACGGCTGGAGAAGGACTGTGAGATACGGATGTACTATCCCACCAGCTGTGACAAGAAAAACGTACACAGGTTCATGAAGATGTTAAAGGAGAAGATGGAGAGCTGAATAGACAGGCACAGAGCAAAGAGACAAAGATATGGCATGTCCCGGGTGGGACATGCCATCAACTTTGTCTGCCCTGTCCTATGAAAGGCGTTTGCTTTTTACTGTGCTTTTCTGCGGCGGATCACGATGACAGCAGTGGCAGAACCTGCTGCTGCCAGTGCCAGAAGAAGATACAGTGTGTAATTGCTGCCGTCTCCGGTCCTTGCCGCTTTCTTTCCGGAGGTGTTCTGCCCGCCTGTCTGGCTATTGGCTGTGCTGGGCTTTTGATCCTCGCCGCCTGTCCCTGGTTTCTGCCCGTCATCCGGGTTCTGGTCATCGCCGTCTCCGGGCTTTTGTCCGTCATCCGGGTTTTCTGTGCCGGGATCATAGGCTGTGTTGGCGGAAGCACCGTAGACGGCGACTGTGCCGGACACCTCGCATGCAGCCACCAGATAAGCGTTTCCGTCCCAGCTCTCGCCTGCCGGGATGAAGCACAGTCCTTCCGGCGAGTTGTCGCCTGCGATATCCTCGCTGTAGTCTCTGGAATTGATGTAGTTTGCAAAGCTGATGTGTGCCGGATCTGTGATGTCGTAGACCATCACGCCGCCGACTCTCTCAAGCCCCACGAACGCATAGGTTTTCTCCCCGACAGTTCCCAGTGTCACGCTCTCGGACTCGGGTCCCTTCTTTCCGGAGCGGTCATCGATCGACTTATCGTCGTTGGAGCAGTTGAAGTTCTCCGGTACATAGATCGCTGTCTTTGCCTCGAAGTCGCTGCCGCTGTCAAACACCTCGGTCAGGCCGTTTCCGTCCGTCTCGTATACGGTGAAGGAGCGTCCGCCGAACAGGTAATCCAGGTTTGCATCCAGCCCGTCGTAATCACTGCTGTCGAAGAATACCACCTTCCCTGTCAGGCCGCTGTTCTTTGCCGTGATCTTTCCTGTCGGGGAGGTTTGGCCGTCCTTGAAATCTCTCTCGTCTTCGTTGAGATAGTCGCCCCACTCTCTGGAGTCCCCCTCGTTTGCCGTTACAACATAGTCCGTGCCGTCCACAGAGTAAAGCGCAATGCTGTCCGGCATGCGGATACCCCGCAGGGATTCGTAGGTCTTCGGATTATAAGCCTCATCTTTTTTATCAATGTCAACTGCTACAGTGCTGTAGTCTTCATAGCCTGCGGAGTAGATGCCTGTCACTTTCAGGCTGTTCAGGTCGATGGCTGCGATGGCGTTGGCCTCCTGCAGCGTCACGTATGCCGTGCTGTTTCCCGCTGCTATATACTCCGGCTCCAGGTCTGCTGACGGAACAGATCCCTTCTTCAGCACGATCCCCGCATCTGTGAGAGCCTGTCTTGCCTCCGCACTGTCATATGCCTCAAATCCGACGTTCACTGCCTTGCCGTCCGCAAGAGAGATCACCGTTACGGTTCCTGCCGGATCTGTCGCGTCTCCTTCGTATCCTTTCCTCGGCTCGCCCTCGTTCGCCGTCAGCACCCTGCTGTCATCCGGCGTAAATGTCACCATATCCGGCTGGGTGCCTGTCTCATAGGCTTTTTCAAATGTAAGGGTTCCGTCCTCATTGCAGGTGAAGAGCGCCACGCGGCCGCTGTCCGCATATCCTTCGGCCTGGATCGCAGCCGCAAGCTTTGTACCGTCAGCGGAGACCGCCACGGAAGTCATGTCGCCGTATGTAAAGCCCTCGCACTCTGCCTCGATCATGGATTTTACATCGATGTCACTGCCGTCCAGCAGATCCACGGTCTCGCCTGCTGCCAGCGTCTTCATGGGGATGGCGGTCAGGTTGCCGGTCTGTCCGTTGATGGCGTAGGCCCATCCGGTTGCCGTATTGTAGTCCACGATCTCCATGACACCGCCGTCTGCGTTTGTCATGCCCGCATCGTAGCGGCCTTCCTGTGTCAGGTTCAGGGATGCGGAAACTTTCCCGTTCTCGGTGCCGGCCGTCTTTGCTCCGCCGTCTGCGTTCTTCGTCACGCTGAAGGAGTCGATGAGCTCGCTGTCCGGAGATGCGCTGTCGCCGGCAAGGTTGTATACATGGACGGAAATCTCATTTCCTGTCACATCGAATACCGCGTAGCTGGGGCTGTACTCCTGGTTCCACTCCTGGTTGCCGATGGGGAGCTTGCCCTTCAGATATTCCTGGGAACCTGTCGTTCCGTCCGCAAGAACCGGATAGTCCGCATTGTTCGCTTTGTCGACGGAAGCGAAGGGAGTGTAGTACTGCATGTCAGAACAGCAGTTGCCGGTCAGGTAGATGGTGCCGTCCGGATCGTGATAGTTGTCCAGGCGCTCCGCGTTGCGCGCTCCGTCCTTGAGCACGTAGCTTCTGGAGTAGACGTGGTCGTGTCCGCCCAGGACGAAGTCAACGTCAAACTCGTCCATCACCTTCTCGAAGCCTGCGTCCACGTAGTTTTCAATGTCAGAGTCCGCCGCATGCTTGGCCACGGTCTGGGTGGATTTGTGATGCGTTACGATCAGCCACTGATACTGGCCCGCGTATTCGCTGACGGCTGCGTTCATGGTGGTGCGGAAGTTGTCCACCATGGCCTCAGCCTCGAAGTTATCTTTGGCTGCGCTGGGCACGCTGGCGTTTCCTGCATTCTCCTCATCATTCCCTCCCGGATAAGCGCCTGTGTTCAGGGTGACGAAGAGCACATTGTCATAGAGATAATAGTAGTTGCCCTTTGTCTCCATCTCCCGGCGCTCCGCAAAGTCATACTGCCCCTCTGCATTTGGGGTTACGCCGTTGGACTCGGAGCCGTTTGCGATCTCATCCGCCGTCGCCTGGATATAGTTGCCGTGGCTCTGGCTTGTGCCGTTGTTCTGTCCCCGGAACGTGGTCTTTACCTGGGCGAGCGCGCCGTTCTCATCCACGCCTGCCACAGACATTTCGTTGGGCAGATTGAAGTGGTCCTCGAACATGTAATGGCGGTCGTGGTTGCCCACTGCCGGAGCATACGCGATGGACGACATCTCCTCCGGGGCGAAGAAGGCGGCGTACTCGCTGGATTTGCCCCAGCTCTGATCCTCCACCTGGTCTCCGGCGGATACTACAAGGCTGACGCCCTCAGAGGCCAGTTTCTCCATCATGGTCGCCCAGCCGGTCTGGTTTGTGCCATCCGAAGAGTTCCAGCCCTGATCATCATGAGACTGGTCTTCTTTGATCTGCGGGTCGCTGGTGAAGCCAAATTTGAAGCTGTTGGCCGCCGGTGTAGTGTAGGTGTGCGCCTCAGACCAGGTCTGACCGCCGTCATAGGAGATCTGATATGTATATTCAGTTCCCGCTGCTAGCCCTGTAATGGTAGCCTCACAGACCATCTTGCCTGTGTCGGTGTACTTGCTTTCATCTACCTTTGTGGGGGGTGTAAGTTCACGTACGGTTGCATCCACCGTCATGCCGCCGAATTTTACCTGTGCCTTTGTCGTGCCAGCCGGCGCGTACCAGTTCAGGTTTACGGAAGAGCTGGTCTCCCCGGGCTGGAGCGTCAGGTATTCTACCGCACTGCCGCTGTCTGCGGCCGGTGTCTGGAGTGTATTTGCGCCTGTGGCTGGAGAGGCTGTAGTCTCCTGTGTACGTTCTGTTCTTTCTTCAGGAACGGTCTCGTCTGCTTCGGATGTTTCCACATCCATGCCTTCGGTTTCCGCCGCGTCCTGTGCGGTGCTGCCGTTTTCCGTTGCCTCCGCATCTGTCTTGGCGGTCTCCGCGTCCGGGGTGACGGTCTCGTCTGCCTGGACATTTTCCTCGGCCAGGGCGGATACGGGAGCACCCTGTGCGCAGAGCATGGCCGCTGCCAGTGTGATGGCGGCGCCTTTGTGCCATTTTCTTCTCATAGAATTCTTTCCTCCTTTTTTCGGATACAAAATTTCCAAAGTTACTATACAGGACAAATATTAAGTCGGGATGAGAGTTTGCGAAAAAATGCGTAAACTCCAGGTAAATCCATGCGCGGATGTAGAAATCCTACATGAGGAGCCGCGCTCTTAACAGGGAATTTACGTAGATTTTACCCGGAGTTGATAGAGCAAATGCGCAAAATGAAGGAAAATAGAGACAGAAGGATCAAACAGCGGCATGTGCCGCGCAGGTCGAAGAAAGGAATTGTCTTATGAGGAAAAGAAAATTTGGAACAGCTCTGACCTTATTCCTGGCTTTTGCTCTCCTGCTCACAGGATGCGCGGGCTCGCCGGGTGAGGCGAAGACGGAAGAGAAGGAGCGGGATGCGTCCGCTGAGATCATGAAGGCGGACGGGACGATCCGCATCCTGTCCGGCTCGGAGAACGAGGAGCTGGAGGCGGTGATAGACGAGTGCAGCCAGGCAACCGGCGTGGAGATCGAGATGGACTACAAGGGCTCTGTAGATATCATGCGGGCTCTGGAGAGCGGCGCAGAAGAGTATGACGCCGTCTGGCCGGCCAGCAGTATCTGGCTGTCCATGGGGGATGTGGACCACCTGGTGAAGCACAGTCAGTCCATCTCCATGACGCCGGTGGTCTTCGGCATCCGGGATAGCCTGGCGGAGGAACTGGGATTTAAGGGGAAAGACGTCTCTGTGAAAGACATCCTGGCCGCCATACAGGGTGGAAAGATGAGCTTCTGTATGACGAGCGCCACCCAGTCCAACTCCGGGGCCAGCGCCTACATAGGTTTCCTGTACGCGCTTCTGGGCAAGCAGGAGGGCATGACGGCGGAAGACCTTCAGGGGGAGCAGCTACGGGCTGACATCACGGAACTTCTTGGCGGCGTGGAGCGCAGCTCCGGCAGCTCCGACTGGCTGAAGGACCTGTTCCTCAAGGAGGGCTACGACGCCATGGTCAACTACGAGTGCCTGATCATTGACGCCAACCGGCAGTTGGAGAGCGAGGGAAAAGAGCCGCTCTATATCGTCTACCCCTACGACGGCCTGTCCATCGCGGACTCGCCCCTCGGGTATGTGGATCACGGGGACAGCCAGAAGGAGGAGGCCTTCCAGGCTGTGCAGCAGTATCTGCTGTCGAAGGAGGCCCAGAGTGAGATCGAGGCGACCGGCCGGCGCATCAGCGCGAACGGCGTCTCGGATGAGAATAAGGATGTTTTTAACGAAGAGTGGGGCGTTGACACGGAGCGGATCCTCTCGCCCATCCAGATGCCGGACGCAGACGTGCTGATGGAGGCGCTGAACCTGTACCAGACAAGCTTTAAGAAGCCCTCCCTCAACATCTACTGTCTGGATTTCTCCGGCAGCATGGAGGGGACCGGGGAGGCTCAGCTCAAAGACGCCATGTCCCAGATCCTGCTGCAGGAAAATGCCAGCAGGAATTTCCTGCAGGCGAATGCGGGGGAGGTCAACGAGGTGATCTTCTTTGACAACACGATCCTGGATATAGAGCGGGCGGCGGACGACTCCGACGAGGCTCTGGCGCAGCTCTACCAGAAGGTGGCGGACTTCCAGATCGCAGGCGGCACGGATATCTACAACGCGGCGGCGCAGGCTCTGGCTGAGGCGTCGTCCTACGACCTGGAAAAGTATACGCCTGCCATCATCCTGATGACGGACGGCGTGTCGGACTACAATTACCAGACGTTCCAGGAGGCCTGGGATATTCTCGGGATCGATGTGCCGGTGTTCTCCATCACCTTCGGGACGGCGGACCCCACGCAGCTGGAAGAACTGGCAGAGGCGACGGGAGGCCGCGTCTTTGACGGGACGCAGGATCTGACAGAGGCATTCCGCAGTGTGAAAGGATATAACTAGTACTATGAAAGATAAATGGAAAGAAATCGTAAGCATCGCTGTCTCCGCCATTCTGGCGCTTGTGCTTTTCGCCGCGCTCCTCGTGGGGCTTGGGTGGAACATGCTTCTGTGTATGGGGCTCTCCCTTGTGTCCTACGCCGGGTTCCTCCTGGTGCTGCGCCCGGTGAGGCGGATCGGGCGGATCGATATCGAGAAGCTGGGCAACGGGGAGGTACTCCATGAAAGGCTGCAGGAGGCGGGGCGCGATTACCGGCGGATGCGGGAGGCGGCGGACAGGATCCAGGCGCCGGGCCTGCGCCAGTCCGCGTCCGAACTGATCGACATTGCGGGAAACATCCTGAAATTCCTGACCGACAACCCGAGGAAGATCCCGTCCGCCAGACGCTACATCGACTACTACCAGGAGACGGCGGCCAACGTGCTGGAGAACTATGTGGAGCTCCAGGACACCAGGCTCCTCACTGACGAGTCGGAGAAGATCTTTCAGAACACAGCGGAGGCGGTCCTGACGCTCAAGGACGCCTTCCGGATGCAGTTCCAGAAACTGATGCAGAACGAACTGATGGATATGGAGGCTGACCTGAACCTGCTCAGGCAGACGCTACGCTCGGAGGGGTACGAGGTGCGGCAGGAGGAGGGCCGTGATAAGGGAAGGGACGGCCAGGGAAACGAAAAGGAGACAGGAGTGTAGTACATGAGGAAGAAGATCATAGGACTTGTTTTGCTGATCTGCGTGATGGCGGCTGTGGGAGGCATCTACCTCCTGACGGGCGGTTCGGGGGACGGCAAAGAGAAGGAAACAGGGAAGACACAGCCGCGGACAGCGGTATCCGGCTATGTGGGAGGCGAGAAGATCGGGTTTCTGGAAGACGAGGAGGTACTGTCCATCCTGGGAGAGAAATACGGACTGGAGGTGGACTACTCCAAGGCAGGCTCCCTCGACATGATGACAGCGGATCTGGAGGGGAGAAATTATCTCTTCCCGTCCAGCAGTATCGCACTGGAGTACTATGAGGAGCTCCACGGCAGCCCGGCCCAGAGCGAGATCCTCCTCAACACGCCCATTGTCCTCTACACCCATAAGATCGTGCTGGACGCCTTTGACAGCCAGGGGCTGATCACGAAGGACGGGGACGTAAACTATGTCGATATGGCGAAGCTGGTGGAGCTGATCCAGAATGATACGGCCTGGGCGGACATCGGCGTGCCGGAGCTGTACGGTACGGTCTCGGTGGATACCACGGATCCGGCCCGCTCCAACTCGGGCAATATGTTTGCGGCTCTTCTGGCGGATGTGCTGAACGGGGGGCAGACGCTGACTCCGGAGAAGGTGGACGAGATCCTGCCCCAGCTCCAGGCGATTTTCGGAAAGCTGGGATACATGGAGACCTCCTCCTCAGATCTGTTCAGCCAGTTCCTGCGGATGGGCGTGGGAGCCACTCCCATTGCGGCGGGGTACGAGAGCCAGATCATCGAGTACGCCATGCTGCATCCGGAAGAGTATGAGTCGGTCCGGGACGACATCGTCGTGCTCTACCCGGCTCCTACCGTGTGGTCCGCCCATGTGCTGATCGCTCTGGACGATGCGGGGAAGACCCTGATCCGGGGACTGCAGGATGAAGAGGTGCAGAAGCTGGCGTGGGAAAAGCACGGTTTCCGCACGGGAAACTATGAGATATCGGACAAGGAGCTCGGCGTGCCGGGCATCGCTGACAATATCACCCAGGTGGCGCAGGTACCCTCCTACGATGTGATGCGCCGGATCATAGACGGGCTCCGGTAAAGGACCCGGCGAAAATAACAGAAAGGAAAGAATGGCTATGGCAGAGATAACCCTGGATATGTTGAGAAAGCAGAGAGGACAGGCGGAGGATGCACCGGCGGAGGAGACGCCGGCCGCCCTGAAGGAGCAGATCACTTCACTCACGCCGGAGGAGAGGCGCAAGGTGGAGGAGCTGAAGGAGCAGATCGACTTGACGGACTCCCAGATGCTGATGCAGTACGGCGCCGGGGCGAAGCAGAACATCGCGGATTTCTCCGAGAATATCCTGAATAACGTCCGCGCAAAGGACACAGGATATGTGGGTGAGCTGATGACCGGACTTATCGCCAATGTGGAGGGACTGGACTTTGACTCCCTGGAGAAAGAGGGCGGGATCATGGGCATTTTTAAGAAGGCGGAGTCCAAAGTGAAGAAATTCCTCATGCAGTACGAGAAGCTGGAAGTCCAGGTGGACAGGATCGAGGGCAAGCTGGAGGAGGCCCGGATGGAGATGCTCAAAGACATCGGCATGCTGGACGCCATGTATGAGAAAAACCTGTCCTACTTCCGGCAGCTTCAGCTCTACATCGCGGCAGGAGAAGAGAAACTGCGGGAACTGCGGGAGCAGACGCTCCCCTCCCTGCGGGCCGAGGCCGAGAGGAGCGGCGATCCCATGAACGCCCAGATCGTCCGGGATTTTGAGGACACGGTGAACCAGTTTGAGAAGAAGATCCACGACCTGAAGACGAGCCGGACCATCGCCATCCAGACGGCTCCCCAGCTCCGGCTCGTGCAGAACAATGACAAGCTTCTGGCTGACAAGATCCAGACAGCGATCCAGGAGACAATCCCTTTGTGGAAGAGCCAGATGGTCATGGCGCTGGGGCTGTACCGGCAGCAGGAGGCTTTGAAGCTGCAGCGAAATATTACCGATACGACGAACCAGCTCCTTTTGCAGAACTCGGAAAAGCTCAGGCAGAACACCCTGGACGTGGCGAGGGAGTCAGAGCGGAGCATCGTGGATATCGCGACGCTGAAGAAGGCGAACGAGAACCTGATCAGCACCATGAGCGAGGCGGTCCGCATCCAGCAGGAGGGCCGCAGGAAACGGCAGGAGGCGGAGGCGGAGCTGGAGAAGCTGGAGCACGATATACGGGCGTCGCTTCTGGGAAATCCCGGAGCTGATGTAAGATAAGACAAAGGCGGATCCTATACGGCAGGATCCGCCTTTTTTCTGGCTGTGTCTGTTGAGCTCCTCACCACCAGGCGGGCGTGGAGCAGCAGAGTGCCGATAGCCACATGGTTCATCAGGCTCTCCAGGGCGTAGTAGCCGCTTTTCCCAAGCTGTACCCGCTCCTGGCGCACGGTGGTGAGGGGCGGGGAGGTGTAGGCACAGATGGGAAGGTCGTCAAAGCCGATGATGCTCACATCGGCGGGAACCTTAAGGCCCATCTGCTGACACTGCACAAGAGCCGCGTTGGCGATCTGATCGTGGCTGCAGATGACGGCTGTGACGCCCATCTTCAAAAGGCGGGGCAGATGTTTCTCCATGCACTGGGAGGTGTAGTAGGAAGCCCCGGCGCAGGTGGGATCCGTCTTCAGACCGTTCTGGCGGAGGGCTGCGAAGAAGGCCTTGTGACGCACCTGCATGATGTGGGAGCCCAGAGCGTGGCTTAAGTATCCGATCTTCTTGTGTCCCAGCTTCTTCAGATGGGCCACTGCCAGCTCCATGCCCTCGTTGTTGTCAATTCCCACATAGGCGATGTGGGGATTGGCCATGACGTAGTTGTCGTAGAGGACAGTGGAGGTGTGGCTTGTGTGGAAGTCCTTCATCCAGGGATCGCTTAAGGAAAATCCCAGAACAAAAGAGCCCAGGTAATCGTTCTTCAGCATGAAAGCGTCGTAGGAGGAGCTTTTCTGCAGCTTTTCCGTCACCGGGACGATATCTACTGTGTAGCCTGCCGGCTCTGCCATCTGCCGGAAGCCGAGGATGATCTCATAGCCGAACTGGTGTGGTTCCTGGTACTCCATATTTTCTATAAGGATGCAGAGCTTCCGGACGCCGCCGGGGCGGCGCAGTTTGGAGTATCCCATCTCCACCGCTGTCTCCAGTACATTTTTTTGTAAAGTTTCGCTGATGTCTGATGCACCGTTGAGAGCTTTGGACACTGTTCCCTTGGAAATCCCCAGCCTGTCCGCAATATCCTGTATTGTAGCCATTTTTTCGGCCCCCCTCTTATGTGGAAATAGATATATTTATTATAGAGGAAAGTTTCGGGGAAATCAATGTGATATTGCGTAAAAATACAATAAGTTTCGGCGAGTTTAGAAAAGAGAGAACAAGGAATATTGTGAAAATGCATAAAGATTTGGATTGCAATCTATGAAAAACATATAATTCAAAGAAAACGCACAATATTTTTATTGACGAGGTGAGATAAATAGAGTATGCTGTTAAAAGAACGAAACAATACGAAACTTTTGAAGAAATGGAGATGAAGTGATGATGAAAAGAGGGTTGGCTCTGCTGCTCGCAGCAGGGCTGCTGGCAGGACTGACCGGATGCGCCGCCTCGGGAGAGGGTGCTTCCGATGGCGCGGAGAAGGTCCGGCTTATGGTATGGTCTCCGTCCAATGACCAGTCAAAGGACAGCGGAGAATGGCTTCAGACAATGTGCGAGAGGTTTGCCGATGAGCATCCTGAGTGGGACATTACATTTGTCTACGGTGTGGCCGACGAGGCCAGCGCTGCCGGGCAGGTGTCCCAGGACCCGGAGGCCAGCGCGGATGTGTTCATGTTTGCCAACGACACGTTGACCACCATGACGGACGCCAATGCACTGGCGAAATTCGGCGGAAAGTACAGAGATGAGATCGAGTCAAACAACTCGGAGGAGGTTATCGCGTCCCTTACCATGGACGACAACCTCTACGGCGTGCCTTTCACCACCAACACATGGTTCATGTACTACGACAAATCGGTATTTTCCGAGGAGGATATCAAGAACCTTGACACCATGCTGGAGAAGGGAGTGGTATCCTTCCCCTTCACAAACTCCTGGTATCTGCCGGCCTTCTATATCGGCAACGGCTGCACCCTGTTCGGAGACGGTACTGATGAGGACGCAGGCGTGGATTTTGGCGGTGAGAAAGCACAGGAAGTGACGGATTATCTGATCGATCTGGAGAGCCATCCGAATTTCCGCATCGATGCCGACGGTTCCGGTATCGCGGGACTCCGCGACGGCAGCATCAACGCCATGTTCTCCGGATCATGGGACGCCAACGCGGTGAAGGAAGCGCTGGGCGACAATATGGGGGTTGCCTCTCTGCCTTCCTACACGCTGAACGGGAAAGAAGTGCAGATGATGGCTTACGCCGGATCCAAGGCCATTGGTGTCAATCCAAACTGTGACAACATGGTGGCGGCCATCGAGCTGGCTGTGTTCCTTGGATCTGAGGAGGCGCAGCAGGCACACTACGAGATGTGCAGCGTCATCCCCTGCCACACGGAACTGCTGGAGCAGCCGGATTTTGCCGGGGACGAGCTTGTGGCTGCCCAGAACAATACATTTGAAAACACGTCCATCCTTCAGCCTTTTGTGTCTAAGATGAACAACTGCTGGACGCCTGTGGAGAACATGGGCAAGGGTATCCGAAACGGAAACATTACCCACGACAACGCGGCGGAGCAGACCGAAGAGATGAACGATGCAATGAACAGTGATGGAATTTCATAACAGAAGGCAATGAGGTGACGAGGATGGGAATTATAAAAAAGAAAGTAAATGATTTTCCGACTCCCTATACATGTACGAGAGCCATCAGAGAGGGCGGTATGGAGACAAAGCTCTCCATGGTCCTCATGGGATTTGGAAATATTATGCACGGACAGATCATAAAAGGATTGATTTATCTGGCCGTGGAAGTGGCATACATTGTGTTTATGGTGGTAAACGGGGCCGGCTTTCTGGCCATGCTCCCCTCCCTGGGTTCCGTACCCCAGAAGGAAGTGTGGGATGAGGCAAACCAGATCTACACATACACAGAGGGCGATCAGTCGGTGCTGATCCTTCTGTACGGCGTGGCTACCGTGCTTCTGACGCTGCTTATGGTCTGCGCATGGCGGGGAGCTTTAAGAAGCGCCTACAAGGCGGAGTGCCTGGCAAAAGAGGGACGCCACGTCAACAATTTCAGAGAGGATCTGAAATCCCTGCTTCACGAGAACCTGCACAGGCTTCTCATGACGCCGCCGGTGGTATTTATCTTTGCCTTTACCGTGCTGCCGCTGATCTTTATGATCTGCATGGCGTTCACGAACTACAGCAAGATCGACAACCATCTGATGCTGTTTGACTGGGTGGGGCTTGAAAACTTCGCGGCCCTCTTTGACTCCGGCAGTATCATCGGAAGCACATTCTGGCCTGTGCTGGTATGGACTCTTGTGTGGGCATTCTTTGCCACATTCAGCAACTATATCTTCGGTATGATCGTGTCTCTTCTGATCAACCGGAAGGGGACAAGGGCCAAAGGCTTCTGGAGGTTCTGCTTTGTGCTCTCCTGTGCGGTGCCTATGTTCGTATCCCTTCTGATCATGCGGACTATGCTGCAGCCCGAGGGAGCCATCAACGTGCTGCTGAGAAATCTGGGCCTCATTGCCCAGGATGCCAGCCTTCCATTCTTCACGGATCCAACATGGGCCCGTGTGACGGTCATCGTGGTCAATATCTGGGTAGGTGTTCCCTACACCCTGCTGCAGCTTACCGGCGTGCTTCAGAATATTCCGGCGGAGCTCTACGAGGCGGCCAAGGTGGACGGAGCCAACGCATTCCAGACTTTTACAAAGATCACGCTGCCCTACATGCTGTACGTGACGACACCGTACCTTATCGTTACATTTACAGGAAACGTCAACAACTTTAACGTCATCTACCTGCTGTCGGGAGGAGACCCGGTGACGGATCTGTCGTCCACGGCAGGAAGCACGGACCTGCTTGTAACCTGGCTGTACAAGCTGACCATTGACAAGCAGTACTACAATATCGGTGCGGTCATCGGTATCCTGACGTTCATCATTCTGGCTGTGGGAGCTCTGTTCACATACCGGAACAGCAAATCATACAAAGAAGAAGGAGGGTTTTAGAAAATGGCAGGACAGAAAATGCATTCTGCAAAGAGAAGACGTTTTATCAACAACTCCATCGTCCATGTGGTGCTGGGTGTGCTGGCTGTCATCTGGGTGTTCCCCATCATCTGGGTCATCCTAACCAGCTTCCGGGCAGAGAAAGGGTCCTACGTGTCCACCTTCTTCCCCCAGTCCTTTACGCTGGATAACTATGTGAAACTATTTACGGATACATCCATTCTGAACTTCCCGCAGATGTTCATGAATACGCTGATCATCGCCATCTTTTCCTGTATCCTTTCGACTTTCTATGTGCTGGCGGTTTCCTACTGCCTGTCCAGGCTGAAATTTAAGCTGAGAAAGCCCTACATGAATATGGCCATGATCCTGGGACTGTTCCCCGGCTTCATGTCCATGATAGCCGTGTACTTTATACTGAAGGCAATGGGAATGACGGAGGGTAATCTGATCCGGGTTGCGCTGATCCTTGTGTACTCCGGAGGAGCCGGCCTTTCCTTCCAGATCGCCAAAGGATTTTTCGACACCATCCCCATCGCGGTGGATGAGGCGGCGCTTCTGGACGGATGTACGAGATGGCAGATCTTCACAAAGATCACGCTGCCCTTAAGCAAGCCCATCATTATCTACACAGTACTGACGTCCTTCATGTCACCCTGGCTGGACTTCATTTTTGCCAAAGTTATCTGCCGGGCTAACTCGGATCAGTACACCATCGCCATCGGGCTGTGGCAGATGCTGCAGAAGGAGTACATCGACAGCTGGTATACAAGCTTTGCCGCAGGCGCGGTGCTGATCTCCATACCGATCGCCGCTCTCTTCCTGTTCATGCAGAGATACTACGTGGACGGACTTTCCGGAGCAGTGAAAGGTTAAGAGAGCTGTGTGCCATAAAGGATAAATATAAACTACAGTATGAGGTGTGGCAGGATGAGAAAGACAGCAAAACAGTGGAAAGACATTTATTCAACACAGGAATTTAAAGAAAAATATGTATGTGAGGGCGCGTCTTTGGGCGCCCTTGTCACACAGAAAGGAACCTCTTTCCGGTTGTGGAGCCCTTTTGCAGACGCCGTTACGCTGAACCTGTACAGGCAGGGGAGCGGGGCGGAGGCTTTTGAAAAGCACTGCATGATAAAGGGGGAAAAGGGGATATGGGAATACCGTACGCAGCGAAATCTACACGAAATCTATTATGATTTTACCCTGCAGATGGAGGGCCGTACGGTTTTTTCTGCTGATCCCTACGCCCGTGCCTGTGGGATCAACGGCCAGCGCAGCATGGCGGTGGATCTTGGGAAGACGGATCCGGAGGGGTGGCAGGAAGACCGGCCGCCCGCCCTGGAGCAGGAGACGGTGATCTATGAGCTTCATGTGAAGGAATTTTCCTGGGACAGATCCGGCGGGTTTCCGGAAGAGACCAGGGGGAAATACACGGCGTTTCTCCACACAGACACAACCCTGGACGGGGACGGCGTGCATCCCACCGGCATTTCCTATCTGAAGGAGCTGGGAGTGAATTACATCCAGCTTATGCCGGTCTACGATTACGGCTCTGTGGATGAGACCGGCAAGGGGGCGGATTTCAACTGGGGCTATGACCCGGTGAACTACAATGTGCCGGAGGGATCCTACTCCACAGACCCCTCCCGGGGAGAGGTGCGCATCCGGGAGCTGAAGGAGATGATCCAGTCCCTCCACGCCCAGGGCTTCCGGATCATCATGGATGTGGTGTACAACCACACCTACTCCCTGGACTCCTGGTTCCAGCGGACCGTGCCCTGGTATTTCTACCGGGTAAACGAGGACGGCACCGCCTCCAACGGCTCCGCCTGCGGCAACGATGTGGCCAGCGAGCGGGAGATGTGCGCAAAATATATTCTGGAGTCCGTCCTCTACTGGGCGCAGGAGTACCATATGGACGGGTTCCGATTTGATCTGATGGGGCTTCTGGATGTGGATCTTATGAACCGGATCCGCGCCGCTCTGGACGAGCGGTATGGCAAGGGAGAGAAGATCCTTTTCGGGGAGCCCTGGGCGGCGGACCGCACGGCCATGGAGCAGGAAAAGGAGCAGGCATTAAAGCAGAACATTCACAATCTGGACAAAAACACAGGGATGTTCTGCGACAATACAAGGGACGCCATCAAGGGATCAGCCCTGGAGCTGAAAGAACCCGGGTTTGTAAACGGAGCTCCGGGCATGGAGACGGAGATCTTAAACAGTGTACGGGCCTGGTGCGGCGGGGACGGACCCTCCGGCGCCAAGGCGCCCTCCCAGATCATCACCTATGTGTCCTCCCACGACAACCAGACACTCTGGGACAAACTTTCCGAGACTACCACGGACGAGGAGCTGAGGAAACGGGAGTACCGGCTGGCTGCAGGGATCTACATGACCTGCCAGGGAAGGCTTTTCCTTCTGTCCGGCGAGGAGTTTGCACGGTCCAAGGACGGTATGGAGGACAGCTACAACGCCCCCATAGAGATCAACCGTCTGGATTGGAGAAAGGCCTGGCGGGAGCGGGAGCTTGTGGACTACTACAGGGGACTGATCGCCCTTAGGAAACGGCTGCCCGGACTGTGCGACAAGAGCCGGGAGGCCTGGAGACGCATATACGGCCAGTGGACCAGGGACGGCGTGGTAGGCTTTTTCGTGGACAACCAGCCCGGGGCAGGACGCCAGAGGGCTGCCTGGGACACCGTCCAGGTGATCTACAACAGCCGGAAGGAGCGGGAGGACTGCCAGCTGCCCGCGGGAGACTGGGAAGTGCTGGCTGACGGACAGGACAGCTTCCGGTGGGAGAAGCCGGAGCCGGCCCGGGGAGAGATCGCAGTGGAGCCGGTGAGCATGGTCATACTTGGAAGAAGGGAACAGGAGAAGTAAGAGATGAAGTGGATATACGGCAGACAGGATTTTAAGACAGTAGAAAGAAGCGAGGAGACCTGCTATCTGATGACAAACGGCCTGGGAGGTTTCTCATCTCTTACGGCAGCCGGGGCGGCGGCCAGAAACGATCACGCGTTTTTCATGGCCTGTGTGAGATCCCCCAACAGCAGGTACAACATCATTCACCGCCTCCGGGAGCAGGTGGGGGACACGGTCCTCTCCACCCAGGAGATGGCGGACGGCTCGGGGGAGGCGGGATACCGGTATCTTTCCTCCTTTACATGGGAGGACACGCCCGTCTGGCATTTCCAGGCAGATGGTGTGGAGATCCGCAAGGAGGCGGCCATGGAGCAGGGGGAGAACACCATTGCCCTGCGCTATGAGATTGCCAACAGGAGCCGGGAGGCCAGAACCTTTCTGGTTACGCCCTTCTACCAGTTCAGCCCCAAGGGGGAGGATCTGGATCCGGGCAGGGAGCCTGCCTTTGCGGATGGGAAAATTACCGGGGAGGCCGGGACGCTGGTTTTCCGGACGAACGGCCATGACAGAAAGATCAGTCCGGAAAAAGAGACATACTATTACCGTTATGACGCCTGCGACGGCAGAAGAGAGAGCGGGTCCGCCGTGGCCCTCCATCAGATGGGAATGACGGTTCCCATGGGGGAGGAGAGAGTCCTGGAGGTGGTCTGGCACCTGGAGACGCCGGGGGAGACATTTGTCTTTCCCGGGGCCCGGGAGGTCGTAGAGCGGGCGAAGCAGTTCCGGCAGGAACTGTCCCGGAAGGCTGGTTTCCAAGACGAAATGGCGGATGTGCTTGTAAAGAGCGCGGCTCAGTTTGTGTCAGAGAGAGCCTCCACAGAGGGAAAGACCATCCTGGCCGGCTTCCCCTTCTTTGAGGACTGGGGGCGGGACACCATGATCGCGCTGCCCGGCGTCTGCCTGTCCACAGGACAGTACGACACGGCAAAGGACATTCTCCGCACATTTGCGGCCTATGAGAAGGACGGTCTTATGCCCAACCTGTTTCCCGAGGGGGAAAATGAGCCCCTGTACAACACGGTGGACGCGGCGCTTCTCTTTATCAACTGCGTCTGGCTTTATTATGAAAAGACGGAGGATGGGGACTTTGTCCGGGAGATGTACCCGGTGATGGAGCGGATCATCGAGGCCTACAGAACAGGTACGGAGTACGGCATCCATATGGACGGGGACGGCCTTATCATGGCAGGACAGGGGCTGGACCAGGTGACATGGATGGACGTGCGCATCGGGGATATCCTTCCCACACCCCGCCACGGGAAACCGGTGGAGATCAACGCGTACTGGTACAATGCCCTGCGGATCATGGAGCATCTGGCCCCCCTGCCGGGAAAAGAGCCGGGGGAATACGACGGGCTGGCAGAGCAGGTGAAGCGTTCCTTCACAGAAAAGTTCTGGATGGAGGAAAAGGGGTGCCTTAAGGATTTGGTGTCCGGAACCGGCGCGGACGGTCAGATCCGGTGCAACCAGATCTGGGCTGTATCCTTCCCCTTTACCATGCTGGATGAGGAGAAGGAGAGAAAGGTGGTGGAGACCGTCTTTGAGAAGCTGTGGACCCCCTGCGGACTCAGAACCCTGGAGAAGGACGATCCCCAGTTCCACCCCTCCTACGGCGGAGAGATGAGGGAGCGGGACATGGCCTACCACCAGGGGACGGTCTGGCCTTTCCCCCTGGGAGCTTACTACCTGGCTTATCTGAAAGTCCACGGTTATTCCCGGGCTGCGAAAGAAAAGGTGAAAGAGCAGATGGAAGGACTGGAGAGCGCCCTGAGAGAGGGATGCGCAGGACAGCTTCCTGAGATCTATGACGGGGCGTTCCCCACGGTTTCCAGAGGGTGTTTCGCCCAGGCCTGGAGTGTGGGAGAACTGATTCGGGTCTATGAAAAACTGGAAAAATAGGGTATGATAATACCGTAGTGTTTATGAAATATCAGATGTGAAAAGGAGAGTATTCATTATGGAACAGGCATTACAGCGTGTATTGCAGGAAAAATTTCAGAAAGATATCAAAGACGCCACAAAGGAGGAGATCTACACAGCCCTTCTCTTTGTGACAAAGGAAAAAATGCAGGGCATGAAGGCCAACACAGGAGACAGGAAATTATATTACATTTCCGCGGAATTTCTGATTGGAAAGCTTCTGTCCAACAATCTGATCAACCTGGGAGTTTTTGAGGAGACAAGGGAGGTGCTGGCAAAATACGGCCACGACCTGACGCAGATCGAGGAGGTGGAGCCGGAGCCGTCTCTTGGAAACGGCGGTCTTGGACGCCTTGCTGCCTGCTTCCTTGACTCCATCGCCACACTGGGACTTTCAGGGGACGGTGTGGGCCTTAATTACCACGACGGACTTTTCCTCCAGAAGTTCTCAGACAACAAGCAGTGGGAGGACAAGAACCCCTGGATCACCGACAACAGCTGGCTGACCCGGACGGACTGCCACTTTGAGGTTCCCTTTAACGGATTTACCCTGACATCCACCATGTACGACATCGATGTGCCGGGGTACAAGAGCGGGTGCAACAAGCTCCACCTCTTTGACCTGGACTCTGTGGACGAGAGCATCATCCACGACGGCATCCAGTTTGATAAGAGCGATATCCAGAAGAACCTGACCCTGTTCCTCTACCCTGACGACAGCGATGAGGCGGGACAGCTGCTGCGCATCTACCAGCAGTATTTCATGGTCAGCAACGCAGCTCAGCTCATCCTGAAGGAGGCCGAGGAGAGAGGCGTGAACCTGTATCACCTCCACGAGCATGTGTGCATCCAGATCAACGACACCCATCCTACCATGGTCATCCCGGAGCTGATCCGTATCCTGACCACACAGAAGGGCTTCAATATGGACACAGCCATTGACGTGGTGAGAAAAACCTGCGCCTACACCAACCACACCATCCTGGCGGAGGCTCTGGAAAAATGGCCCATCTCCTACCTGGAGAAGGTGGTTCCCCAGCTCATGCCCATCATCCGGGAGCTGGACGCAAGGGTGAGAAGAGATTTCCACGATGAGAGAGTGTACATCATCGACAAGATGGACCGGGTACACATGGCCCACATCGACATCCACTACGGCTACGCGGTGAACGGTGTGGCTGCCCTCCACACAGAGATACTGAAGGAGTCCGAGCTGAAGCCTTTCTATGATATTTACCCGGAGAAGTTCAACAACAAGACAAACGGCATCACTTTCCGCCGCTGGCTTCTCCACTGCAACCATGAGCTTGCGGATTATCTGAAAGAGCTTATCGGAGAAGAGTATGTGGAGGACGCTTCCCAGCTTGAGAAACTGCTGGCATACAAGGATGACGAGAAAGTGCTCCAGCGCCTCAGAGAGATCAAGAAAGACGCCAAGGTGGAGCTGAAGAACTATCTGAAGATGACCCAGGATGTGGATGTGGACGAGAATTCCGTATTTGACATCCAGATCAAGCGTCTCCACGAGTACAAGAGACAGCAGATGAACGCCCTCTACGCCATCTACAAATACAAGGAGATCAAGAAGGGCAACCTGCCGGCAAGACCCATCACCATGATCTTCGGCGCCAAGGCTGCTCCGGCCTACACCATTGCAAAGGACATCATCCATCTGATCCTCTGCCTGCAGCAGCTTGTAAACAACGATCCGGATGTCAATAAGTACATGCGCATCGTCATGGTGGAAAACTACAATGTGACAAAGGCTGAGAAGCTGATCCCGGCCTGCGACATTTCCGAGCAGATCTCCCTGGCGTCCAAAGAGGCCTCCGGAACCGGAAACATGAAGTTCATGCTGAACGGAGCCGTGACCCTGGGAACCGAGGACGGTGCAAATGTGGAGATCCACCAGCTTGTGGGGGATGACAACATCTATATCTTCGGTGAGAAGTCCGAGAAGGTCATCCAGCTCTACGCTGACAGCGCCTACAATTCCAGAGCCATCTACGAGAGCGATCCGCAGATCGAGGAGCTGGTGGACTTTATCATCAGCAAGGAGATGATCATGATCGGCGATCCGGTGAACCTGGGAAGACTCTACAAGGAGATCGTGGGCAAAGACTGGTTCATGACCCTTCTGGATGTGAAGGATTACATCCGCACAAAAGAGCAGATGCTCGCAGACTACGAGGATGAGACAGCGTGGGCGAAGAAGATGCTGGTGAACATTGCAAAGGCAGGCTTCTTCTCCTCAGACCGCACCATCGCAGAGTACAACAGAGACATCTGGCATCTGTAAAATAGATAAGAGAGGTATTACCATGAGACAGACAGGCATACTGATGCCCGTGTCCTCCCTCCCCTCCCGGACAGGGATCGGGGAGCTGGGCCCGGCGGCATACAGATGGATTGAGATGATGAAGGAAAGCGGGGCAGGGATCTGGCAGATCCTTCCCCTGAACCCTGTGGGCTACGGCAACTCGCCTTATCAGCCCTACTCATCCTACGCAGGAGATGAGCTGTATATCAGTCTGGATGTGCTTTTCCAGGAAGGACTTCTGAAAGAGCAGCCGGAGGTGTTCCGGGAAAAGGCAGTCCGGGTGGATTACGATGCGGTGCGCGCTTTCAAGCTTCCCTATCTTAAGGAGGCCTGGCAGGCATTCCGGGAGCAGGGGCTGGACCAGAAGGAAGAGTTCCGGACCTTTGCCCGGCAGGAGTGGGCCTGGGAGTACGGCGTGTTCCGCGCCCTTAAGATAAGCAACGGCGGCACATGCTGGAATGAGTGGAAAGAGGAGGATAAAAACTGGACGAAGACCCGCCGGGAGCTGACTGCCCCGGAAAAGGAAGAGGCGGATTTCCAGGTGTTCCTCCAGTATATGTTCTTCTGCCAGTGGATGAAGGTGAAAAAAGCGGCCAACGAAAACGGTATCCGTATCATGGGGGACGTGCCCTTCTACGTGGGCGTGGACTCTGTGGACGTGTGGGGAGGAAAGGACAATTTCCTTCTGGACACGGACGGACGTCCCATCTTCATAGCAGGCGTTCCGCCGGACTATTTCAGCGAGACAGGACAGAGATGGGGCAATCCCATCTACGACTGGGACTACATGAAGGAGCAGAACTATCAGTTCTGGCTGGACCGGATCGGCTACAGCGGAAAGCTTTTTGACATTGTGCGCATCGACCATTTCCGCGCTTTTGACACCTACTGGAAGATCCCGGCCTCCTGCCCCACAGCCGTGGAGGGAGACTGGATCGAGGCGCCCGGCTACGAGGTGCTGGATCTGCTGACGGAGAAGCTGCCCGACGTGGAGCTGGTGGCGGAAGATCTGGGAGATCTGCGTCCGGAGGTTCTGACGCTGAAAGAGCACTACCATTTAAAGGGCATGAAGATCCTTGTCTTCTCCATTGAGACAGGCGGAAAGTACGCCCGTGATATCTCGGAAGACACAGAAAACATGATCATATACACCGGCACCCATGACAATGACACACTTATGGAATGGTACGGGAATTTAAGCCCCGCCGCCAGGCGGAAGGTGCGCCGCTTCCTTAAAAAGGAAGGGTGCAGGGCAGGGTCCGTGAAGGACAGGCTGATCACCTACCTGCTGCACAGCCCGGCCCAGTACGCCATCATCCCCATGCAGGACATTCTGGGACTTGGCCGGGAGGGCCATATGAACACACCGGGAACAGTGGGCTCCCCCAACTGGGAGTGGCATATGCCGGACTTTGACAGAGCCGGACGGGAACTTGCAGGATACAGAAAACAGATCCAGGCCCGGAAAGAGGTATAAAAGATGGAATTTACAGGCGTTTACCACAAAACTTCAGAGCAGATGAGCTATCCTTTAAATGAAGACGAGCTGGTGGTCAACTTAAAGACCGGCTACGACGTGAAGCGGGTGTTCATCCATCACGGAGACCCCTTCGAGGCGGGCATCCTTGGCGGGAAAGAGAAGTGGACCGGGAAGAGGGAGGAGATCGTCTACAAAAAGAGGCTCCGCCATCAGATCTGGTGGACCACCACCCTTGTCCCGCCCTACAAGAGATGCAAGTACTATTTTGAGCTCCACACAGACCGTGAGGTCTGGTACTACTGTGAGGACGGCTTCCTCACCCAGGAGCAGATGGATATGGAGGGCCGGATGATCCAGTGCTTTACCGTACCATGGATGAACCCGGCGGACGTGAACCGGACCCCTGACTGGGTCAACGACACGGTCTGGTACCAGATCTTCCCGGACCGGTTCTGCCGGGCTGTCCCGGAGGGAGAGAGCTCCGGACAGGACGGAGCTGCCCTGGATGGAGATATTGTTCCCTGGCGGAAGGGGCCTGTCACCAATGAGGAGCGGTTCGGCGGCAACCTGGAGGGGATCAGGATCAGACTTCCCTATCTGGCGGACTTAGGTGTCACCGGCATCTATCTGAACCCCATCATGGAGGCTGAGTCCAACCACAAGTACGACACCACCGACTACACGAAGATCGACCCCCACTTCGGGGACAGGGAGACCTTCCACAGGCTGGTGGAGGAGGCCCACACCCTGGGGATCCGGGTCATGGTGGACGCGGTGTTCAACCACTGCGGGCGCAGGTTCGCCCCCTGGCAGGATGTGCTGAAGAACGGGCAGGATTCCCCCTACGCGGACTGGTTCATGGTCCACCAGTGGCCCCTGCCGGATAAGCATGAGGACACAAGGGACGGAAGGTTCTACTCCTTTGCCTTTGCGGACTGGATGCCAAAGATCAACACCAACAACGATGAGGTCATCGATTACTTCTGCGGCGTGTGCGAGGGGTGGATCCGGGATTTTGATATCGATGGCATCCGCTTTGACGTGGGAAATGAGGTGTCCCACCGTTTCCTGAAGAAGATGCGGGAGCATCTGAAGAAGTGCAAGGAGGATATTTACCTTCTGGGGGAGATCTGGCATGACGCCAGCCAGTGGCTGATGGGGGATGAGTACGACTCGGTCATGAACTATCCTCTCATGAGCGGCATCCACGATTTCTTCCTGGATAAGAGCGCAAAGAAGGAGGAGTTCGAGTACATGATCAACCGCTGTTACACTATGTACATGCAGCAGAACAACAACGTCATGTTCAATCTTCTGGACTCCCACGACACGGAGCGGCTCATGAACCGGTTCCACGATCTGGACATCTTTTATCAGCAGCTGGCAATCCTCTTTACCATGCCGGGCAGCCCCTGCATCTACTATGGGACAGAGATCGCCATGGAGGGCGGCCACGACCCGGACTGCAGAAGGTGTATGCCCTGGGATGAGCTGGACAGAGCACAGAACCGGGAGAGGATCGCGGCCATGCGCTCCCTCATCCGCATGAGGAGGCAGGAGGACGCCTGCCGGAGTCTCTATTTTCACTTTCCCCGCGAATATGAAAATGACCGCTGCGTGGAGTACATCAAGCTGGACGGCCAGCAAAATGAGATCGAGGTGCTCTTGAACTGTTCGGACGAGGATATGGAGGTCAGGCCGGAGGGTGAGATCCTCTTCGCCAGAAGATTTGAAGACGGAGTGCTGGAAAGCAAGGGAACGCTGATCCGGCGGAAGGAAAGGAGATGAAAGCGCATGAGTGGCAGAACGACAGAGAGAAAACCGGATAGAAAATGGTGGCAGCAGGCGGTGGTCTATCAGATTTACCCCCGCAGCTTCCAGGACAGCAACGGGGATGGTATCGGGGATATCCAGGGCATCATCAGCCGGCTGGACTATTTAAAAGAGCTTGGTATTGACGCCATCTGGCTCTCGCCTGTGTACAGGTCTCCCCAGGACGACAACGGCTACGACATATCGGACTACCAGGACATTGACCCCATGTTCGGCAGCCTGTCCGACATGGAGGAGCTCATTGCGGAGGCAAAGGAGCGGGGGATCCGCATCATCATGGATCTGGTGCTGAACCACACCTCCGACGAGCACCGCTGGTTCCAGGAGGCGAAAAAGAGCAGGGACAACCCGTACCACGACTACTATGTCTGGCGTGACGGGGTGGAAGGAGAGCTTCCCAATGACATGGAGGCGGCCTTTGGCGGGCCGGCCTGGGAGTGGGTTCCGGAGCTCCAGCAGTATTATTTCCACCAGTTCTCCGTGAAGCAGCCCGATCTTAACTGGGAAAATGAGAAGGTGCGCCGGGAGATCTACGACATGATCCTTTGGTGGATGGACAAGGGCGTGGGCGGCTTCCGCCTGGATGTCATTGACCAGATCGCCAAGGAGCCGGACCGGAGGATCACAGCCAACGGCCCCAGACTCCACGAGTTTATCCGGGAGATGAGCCGGGAGACCTTCCAGAAGGGGGACCTCATCACTGTGGGGGAGGCCTGGGGAGCAGACCCGGAGAGAGCGAAGCTCTACAGCAATCCGGACGGCAGTGAGTTCTCCATGGTGTTCCAGTTCGAGCACATCGGCCTGGACCAGCAGGAGGGGAAGACAAAGTGGGATTTGGCTCCTTTAAGCCTGGTGAAGCTGAAAGAGACGCTGGCAAAATGGCAGGTGGAGCTTGGCGGCAAGGGCTGGAACAGTCTCTTCTGGGACAACCACGACCTGCCAAGGATCGTCTCCAGGTGGGGAGACGACGGGAAGTACCGGACAAGATCCGCCAAGATGCTGGCCTGTGTCCTTCACGGCATGCAGGGCACGCCCTACATTTTCCAGGGGGAGGAGCTGGGCATGACCAATGTCCGCTTCCAGGATATCAGCCACTACAGGGATATCGAGACGCTGCACCTCTATGAGGAGAGGCTGGAGGCAGGCTACGATAGGGACGACGTGATGGCCTCCATCTACGCCAAGAGCCGGGACAACGCCCGCACGCCCATGCAGTGGGACGACAGCAGGTGCGCCGGCTTTACGGCGGGAGAGCCCTGGATCGAGGTGAACCCGAATTACCGGGAGATCAACGCCGCCGCGCAGATGGCGGATCCGGACTCCGTGTTCCGGTTTTATCAGAAGCTGGTTGCTCTGCGAAAGGAGTACCCGGTTTTTGTGGACGGAAGATTTGAGCTCCTCTTCCCGGAGGATGAAAAGATCTTTGCCTACACAAGGACAAGCGGAGATACCCGGCTTCTCGTCCTTGCCAACTTCTCGGGGGAGGACGCCGTCTGTGACCTGCCGAAGGAGTGGGCAGAGGGCCAGGTGCTGATCCACAGCTGCGCCGGGGAAGACAAAGAGGCAGGCGGGCGAAGCGGCTGGAAGCAGGGGAGACTGCAGCCCTACGAGGCGCTGATGGTGCTGTCCGGCAAAGGCTAATAAGAGACATAAAGCGCTTGCTTTTTTGCGCAGGCTAAGCTATACTGGATGTATTCGAAGAGGGTGTATCTCAGCCCCAAGTGAGAAAATTAAGAGTGTCCGCCTTTCCTGGCGGATGAGACACAGAGGAGGCAGCCCAGGCTGCCTCCGGTGTTATCTTTTTATTCGTGAAGATCTTCAAAGTTTCCAAAAGTCATGAGAATTCTAAAGTCTGGAAGTGCGTTCTGACAAGGAGGCGGAATGAGTCATATCAAGTTTTACCACATCAAAGAAGACTATGTGGACTATCTTCTCCCCTGCGCGCCCCATCTTTTTTGCAATCGGCGGGAGGGAGGACGGCAGGAGCGCAAATATATCGGCATCGTGCTGCGCATAGGCTGCATGGATTATTTTGCGCCCCTCTCATCCTTCAAGGCAAAGCACGCGCAGATGAGAGACAGTCTGGATTTTATCAAAGTGAAAAGCTATGCGGTCATCAACCTGAACAATATGTTTCCTGTCCCGGAGGGGCAATACGAGTATGTGGATATTGCCCGGGTGGAGGATGAAAAGTACAGAGATTTGCTGCGGGCAGAGTACAGATACATCAAAAAGATACAGGAAAAGATCCTCCGCAGCGCCCTGCTCCTGTACCGGAAAAAGGTGGGAGGAGAGAAGTCCGCTGTGGCGGCAAGGTGCAGCGATTTCCAAAAGCTGGAGGAGCTGTGCCGCCGGTACCGGCCCGGCGCCAGCACAGAGAAACTCAGTCAGGGCAGCGTGAGCCCGGCGTCAGTCCGAAAGGACGGCCGCCCTCCGGTACACGGCAAAGGCGACCACAGCCGTGATCAGCTCCGTTGCCCAGAAGGCGTGCCACACGCCGGAGGGCCCTATGAGCCTGCTCAGGATAAAGGCGGCCGGGAGGATGACCACAATGTACCGGCACAGGGAGATGATGAGGGAGGGGAAGCCCTTGCCAATGCCCTCCAGGGCCCCTGAGGATGTAACAGACACAGAGGACACGATAAAGCCGGCGCTGATGATGCGGAGGGCAGCAGCTCCCGCCTGGATGGTCTCCGGATTTTCCGTGAAAAGTCCGATCAGGAGGTGGGGCACTGTCAGGCAGACTAGGGTGCCCGCCACCATGATGACGGCGCACATGGCCAGGGTGACCCTGTAAATCTTTCTCACCCGCTCCCGCTCCCCGGCGCCGTAGTTGTAGCCGATGACAGGGCGCATCCCTTGGACGATGCCGCTGGCGGGGAGATAGAGGAAGGTCTGCAGCTTGTAGTAGACGCCCAGGATGACGATATAGCTCTGGGACCAGGCTGCCAGGATGGTGTTGAGTGCGGATATCATGACCGAGGGGAGAGCCAGGTTTAAAGTGGCGGGGATGCCCACCGAGTAGAGCTTTGCGTCCATCTGCCTGTCAGCGGCCAGATAGCGGCGGCTGATCTTCAGGGGAAGGGGAAATCTGCTGTAGACGATGAGGTAGACAGCCAGCGTCAGCACCTGCCCCGCGCCGGTGGCGATGGCGGCCCCCTCTATGCCAAGCTCCGGGAAGGGCCCCAGGCCGAAGATGAGGACCGGGTCCAGGATGATGTTGGCGATGCAGCCGGAGAGCATGCTCAGCATGGTCAGCTTCATCCGGCCGACAGCCTGGAATATCTTCTCAAATGCAAGCCCCACGGAGATGACGATGGAAAAGGAGAAGGCGATCACACTGTAGCGCACGCCCAGGTCTATGACCTGCTGGTCAGAGGTGAACATGCCAAGGAACCAGCGGATAGCCCCGATGCAGGCCAGGGACAGGATGATGCCGTGGATGGCGGACAGAAGGATGCCGTGGGTGGCGGCAGTGCCGGCCCGGTCCTTATTTCCCGCTCCCAGGTGGAAGGCGATCTGGGCGTTGATGCCCACGCCAAAGCCGATGGCCACTGCGTTGATCAGGTTCTGCAGGGGGTAGACAAGGGAGAGGGCCGTCATAGCGTCCTCGCTGATGCGGGCCACGAAAAAGCTGTCCACGATGTTGTAAAGGGAGTTGACCAGCATGGAGATGACCATGGGCAGGGCCATGGACGCGATGAGGGGCAGGATGGGTTTCTCTTTCATAAATGTCTCGTTCATATTTTTTATTCCTTTCTTTCCCGGAGGTCCGGCGGCAGCAAAAAAACCACACATCTGCCAGAGGCAGGTGTGTGGCGAAAAGTGGCTGAGCCAGAAAAATCCACATCAGAATTTTAGCGCTATGTTATTTGCCGCATATCAGCTTTATAACTGTAGCACAGGAAAGGGGTTGTGTCAACAGGCGATAGACAGTGTCAAAGTACCGTTTACAAAAGTGGAGGTGACGTCCTTCTCTGTGACGTCCTCTCCTACATAGAAGCTGCGGGATACGGAGCCCGCGTAGTGCTTGGGACAGGAGTATTTCTCGCCCTTTGCGTCCTCTTTTTTGGCGCTGACTGTTACGTAGCCGTTTTCAACCCTTGTATGAATCTCGTCTTTGTCAAATCCGGGTATTTTCAGGTCCATTTCGCGGGAATTGTCTGTTACGCGGGTATCTCCCTTCATGATCAAGTCCATACCGTATTTTCCGTATTTAAGGGGCGAACCGCTCTCATAGCTGTCGTGAAGAAATCCCATACTGCTGTCAAATGTATCTGTTGTTTCCATGTTTACTATTTTCATAATTGTTGTCTCCTTTCAGCAGCATACATCTGCCTGAATTAGATTGTTATTTTTTAGACAAACTAAAAATATCACCATTCAGTGGAAGTGTCAATATATCCAGGACAAAATCGTGATTATTCAATAATTTCCTTTTTTCAGGCACGGCAAATTGTGAAAATTTATAATACGGATATTCTTTAGAAAATCTTTCGTTTCTTAGCACATGCTCCTTAAGAAATTGTGGGTATCCTAAATACATACAAAGGAGGATGTGTTCTATGGATATCCAGACGCTTACAAACTATTTTCTTGAGTACGGCGCATTTTTCATATTTCTGATCGTTTTTCTGGAATACCTGAACCTGCCCGGCTTCCCGGCCGGCGTGATCATGCCGCTGGCGGGGATCTGGGCCTCCCAGGGGGAGATCAGCTTCCCCATGGTGATGGTTCTGTCCGTGGCTGCGGGGCTGGCGGGAAGCTGGGCTCTCTATCTTCTGGGGAGGACAGGTGGAACCCGGCTGCTGGGCTGGTATTTCAGGAAATTTCCAAAGCAGAAGCCTGTCATAGAGGAAAAGATGCGGTTCCTGCGGGAAAAGGGGTGCGTGGGCGTCTTCGTCAGCAAGCTTTTGCCCATGGTGCGGACCCTGATTTCCATCCCGGCAGGAATGGTGAAGATGAATTTTGTGAAATATACGGTCAGCTCTGTCCTTGGAATCTTTCTGTGGAACCTCCTCTTTGTGGGAGCGGGCTACTTCTTCGGGGAGGCCGCTATCCACATACTGAGCTAGAGGAGGAAATGAGACATGAAGATCGCGATGCTGACAAACAACTACCGGCCCTTTGTGGGAGGTGTGCCTGTCTCCGTGGAAAGACAGGCGGGAGCCCTCCGCGCCCTGGGCCATGAGGTGACTGTGTTTGCTCCGGACTACGGGGAAGAAAAAGGGGAGACAGAGGATCCGGGGGATGCGCTGGAAGCTCAGGAAGAGCATGTGATCCGGTGCGGCTGCTTTAAGAGGAGGATGAAAAACGGCATGGTCTACCCGAAGGTGGCGGCCCGCCAGGTAAGGGAAGCCTTTGAGAGGGAGTCCTTTGACTGTGTTCACGTCCACCAGCCTGTTTTCATGGGAAATACAGCCCTCTGGCTGAAGAGAAGGTACCAGGTGCCTGTGGTCTACACCTGGCATACCAAGTACCAGGATTACCTCCACTATTTTCCCCTGTTCCGGCGGGAGGAGCAGGCGGGCCCCATAAGGCGGCTTCTGATCCGGGCGGGGAGGGATCTGATCCTGCCGGCCTACATGCGGTGGTTCACGGGGAAATGCGACCTGGTGCTGGCGCCATCCGAAGGGATGAAAAGACAGATTTTGGAGACGGGCGTGAGAACCCCTGTGGAGGTGCTCCCCACCGGCCTTGGGGAGGAATTTTTTGAGACAGACGAAAGGCGGGCAGAGAAGATCAGGGAGAAATACCTGCAGGGCAGGAGGTATCTGTTCTGTACCGTGTCCAGACTGGAAAGAGAGAAGAACATTCCCTTTCTCCTGGAGGGGATGCGCAGGCTGAAGGAGGAGGACATGGAGCCCTTCCGTCTCCTGGTCATAGGGAAGGGGACCCAGAGGGCTTCCCTTGAGGAGCTCGCCCGGAAAATGGGGCTGGAGGATGAGGTCACATTTACCGGAAATATCCCCAACCAGGAGCTGAAGCACTACCTGGCTGCCAGCGACCTGTTCCTCTTTGCCTCCAGGTCGGAGACCCAGGGCATCGTCATCCAGGAGGCTTTGGCCTGCGGATGCCCGGTGGTGGCTGTGAGGGCTACCGGGGTGGAGGACGCGGTGGAGGACGGAAGGAACGGCTATCTGGCGCCGGAGGATGTGGACGCCTGGTGCCTGAAGGTGTGGAAGGCGCTGGAGGGGCCGGCTGTGAAGGAAATGCGCGCCCGGGCCCGGGCCAGCGTCCGGGGCTGCAGAAGCGTCCTTCTGGCCATGCGGGCGGAGCGGATGTACGAAGGATGCCTGGAGAAGAGGCGAAAGGAGGCGGCAGGCTGTGCGGACAGATATGCGTATGAACATGGGGAGGAGTCTTCTCCAGTCTCTTTTCCTCACCTATTTAAGAGTACTTAGGAGGACCATCCGGATGGAGTGGGCGGAGGACGAGATTGGCCCCGGACGCCAGATCTTCGGGTTCTGGCATGAGGACAGCTTCTGCATGAACCTGGTGCTGGAGCAGGTGGCCGGGAGGACAAAGCCGGTCCACGTCATTGTCACAGCGGACACGAGAGGAGACTACATTGAAAGGATGGTGGAGAGCTGCGGCGGGCATGCCCTGCGGGTGGCCGACGGCCGGGCCTCCTTTGGAAAGCTGAAGGAGATACTGGAGGAGCTTCGGGGGAGGGACACCTCCCTGGCCGTGGCTCTGGACGGCCCGCTGGGCCCCCGCCATGAGCCGAAAGGGCTGGCGTTTTACTTCGCGGAGCTTTTGGGGGCGGAGTTTACGGGCTTTACCCTCCGCTACTCCGCCTGTATCCGGCTCTGGAGGCGATGGGACAAGTACGCCATCCCTCTGCCCTTCTCAAAGGTGACTGTGCGGGCCCACGGCTACGGCAGGGTCACAAGGAAGAACATGCCTGCCCTCCCGGCGGCGCCGCGGGACAAAAATCCGGACTTTCTGTCCGGTGAGGGAAGTAGTATACTTGGAGGAGAAAAGCAAAAGATACAGACAGCAGGAGGAAATTATGGAAATCAATCATATCTTGATCGTGGAAGATGACAAGGAAATCCGTGAGGGGGTGGAGATCTACCTGAAAAGTCAGGGATATAAGGTATTCCAGGCCCGGGACGGGGTGGAAGGGCTGGAGATCCTGGACAGGGAGGAGATCCATCTGGCCATTGTGGACATCATGATGCCGAGGATGGATGGCATCCAGATGACTCTGAAGCTGCGGGAGAAATATGATTTCCCTGTCATCATGCTCTCGGCCAAGTCCGAGGAGGTGGACAAGATCACCGGCCTGAACCTGGGGGCCGACGACTACGTGACCAAGCCTTTCACGCCCATGGAGCTGATGGCCAGGGTCAACTCCCAGCTGCGGCGATACCGGAAGTTCCTGGAAAAGCTGGAGGTGAAGGGAAACGTGCACGTCATCGGCGGGCTGGAGATCAATGAGGATACGGTGGAAGTGTCGGTGGACGAAAGTCCCGTGAAGCTGACGCCCCTGGAGTATAAAATCCTGCTCCTCCTGGCCAAAAATCCGGGCCGGGTCTTCTCGGCGGACGAGATTTACGAGAGGGTGTGGCAGGAGAGGGCTATAAACACGGACACGGTCATGGTCCACGTGCGCAATATCCGGGAGAAGATTGAGCTGGACCCGAAAAATCCGAAATATTTAAAGGTGGTGTGGGGTGTTGGATATAAGATCGAAAAACAGGACTAAGATACTCCGGGCGCTGGCCGGGGCCGTGCTCTGCCTGTGCGCGGCTGCAATGCTGCTGTTCTATCCCGCCTTTGAGGAGGCGGGGCAGGAGGCCACGGAGGATCTGTACGAGGGACCGGCTAATCTTTCCGATATGCTGTCGCCCCTCCTGCAGGGCAACTATGTGCTCTACAATGAGATCGCAAAGAACATGGATGAGTCCCAGCTGCGGGAGGAGATGGACACGTCTGATTTTAGAAGGCTGGAAAAATACATGGACTACTGCCTCTGTGACGACGGCGGTGAGGCTCTCCTTGAGAGCAGCGCGGGGGCTTCCGAAAAGCTGGACGCCTACGGGAGCGCCGGATACGCCATCCGGGTCAGCTTTTCCTTTGACAGTGAAGGGGGGCTTGGAAATGTCCAGGTGGGCAGCAGCTATCTGGACAGGGACGTGCAGTACCAGATAGAGGAGTCCCTCCTCTCAGGATGGGAGGCTCTGGAGCGGGAGTGGCAGATGCAGGAGAGATGGCCCATGTCCCTCCCGGCGGATGTGACGGCAGTGTACGGCATGACCATGGACAATGTAAAGTCCTGCCTGTCCACCTCCATGGCGGCGGATGCCTACGGGGGCGCCTATTTGTACGCCTGCTGGATCCTGGACAGCTCTGCTTTCATATGGGTCATGCTGTTCCTGACCGTGCTGTCCGGCGGGGCGGGCATCCTGTACAGGATATTGGAGAGGGAGAAGGAGGAGGCCATCTTCCGGGCGCCCCTTGAGCTGGTGGCCGGGGCGGCCATCCTGCTGGCCTGCGCCATGATCTGGCCGGCTATCATGATCTGGAAGACATGCACCGGAAGGCTGCTGGCAGCGTCCGGCTCCTCCGATGCGGACCGGGCTCTGAACTTTGGGGTCAACTTCCTTGTGTGGCTCCTGATCTTTTCCATCCTGTTCTGGATCGGCGGATGCCTGTGGGATTTCCTGCGGTCGCCGGCAGCCTGCCTGCGGGAGCGCAGTCTCCTGGTGCGGGGGGTATGCAGGCTCTTTGACAGCGGCAGGGGCGTGACGGACACAGTGAGGGAGAGGACCAGGGGAGCCGGCCGAACAATGAAAAAGGCGGTGAGGACCCAGTACGACGCCCTTCTCCACCTGGATTTCCGGGACAGGACGAACCGGCTCATACTGAAGATCGTGCTCCTGAATTTTATCGCCATCCTGCTCATCAGCTTCCTGTGGTACTATGATGTGTGGGCGCTGGTCATCTACTCCATAGTCCTGTTCCTGTTCCTGCGCAGGTATCTGAACCGGGTGCAGAGGCAGTACAGGCAGATCTTAAAGATCACCAGCACCCTGGCGGAGGGAAGGCTGGACGTCCCCATTGAGGGGGACGCGGGCATTTTCACGCCGGTGCAGGAGGAGCTGGTGAAGATACAGGCCGGCTTCCGGAAGGCGGTGGAGAGGGAAGTGAAGAGCGAGCGGATGAAGACAGACCTGATCACCAACGTGTCCCACGACCTGAAGACGCCCCTGACCGCCATCATCACCTATGTGGACCTCCTGAAGAACGAGGAGGACGAAGAGAAGAGGCGGGAGTACATCGGCATACTGGAGCGGAAGTCCCAGAGACTGAAGGTGCTGATCGAGGACCTCTTTGAGATCAGCAAGGCCACCAGCAAAAATGTCACTATACACTTTATGGATCTGGACATCATCGGGCTTTTAAAGCAGGTGGAGCTAGAGTACGACAGGGACATCAAAGCCGCGGGCCTGGATATCCGCTGGAGCCTGCCGGGAGAGAAGGTGGTTCTAAGATTGGACAGCCAGAAGGCCTACCGTGTCTTTGAAAACCTGATCGTCAACATCACAAAATACGCCCTCCCCCACACGAGAGTCTTCATTGATGTGGAGGAGACGGACAGGGAGGCGGTGGTCCGCATAAAAAATGTGTCGGCGGCGGAGCTTACATTTGACACCGAGGAGATCACGGATCGCTTTGTGAGAGGAGACGCCTCCAGAAATACAGAGGGATCCGGCCTGGGCCTTGCCATAGCCAGGAGCTTTACGGAGCTGATGCACGGCACCCTCCAGGTGTCTACAGAGGCGGATCTCTTCCGGGTGGAAATCCGCTTTCCAAAGCCGTAGTCAAAGCCGTCATAGCCAAAGCCGGCGTAGACTTTTTCCAAAAACCGTGCTAGAGTAGTAGGACAAAGTGACGTGAAAGAGGACAGAAGATGGAATACTATTTTGCACCCATGGAGGGAATTACCGGCTACATACACAGGAACGTGCACCACAGCCTGTTTCCCGGCATATCCAAATATTTTACAGCATTCATCGCACCGGGGCAGAAGGGAAAGTTCAGCGCCAGGGAGAAAAATGACATACTCCCTGCCCATAACCAGGGCATTTGCACGGTGCCTCAGCTTCTCACAAACAATCCGCGGGATTTCATTACCACAGCGGCGAAGCTGGGGGAGCTGGGCTACAGGGAAATCAATCTGAACCTGGGATGCCCCTCCAGGACTGTCGTGACCAAGTACAGGGGCTCCGGCTTTCTGGCGAAACCAAGGGAGCTGGACCGGTTTTTCGAGGAGGTCTTCTCTGCCTGCAAAAGAGGGGGAGAGGGACCTCTGGGGGATATGGAAATCTCGGTGAAGACAAGGCTGGGGGTGGAGGAGCCGGAGGAGTTCTTCCGGCTCCTTGACATCTACAACCGGTATCCCCTGAAGGAGCTCATCATCCACCCCAGAACCCAGCAGGATTTCTACAGCGGCTCCGTCCACATGGATTTTTTTGCCTACGGGGCAGAGCACAGCCTGAATCCGGTCTGCTACAACGGGGATATCCGGTCAGAGGAGGATATGAGAGCTCTGACAGAGCGCTTCCCAAAGCTGGACCGGGTGATGATCGGCAGAGGACTTCTTGTCAATCCGGCCCTCCATCTGCTGCTGCAGGGAGGGAAGATGCCGGACAAGGAGGCCCTCCGTACATTTCATGACCGGATCTACCAGTGGTACCGGGAGGAGATGCCGGGGATAAGGCCGGTGCTCTTTAAGATGAAGGAGCTGTGGACCTATATGGGGCAGCTTTTCCAGGACGCCGGAAAGCCTCTGAAAAAAATCCGCAAGGCGGAGAAGCCGGCGGCCTACGAGGCGGCGGTGGAGGAGCTGTTCAGGGAGTATCATACCGTGTAAACATATGCGTTTTTTTCATGTGACGAGACTTGCGGATGCAGGTGCGTGCCCTGCCCTTAGAGGTGCGTGCCTCTGTGCGTTCCTCCTTCTTTTGGCCTGGGCGGCCGGGGAGGACTTAAGGCGCCGCAGGATACCTGACGGGGCGGTGGTCTGCATCCTGGGGCTCGGCCTTTTGTGCTGGATCCTGGGCGTGGCCCCCTGGGGATGGGAGCTGAGGGGGATGAATGGGACGGAGGGACTGGATCTGGCGGACAGGCTGGGTGGATTTCTCTGTGTCAGCCTCCCGCTGACGGTAGTCTGCTGCCTTGCCCCCGGGGCATTCGGGGGCGGCGATATCAAGCTTGCCGGGGCAGGCGGTTTTGTCCTTGGGTGGAGGGCCATGCTGGCTGCGGGAGCTTTGGCCTTTCTGGCAGCTGGGGCAGTGACGGCGGCCCTGCTTCTGGCCGGAAGGGCGTCCAGGAGGGACGCGGTCCCCTTTGGCCCGTTTCTCTGCCTTGGTATGGCAGCGGCTTTCTTCGGGGGAGAGGCGCTGGCGCTCTGGTATGCGGGAAAGTAGGAGGAGACAGACATGGAACAAGACAGGAGAGAGACAGTGCGCCTCTATACGAGGCAGAACGACAAGACGCTGTACCAGCTTGAGAGGGACGGCAGGATCATCAACCAGAGGGCTTACGTGGAGCTCCATTTCGGGGATATAGCACCCCTCTTTCTGGAGAGCTACGACTGGTTTACGAGAAAGGCTTCCGCCAGAGTAAAAAAGCCTGCGGACGTGCAGGCGCCTATCTGGTGCTCCATCAGCAGGGAGAACTGTCTGCGGCCGGTACCGGGAACCGTCGTGTACGTGCTGGAGGTGCCGAAGGATCAGGTCATCTACTTTGACGATGAGAAGTGGGACTATGTTCTGAACAGGATCTATCTCCCGAAGGACAGGGAGGACCGGGAGCAGTACAGGCGGCACCTTCGGGAGCTGGGGGTGGTCAACGGATTTGAGTTCTTCCAGGGGCGGTACAAGGGGATGTACCCTGAGGAGGAGCGGCGCATCAGGGAGAGCTGGGAGAGGATCTTTGACATAGACAGGTGGACCATCTTCAATGTGTGCGGAAATATATGGGAAATCCGCGAAGAGTGGGTTCTTCGGATTGTACATCCGGGTGAAGATGTGGTATAATAATTGCGCGGCACAAAAACCGGACTACAAAGGAGGAATTGGTATGAAATTAGTGATAACCATGAGCAGGCGTTACGGCACAGGAGCCAGCAGGATCGCCCAGGAACTCTCCGAGAGACTTGACATTCCAGTGTATGACAAGGTGAATGTGGAGGAGGAGATGAGCAGCCATACCTATGATTCCGAAGTAGAGGTCATCAAAAAGCTGGCGGAAAAGCCCTGCATCATCCTGGGAAGGTGCGCCTCCGAGATCCTCAAGGACAGACGCAATGTCTTCAATATCTACGTGTGCGCGGACAAGGAAGACCGGATCAAGAGGATCATGGGAAAGGAAGGCTTAAGCCGCGAGGAGGCGGAGAAGAAGATCGAGAAGACGGACAAGGAGAGGGCGGAGTACTATTACGAGCACACCGGGAAGGCGTGGGGGGATGTGAACAACTACCACATGATCCTCAACACATCGGACCTGGGCGTAGAGAACTGCGCGGACATCCTGATGAAGTATTTTGAGAGAAAAGAATACATCTAAAGCACAACTGAGAAAAGCACGGAAAAGAGCGGCGGACAAACGGATCTGCCGCTTCTTTTTTGCAATGGCCACCGCAGCCGTAAAGAGAAAGGAAAATTCTTGTTATTTTTGCCGGAAGAGTCTTGCGTTTTCCCTGCGCCTTCTATATAATGGAGCTCGTTTGCGCATAAAAGAGGACGAAGGAGGAAGACTGGATGGAAACAGATATGACAGTGGGAAGCCCGGCTCGGGTGATCCTGAACTTTACACTTCCTATTTTCATAGGAAATATATTTCAGCAGCTCTACAATATGGCCGATGCGGTGATCGTGGGCAAATTCGTGGGACCTAACGCCCTGGCGGCGGTGGGCTCCTGCGGCACGCTGATGTTCCTGATCATCGGCTTTCTTCAGGGCCTGACGGCGGGCTTTACGGTGATCACAGCCCAGCACTTCGGGGCCGGGAACATGAAGGCCATGCGCCAGTCCGTGGCGTCAGCCTATATTTTGTCGGCTGTTGTCTCTGTCATCATGACGGTGCTGAGCATGTCCATGATGAAGCAGATCCTGGGGTGGATGAACACGCCGCCGGAGATCTACAGCGAGGCCTACGGCTACATCATGGTCATCTGTGCGGGGATCGTGGCTCAGGTGCTCTACAACCTTCTGGCCAGCATCCTGCGGGCCCTGGGAAACAGCAAGGTGCCCCTCTACTTCCTGATCCTGGCGGCCTTCCTAAATGTAGTGCTGGACCTGGTGTTCATCATCGTGTTCCACATGGGAGCCGCGGGAGCCGCCTACGCCACCGTCATCTCCCAGGGCGTGTCGGGGGCTGCCTGTCTCATATACATTTTCAAAAAGGTGCCGGATCTGCACCTGAAAAAGGAGGACTGGCGGCTGCACCGGGATCTGTCCCTGTGGCAGATCAAGATCGGTCTTCCCATGGCTCTCCAGTACTCTATCACAGCCATCGGCACCATCATGGTGCAGGCGGCTCTCAACACGCTGGGAGCCCTGTCCGTGGCCAGCTTTGCGGCGGCCAGCAAGATCGAGCAGGTGGTGAGCCAGGCTTACGTGGCCCTTGGCACCACCATGGCCACCTACTGTGCCCAGAATATGGGGGCAGGCAGATGGGACCGGCTGAAGAAGGGCTTTTCCTCCGCCACGGTGATCGGAAGCATCTACGCTGTCCTGGCGGGAGGCGCCATTTTCCTGGGAGGGAAATATCTGGTGGTCCTCTTCGTGTCTGAACAGGTGGGGCAGATCATGGGGCTGGCGGACATCTATCTGAAATGCGCCGGAGCCATGTTCATCCCCCTGGCAGTGGTAAACATCTACCGGAACGGTATCCAGGGGATGGGCTATGCCCTCCTTCCCATGATGGCGGGCGTGGCGGAGCTCATCGGCAGAGGCGCTGTGGCGCTTATATCATCCCGTCAGGGAAGCTACCTTGGCACCTGCATGGCAAGCCCCGCGGCCTGGATCCTGGCGGGGGCTCTCCTGCTGGCAATGTACTTTGGCATTATGGGAACCCGGGCCCCGGGAGAGGGCGCAGCGCCCGGAAAAAAGTAAGTTCCCTTTTTGGGCAACCTATGCTATACTTTAATTTAGGTATGCACAGAAGGAGAAATACCAGCTGTGCAGCAGGAGTACAACAGTAAGACAAGGAGCAAAACTTTATGAAAAGAGTGTTGTTAAAGCTGAGCGGAGAGGCGCTGGCAGGCGAGAAGAAGACCGGATTTGACGAGGACACCTGCATCGGCGTCGCCAAACAGGTAAAGCAGATCGTGGACGAGGGATACCAGGTGGCAATCGTGACCGGAGGCGGAAACTTCTGGCGGGGAAGGACCAGCGAGACCATCGACCGGACAAAGGCGGATCAGATCGGCATGCTGGCCACTGTCATGAACTGTATCTATGTGTCTGATATCTTCCGGCATGTGGGCATGAAGACAGAGGTGTTCACACCCTTTGTGTGCGGCGCCTTCACCACCCTCTTCTCCAAGGACAAGGCTGTGGAAGCGCTGGAGCAGGGCAAGGTCGTATTCTTCGCGGGAGGAACAGGACACCCCTATTTCTCCACAGACACAGGGGCAGTGCTTCGGGCTATCGAGATCGAGGCTGACGCCATGCTGCTGGCAAAGGCCATTGACGGCATCTATGACAGCGACCCGAAGGTGAATCCGGAGGCTGTGAAATACGACGAGATCTCCATCCAGGAGATCATTGACAAGAAGCTGATGGCAGTGGATCTGACCGCGTCCATCATGTGTCTGGAGAACAGGATGCCTATGCTGGTGTTCGGGCTGAACGAAGAGAACAGCATTGTGGAGACATTATCTGGAACATTTACCGGCACAAAGGTGACCGTGTAGTATAAAGTCATAAGGGAGGAAACCATCATGAATGAAAGACTGAAACCATACGAGGACAAGATGAAGAAGACGCTGGCGAACCTGGAGGGAGAGCTGGTGACGATAAGGGCAGGACGGGCGAACCCCAACGTGCTCAACAAGATCACCGTGGACTACTACGGAACTCCCACACCGATCCAGCAGGTGGCCAATGTGTCTGTGCCGGAGGCACGGATGATCCAGATCCAGCCCTGGGAGAAGAGCATGCTGAAGGTCATCGAGAAGGCCATCAACATGTCCGACCTGGGCATCAACCCCACAAACGACGGCTCCTGCGTGCGCCTTATATTTCCGGAGCTGACGGAGGAGCGCAGAAAAGAGCTGGTGAAGGACGTGAAGAAAAAAGGCGAGCAGGCCAAGGTGGCTGTCCGCAATATCCGCCGGGATGGAAATGACGCTTTCAAGAAGCTAAAGGGAAGCGACGTGTCAGAGGATGAGATCAAGGATCTGGAAGACGATCTGCAGAAGCTGACAGACAAATATATCAAAGAAGTGGATAAAGCGGTGGAGAGCAAGTCAAAAGAGGTTATGACGGTTTAGTCAGAAAAAACTGAGAGAAAAGACGGGGGACGGGACATCATGTGCCCGTCCCTCTTGTGAAGGGAGACAATGCGATGAATGTACCAAGGCATGTGGCGATCATCCTGGACGGAAACGGACGTTGGGCCAGGGCCAAGGGGATGCCCCGCAATTACGGCCACGCCCAGGGAAGCAAAAATGTGGAGAGGATCTGTGAGGAGGCCTGGAGAATGGGCATCAAGTATCTGACTGTGTACGCCTTCTCCACAGAGAACTGGAGCCGCCCCAAGGATGAAGTGGACGCCCTCATGAAGCTTCTTCGCAACTACATGAAGACCTGTCTGAAGACGGCGGCGAAAAATGATATGAAGGTCCGGGTCATCGGCGACAAGACCCGGCTGGATGAGGACATCCGCAGCCGGATCGCCGAGCTTGAGGAGGCCACGAAGAACAATGGCGGCCTGAATTTCCAGATCGCCCTCAATTACGGCAGCCGGGACGAGATCGTCCGGGCGGTGCGAAAGATAGCGCGGGACGCGAAGGATGGGAAGCTGGAGCCGGAGAGTATCACCCCGGAGGTCATCTCCTCCTATCTGGACACCCATGACATTCCGGATCCGGATCTTCTCATCCGCACAAGCGGGGAGGAGAGGCTGTCCAACTTCCTTCTGTGGCAGCTCGCCTATTCAGAGTTCTATTTCACAGATGTGCGCTGGCCTGATTTTACAAAGGAAGAGCTCATGAAGGCCATCGAGCAGTACAACAGCCGGGACCGGCGGTACGGCGGAGTGGAGAAGAAGGAGGACGGAGAACATGTTTAAGACAAGGCTTTTGAGCGGTATCGTGCTGGTGATCATCCTCATCGCCACGGTGGGATACGGCGGCAATCTTCTCTTCGGCGTGCTGGCGGTGATCAGCCTTATCGGTATGGGCGAGCTCTACAAGGTGGTGGATGTGCAGAGGAAGGCCCTCGGTGTCACTGGCTATCTGGGGGCCCTGGTCTACTACGCGCTCCTGTACACAGACCGGATGGAGTGGATGACCGCGTTCACCATCCTGTTCCTTGTGGTGGTCATGGCGGTGTACGTGTTCACCTTCCCGGCCTTCCGGACAGAGCAGGTGATGGTGACCTTTTTCGGCCTCTTCTATGTGGCCGTCATGCTGTCCTACGTGTATCAGACGAGGATGCTGCCCGACGGCGGAGTGGCTGTCTGGCTCATTTTCCTGAGCTCCTGGGGGTGTGATACCTGTGCCTACTGCGTGGGCATGCTCATCGGAAAGCACAAGATGGCGCCCCGCTTAAGCCCGAAGAAATCCGTGGAGGGCGGCGTGGGAGGCGTCCTGGGCGCGGCGCTTTTGGGCGCCCTCTTCTCCCTGGCCATGAACCAGTGGGGCGGAGCGGACGTGGATCCTCTGTTCTACGCGGTGATCTGCGGCGTGGGAGGCGCTATCTCCCAGATCGGCGACCTGGCGGCCTCAGCCATCAAGAGAAACCACGATGTGAAGGACTACGGGAAGCTGATCCCGGGTCACGGCGGCATACTGGACCGGTTTGACAGCGTGATCTTTACAGCTCCTGTCATCTATTATCTGGCTTGGCTGATCGGATAAGAGAGCAGGGCACCTCTGCGGGAAGGAGGAGAGAAATGAAAAAAATAGCTATACTGGGCTCCACAGGCTCCATCGGGACACAGACACTGGAGGTTGTGAGAGAAAACAAAGATATAGAAGTGACTGCCCTGGCGGCAGGAAGAAATATTGATCTCCTGGAGCGGCAGATCCGGGAGTTCTCTCCGCGGCTGGCGGCTGTCTGGGACGAGAAGCTGGCGGCGGAGCTGAAGGACCGTATCCGGGACCTGGACACACAGGTTGTATCCGGCATGGACGGCCTGATCCAGGTATCAACGGAGGAGAAGACGGATATACTTGTAACAGCCATTGTGGGCATGATCGGCATCCGGCCCACTATGGAGGCCATCCGGGCGGGGAAGGATATCGCCCTGGCCAATAAAGAAACGCTGGTGACAGCGGGGCATCTCATCATGCCTCTGGCAAAGGAGAGAGGCGTGTCCATCCTGCCGGTGGACAGCGAGCACAGCGCGATCTTCCAGTCCCTCCAGGGAGGGCAGGCAGGAGCTCTGAAGAAGATCCTTCTGACCGCCTCCGGCGGGCCCTTCCGGGGGAAAAAACGGGAGGAGCTTAAAAACGTACAGGTGGAGGACGCCTTGAAGCACCCCAACTGGGAGATGGGGAGAAAAATCACGATCGACTCCTCCACTATGGTGAACAAGGGGCTGGAGGTGATCGAGGCGAAGTGGCTCTTTGGCGTGGACGTGGACCAGATCCAGGTTGTGGTACAGCCCCAGAGCGTGGTCCACTCCATGGTGGAGTACGACGACGGAGCTGTCATCGCCCAGCTGGGGACGCCGGATATGAAGCTGCCCATCCAGTACGCCCTCTACTACCCGCAGAGGAGGTATCTGCCGGGGGAGAGGCTGGATTTCTGGAGGATCGGAAAGCTGGACTTTGAGAGGCCGGACACAGAGACCTTCCGGGCCCTGGCCCTGGCCTACCAGGCGGGCCGGGCCGGCGGCAGCCTCCCCACTGTGTTTAACGCGGCCAACGAGATGGCTGTGGCGAAATTCCTGGACCGGCAGATCGGCTACCTGGAGATCACGGATCTGATCGGGGAGTGCATGGAGAGGCATGTGAACATTCCCTCCCCCTCCCTGGACGAGATACTGGACACAGAGGCGGGCGTCTATGAGTATATAAACAGCAGACTTGGCAGGAGGTAACATTTGGGTATCATCATTGCAATCTTAATCTTCAGCTTTATCATCTTTTTCCACGAGCTGGGGCATTTTACCCTGGCGAAGCTGAACCATATCGACGTGCAGGAGTTCTCCGTCGGAATGGGGCCGGCTATCTTTACGAAGGAGTACCACGGCACCCTGTACGCGGTGCGCATCCTGCCCATCGGCGGGTACTGCGCCATGGGCGAGGACGAGGAGGCGACGGACTCCCCCGCCAATTTCAACAACAAGTCCGTGTGGGCCAGGATCTCCGTCATAGCGGCAGGGCCTGTGTTCAACTTCATCCTGGCTCTCATCTGCGCCGCCGTCCTTGTGGGAGCGTCGGGCTACGACGAGCCGGTGGCGGGAGAGGTGGAGGCAGACTATCCGGCTGCCCAGGCAGGGCTTGAGGCCGGAGACCGGATCGTGGAGATGAACGGGAAACATATCCATCTCTTCAAGGAGATCCAGGTGTACAACCAGTTTCACCAGGGGGAGGACGTGGAGCTTACCTATGAGAGGGACGGGAAGGAGCACACTGTCACCATCACCCCGAAGCTTGACGAGGATCTGCAGTACTACAGGCTGGGCATCAGCAGCAGCGGCTACACGGCGGCAGGGCCCCTGACGGCTGTCCAGTACGGGGCCTACGAGGTGAAATACTGGATTGACACCACTCTTCTGAGCCTGAAGATGCTTGTGACAGGGCAGATCGGTATTGACCAGCTCTCCGGGCCGGTGGGCATCGTGGACGTGGTGGATGACACCTACCAGGAGGCCAAGAGCTACGGAGCGGCCACGGTGGCTGTCAATATGCTGAATATCGCGATCCTGATCTCCGCCAACCTGGGGGTTATGAACCTTCTGCCCCTGCCCGCCCTGGACGGAGGACGGCTGGTCTTTCTCATTATTGAGGCGGTACGGCGCAAGCGGATCCCGCCGGAGAAGGAAGGGTATGTCCATTTTGCCGGGATCGTGCTTCTGATGGCGTTGATGGTGGTAGTCATGTTTAACGACATACAGAGGGTGTTCTTTTAGAATATGCTTCCAAAAACGGAGAGCAGCTCTTTGCTTTGAAAAGCAGAGGGCTGTTTTTTTTGCTTTTTCCGACAAAGACTACCATTGCCAAATTTTTAACAGAAATACGAAAAACAGTTGAATTAAGATGAGAAAAAATATATAATATAATAGGCAGAAAATTTGGTTGACTTTTTGCAATTATCAATAATCTGCATGAGAAAACCTGATTTAAATAATAATGAAAATGGAGGGCTAGGTTATGAGCAACATGGCAACAGAAAATGCAGCAAGCCGGAGAATTACTTCTCTTCTTGATGCAGGCAGCTTTGTTGAAATCGGCGGCGGCGTGACTGCCAGAGCAACTGATTTTAACATGCAGGAAACAAAAACTCCGGGAGACGGCGTCATTACCGGATACGGGCTGATCGACGGCAATCTTGTCTACGTCTACAGCCAGGATGCATCCGTACTGGGTGGATCCATGGGTGAGATGCACGCGAAGAAGATCGTGTCTGTCTACGACATGGCGATGAAGATGGGAGCGCCCGTGATCGGGCTTGTGGACTGCGCGGGAATCCGTCTGCAGGAGGCCACAGACGCGCTGGACGCGTTTGGACAGCTTTATCTGAAGCAGACGATGGCTTCTGGCGTTGTTCCCCAGATCACGGCAGTCTTCGGAAGCTGTGGCGGCGGACTGGCCGCTCTTGCCGCACTGACAGACTTTACATTTATGGAGGAGAAAAATGCGAAGCTGTTCGTGAATTCTCCCAACGCAATCCCGGGCAACACAGCCCAGAAGTGCGACACAGCCTCCCCGAAATTCCAGAGTGAGTCTGCGGGACTTGTAGACAAAGTGGGGACAGAGGAGGAGATCCTCTCCGATATCCGCTCACTGGTCTGCATGCTGCCCTGCAATAACGAGGAGGATGCATCCTACGACGAGTGTACAGATGACCTGAACCGTCTGTGCGCGGATATTGAGAACGCGGCGGAGGATACAGCCATTGCCCTGGCCCAGATCTCAGACAACGGCGTAGTCTTCGAGGTGAAGAAGGATTACGCGAAGGATATGGTTACAGCCTTTATCCGTCTCAATGGCATGACAGTGGGAGCTGTGGCAAACCGCTCCAAGGTCTACAACGAGGACGCAGAGGTAGTGGCGGAATTTGACGGATCCCTGTCCACAGCGGGAGCCCGCAAGGCATCTCAGTTCGTGAAGTTCTGTGACGCCTTCAACATTCCGGTCCTGACGCTGACCAATGTGACAGGCTTTGACGCCTCCAAGTGCGCAGAGAGAAACCTGGCCCGTGAGACAGCCAAGCTGATCTACGCCTTTGCCGACGCTACTGTCCCGAAGGTGAACGTGATCATTGGAAAAGCCTACGGAAGCGCCTATGTGGCCATGAACAGCAAATCCATCGGCGCGGATATAGTCTACGCATGGCCGAACGCCGAGATCGGTATGATGGACGCAAATCTGGCGGCAAAGATCATGTACCCGGATGCAGACAGGGCAGCGCAGACGGAGAAGGCGGCTGACTACCGCACACTCCAGTCCAGCCCGGCTTCCGCGGCAGGACGCGGGTATGTGGACGCTGTCATCAGCCCGGCAGAGACGCGCAAATACATTATCGGAGCATTTGAGATGCTCTTTACAAAGAGAGAGGATCGTCCTGCAAAGAAACATGGAACAGTTTAGTGAGGTGAGACGAATTGAAGAAGAAAATTAGCTTATTATTATGCACACTTACAGTTGTGTTTGCCCTGGCCGGGTGCAGCGGCAAAGACTCTGGAGTGGAGTATGACCAGGCCACCATCGAGGAGGCCACCGAGTTCCTCATCAGCTACTGCTCCACCGCGGACGACACGACGATCGAGCAGTGGAACAGCCTCTCTGACGAGCAGCTGGATATCCAGATGGCGCAGTCAGGCTATCCCTTCACAGGGGACAGCTTCCTTAGCTCTATGGACGCCTGGCAGGCAGGTGTGGATGAGTGCGGAGCCTATGAGGGACACGGCGATTTCACATACGACGCCTCCCAGACACAGCTCTCTGTGACAACCACAGCCCAGTTCGCGGACAGGGAGGCCAACCTTGAGGTCATCTATAAGGCGGATGTGCGGGGCAACCTGCATCTGGACAGCCTTACAGTCAGCGGGATCTATTCCATGGGCGAGGTCCTGAGCAAGGCGGGATTGAACACGCTGCTCGGCATGGGAACCGTGTTCTGTGTACTGATTATTATCTGCGTGATCATCTCCCTGCTGAAATATATACCGAAGCTGCAGGAGGCATTTTCCAGGAAGAACACAGCAGCTCCGGCCCCGGAGATCTCCACAGCACAGGCATCTGAGGCTCCGGCCCAGAGCGCACCGGATCAGCCGGCCCCGGAGACCCAGGCGGAGGCTGAGGACGTGACAGACGACAGCGAGCTGGCGGCAGTTATCGCGGCAGCTATCGCGGCATCAGAGGAAGTACCGGCAGACGGCTTTATCGTGAGAAGCATCAGACGTCGGAAATCAAATAAATGGATTTAAGCATAACCGGATCAGGAGGATATAAAAATGAAAAATTACACAATCACAGTAAATGGAAATGTATATGATGTAACGGTTGAGGAGAAGGCGGCAGGAGCAGCGCCCGCAGCGGCACCGGCACCGAAGGCACCGGCAGCGCCCGCACCGAAGGCACCCGCGGCAGCGCCCGCACCGGCCCCGGCAGCAGGAGCAGGCTCCATCCAGGTGAAGGCAGGAGCAGCCGGAAAGGTATTTAAGATCGAGGCGAATGTAGGCCAGGCCGTAAAGCGCGGCGATGCGGTTGTCATCATTGAGGCTATGAAAATGGAAATCCCCATCGTGGCACCGGAGGACGGAACAGTTGCCAGCATTGATGTGGCTGTGGGCGATGCCGTAGAGGCAGGCGCGGTACTGGCTACACTGAACTAAACAGGGCAGCGGCCCCGCTGCATCTGCTGGGAAACTTTTGAAACACGACTGGAGGTTAAAAAATGGATTATATATTAACGACATTGGGAAACCTCGTGCAGCAGACGGCCTTCCTCAACCTTACATGGGGAAACCTGGTCATGATCGCTGTTGCATGCTTTTTCCTGTATCTTGCAATAAAACATGGATTTGAACCTCTGCTGCTTGTACCCATCGCCTTCGGTATGCTGCTTGTCAATATCTATCCGGATATCATGCTGCATGCGGAGGACGCGGCCAACGGCACAGGAGGTCTTCTCTATTATTTCTATGTACTGGACGAGTGGTCCATCCTTCCGTCACTGATCTTCCTCGGTGTAGGAGCCATGACGGACTTCGGACCGCTGATCGCCAACCCCACCAGCTTCCTGATGGGCGCGGCAGCGCAGTTCGGTATTTTCACCGCTTACCTTGGCGCTATGGCCATGGGATTTTCGGACAAGGCGGCTGCGGCTATCGCCATCATCGGCGGAGCGGATGGCCCCACATCCATCTTCCTTGCCGGAAAGCTGCAGCAGACAGCGATCCTGGGGCCTATCGCCGTGGCGGCTTACTCCTACATGGCGCTGGTTCCCATTATCCAGCCGCCGGTTATGAAGCTTTTGACCACGGATAAGGAGAGGAAGATCAAGATGGAGCAGCTCCGGCCCGTATCCAAGCTGGAGAGGATCCTCTTCCCCATTATCGTTACCATCGTGGTATGTATGATCCTTCCCACCACAGCACCCCTTGTAGGTATGCTTATGCTGGGCAACCTGTTCCGTGAGTGCGGCGTGGTAAGGCAGCTGACAGAGACGGCATCCAACGCTCTGATGTACATCGTAGTTATCCTGCTGGGCACATCCGTCGGCGCCACCACAAGCGCGGAGGCGTTCCTCAACCTGGATACGCTGAAGATCGTAGCCCTCGGACTTGTGGCCTTCATATTCGGTACGGCCGGAGGCGTGGTGCTCGGAAAGATCATGTGCGTGGTGTCCGGAGGAAAGATCAACCCGCTGATCGGATCAGCCGGCGTGTCTGCCGTGCCTATGGCGGCCAGGGTATCCCAGAAGGTGGGCGCGGAATATGATCCCACGAACTTCCTTCTGATGCATGCCATGGGACCGAACGTGGCCGGAGTTATCGGTACGGCGGTCGTGGCCGGAACCTTTATGGCTATCTTCGGAGTGATGTAAAAGCCGGCTTCTCCGGCCTGGGAAGACGGCCGGAGCCGGTCATTTGAATAGATTATAATGGAGGAAGAAATAATGGCAGAAATTCAGAAAAAACCAGTGAAAATAACAGAAACCATTCTGCGTGACGCACATCAGTCTCTGATCGCCACCCGTATGACGACAGAGCAGATGCTGCCTATCATCGACAAGATGGACCAGGTGGGCTACCACTCCGTAGAGTGCTGGGGCGGAGCTACCTTTGACGCGTCCCTTCGTTTCCTGAAGGAAGATCCGTGGGACCGCCTCAGAAAATTCCGGGACGGCTTTAAGAATACAAAGCTGCAGATGCTCTTCAGAGGACAGAATATCCTTGGCTACCGTCCCTACGCAGACGACGTTGTTGAGTATTTTGTTCAGAAATCAGTCGCAAACGGAATTGACATCATCCGTATCTTTGACTGTATGAATGACCTCCGCAATCTCCAGACCGCAGTCAAGGCTGCCAACAAGGAAAAAGCGGACGCCCAGGTGGCTCTTTCCTACACCATCGGCGACGCTTACACCCTGGACTACTGGATCGACATTGCGAAGAGGATCGAGGATATGGGCGCAAACTCCATCTGTATCAAGGACATGGCAGGACTTCTTCTGCCCTACAAGGCTACAGAGCTGATCTCCGCTATGAAGGAGGCAGTTGACCTCCCGATCCAGCTCCACACCCACTATACATCCGGTGTGGCTTCCATGACATATCTGAAGGCTGTTGAGGCGGGCGTGGATGTCATTGACACAGCCATCTCCCCGTTCGCGCTGGGAACCTCCCAGCCGGCCACAGAGGTTATGGTGGAGACCTTCAAGGGCACACCCTACGACACAGGACTGGATCAGAAGCTTCTGGCAGAGATCGCGGATTACTTCCGCCCGATCAGGGACGAGGCTCTGGACAGCGGTCTTCTCAATCCGAAGAACCTTGGCGTTAACATCAAGACACTCCTCTACCAGGTACCCGGAGGCATGCTCTCCAACCTGACATCCCAGCTGAAAGAGCAGGGAGCTGAGGACAAATACTACGAGGTTCTGGAGGAAGTGCCGAGAGTCCGCAAGGATCTGGGTGAGCCGCCCCTCGTTACACCGTCCTCTCAGATCGTGGGAACACAGGCCGTGTTCAACGTGCTGATGGGCGAGCGCTACAAGATGGCCACAAAGGAGACAAAGGATGTCTTAAGCGGAAAGTACGGAGCTACCGTAAAGCCCTTCAATCCGGATGTGGTTAAGAAGGTGCTGGGCGATAATCCCGAGATCATCACATGCCGTCCGGCGGACCTGATCCCGGATGAGCTGGACACTCTCAGAAAAGAGTGTGAGCAGTGGATCCAGCAGGATGAGGACGTGCTGACATACGCACTCTTCCCGCAGGTTGCCGTGGACTTCTTCAAGTACCGGGAGGCACAGCAGACAAAGATCGACCCCACTGTGGCAGACACAGAGAGCGGAAGCTATCCGGTGTAAAACAGTATAAAAGAGATAAGACAGACCGCGGAACTTCCGCGGTCTGTTTCTTTTCCTCCCGGATAAGCGATGTTATATGCCATAAACGGTCTCTCTTCACGTCAGCTCCGCGATCCGGGAGACGCCCACATAGATTTCGGAAATCTTGTACCAGGTGGGATAGTCTGTGATCCCGGTCTGTGGAAGGCCGAAGACGCTCTGGAATTTCCTCACCGCCTCTGCCGTGGCAGGGCCGTAGATGCCGTCTGCACCCAGCTTCGGGAGGGCCGGATAGGCCCCGGCGATGACGTTCAGCTGCTCCTGCAGCTGGCGCACCTTGGCTCCCGAGGAGCCCTCCTCCAGATTGTAGCCCGGCCAGGAGGAGGGGATGCCGGAGATGGCCTCGGCTGTGTTGATGTACATGTCGTCCCCGTAGTAGTAGCGGAGGATCTCGATGGGCGTATAGCCCTGGTCCCCCAGGGACTTGGATCCCCACTGCGTCATCCAGTTCGGGCACTGGACCTGACGGCCGTCGCAGTACTGGGTCAGGATGGGCTGGCGCACATTGGGGCGTGAGAGATAATCTGCGAATAGCTCATCCACGATGACGGAGATGGTGTCGTACACATTTCTCTCGGGGATCCATTTGTGGTCAAAGGCCGTGGAGGAGGTGATGGTGAAATCATAGCCCTGGTTCCTGTACCATTCCGTGTACACCCGGTTCAGGGTGAAGGACATAATGGCCAGCACGTTGGCCCGGATGGTGTTGGCGGGCCAGGTGGCGTAGATTTCGCTGGAGGCCACGTTCTTGATGTAATCCTTGTATTTTACATAGTAATTCCGGGCTGTGCTGTCCCTGGGGCTGCCGTCGTGGACCACGATGTACTCCGGCACCACCACCCGGCTCAGAACGATCTCTCCGGTCTCATTTACCGGCTTGATTTCATCCTCCGGTATTTTGGGAGGATAGTTCCCGTAGAGAGTGTGGGCGGGGATCACAAAGCGCTCCTCCCGGCTGTCTGTGGAGTCGGAGGGGCGCATCCTTATGTTCTGGATGGCAGTCACATCTCCCAGGATCTCGGCCCCTGCTATGCTGATCGTCTCAAATCCCGGGGCGCTGGCAAGGATGGTGTACTCGGAGTAGGGCTGCTCATCGGAATCTACATCCAGGCTGTACTCCACGGGCGGCGCGTCCAGCTCCAGTGTCTCGGTCTGGCCGGAGCTGTCGGTGGAAGTCTCCTCCAGTATGTTGTCAGGGATGCCGGTGTAGGAGATGCGGATGTCGGCTCCGGAGACCGGATACCCGTTTATTTCTGAGGTGACGTTGATTTTCAGTTTTCCTATGGAAGAAGGCATAGTTAACCTCCCGGGCGCAATGTTTTGTCACTGTCAGTATATGAGGGAAAATTCAGATTGTGAAAAAACGAAAATTTTCATATACTATATTTGGATACGCAAAAAATGCCGGCCTGACCGGCTTATGAAAAATACAGCGGGAGTTCTGCCATATGAATAGAAGAAAAAAGAAAAGAGGATGGGGGCTGCTCTGCCTGCTCCTGGCGGCTGTGGCCGGGGCGGTTCTTTTTGGCTGCGGGGACAGCATTGCCGCCCTTTTAAGGGCGCGGCAGGGCAAAGTCATGGAGACGGCGGCCCTGGAGGAGCCGGCCCCGGAGGACGGCGGGCAGGCGCAGGCCGAAGAGGGAGAAACTGGAGAGGGAGAAGGCGGTGAGGCGTCCGGGGAAACTGCCGGGACAGAAAAATACTATTTTCAGCAGCTGAATGAGAAGGAGAAGGAGGTCTACGGGAAGATACGGGACGGACTTCTGGACTTTCAGGAGGAGATAGAGCTGGATGACGCATCCACAGAGGAGATCGACCGTCTGTACGGCCTGGTCATGAAGGACTATCCGGAACTATTCTGGTGCGACGGGGCCGGCAGCGTGGTGACAAGCAGCGCCTCCTTTGGCCTTTCCGGCAGCAGCGCCTCTCTGCGGCCGGAGTACAACTGCACGGAGGAGGAAAAGGAGGAGCGCCGGAGACAGATCGAGGAGGAGGCGGCTAGATGCCTGGCAGGGATAGACAGCCAGGCAGGAGATTATGAGAAAATCCTGTACGTGTACGAGTATGTGATCCGCGGCGTGGAGTACGACCTGACGGCGGAGGACAATCAGAATATTTACAGCGTGTTTGTTGGAAAGCGGTCTGTGTGCGCCGGCTACGCCAAGGCTGTGCAGTACCTGCTGGAGCGTCTGGGCGTGTTCTGCACCTATGTCAGCGGTACAGCCGTCTCCCAGTCAGGGGAAGGCGGCCATGCCTGGAACCTGGTTAGGTGCCAGGATCAGTACTGCTATGTGGACGCCACCTGGGGCGACCCGGTCTACCGGCAGGAGGAGAACCCGGAGATTGCCTACGACTACATGTGCTGCGACGACACACAGCTTTTTCAGACCCACACGCCGGACAGCGACCAGGAGCTCCCGGCCTGCAATACTATGGCTTACAATTACTATGTGGTGAACGGCATGTACTATGAAAACTATGATCCGGAGACCATCCTGCAGGCAATGAACCGGTCCATCGCGGCGGGGGAGGAACGAACCGTGCTGAAATTTTCCGGGCCTGAGGTCTACCGGCAGGCCCGGGAGGAGGTGCTGACAGACCTGGCTGACCGGGCGGCCAGAAACCTGGCGCACCTGTACGGTATCGGCACGGTGCGGTACTCCTACCGGGACGATGAAAGCCTTGACAAGATCACGATGTACTGGGAGTACGAATAAAATCTATTTTATCGGTTGAAAATTGTCCTAATTTGTAGTATAATCTATACAATTTGTGGAGACATGATTTGTCGCTGGGGGAGAAATGTTAAAAGGCAGTTGTGCTTGCACATACTGCCTTTTATTTCGCCCGGAAATATGGAGCGCGCTCTGGCAGGCAGAACAATCTTCGCATTTTACATGAAAACATTTTGAAGGGAAAAGGTGAATAAATGAAAGCGTTTCTTATTTTGGAAGACGGAACCGTCTTTACGGGAACCAGCATCGGATCCACGAAAGACATGATAAGTGAAATTGTATTTAATACCTCCATGACAGGCTACCTGGAGGTGCTGACTGACCCTTCTTACGCAGGACAGGCCGTAGTTATGACCTATCCATTGATTGGAAATTACGGAATTACACCGGACATGGAGTCAAAGAAAGCATGGCCGGACGGTTACATCGTAAGAGAATTATCGAGGATGCCCAGCAACTTCCGCTGTGAGGGAACCATCCAGGACTTCTTAAAGGAGCAGGATATCCCGGGAATTGCAGGGATCGACACCCGCGCCCTCACCAAGATCCTGAGGGAAAAGGGAACCATGAACGGAATGATCACCACCAACGAGAATTATGACCTGGACGAAATCCTTCCGAAGCTCCACGCGTACACAGTGGGCGACGTAGTCTCCAAGGTCACATGCCAGGAGCCCTACGTTCTGGAGGGAAATGGACCGAAGGTGGCCCTGATGGATTTCGGCGCGAAGAACAACATCGCAAAATCTCTGAATAAGAGAGGCTGCCAGGTGACCATCTACCCGGCGGACACGACTGCTGAGGAGATCATCGCCTCCAGGCCGGACGGCATCATGCTCTCCAACGGCCCGGGAGACCCGGAGACCTGTACGGAGATCATCGCTCAGATCAAAAAGCTCTACGAGACAGACATTCCCATCTTTGCCATCTGCCTGGGACATCAGCTCATGGCCCTGGCAAACGGAGCAAAGACATACAAGCTGAAATACGGACACAGGGGAGGCAACCATCCGGTGAAGGATCTGACCAACAACCGGGTATACATCTCTTCCCAGAACCACGGATACGCAGTGGACGCCTCCACTATTGACCCGGCCATCGCGAAGGAGGCCTTTGTCAATGTCAATGACGGCACGAACGAGGGACTTTCCTATATCGGAAAGAACATTTTTACCGTGCAGTTCCATCCGGAGGCATGCCCGGGACCACAGGACTCAGGGTATCTGTTTGACAGGTTTATGGATATGATGAAAGGAGCAAACTAATGCCTAGAAATAAAGATATTAAAAAAGTACTGGTTATCGGTTCCGGTCCGATCGTCATCGGTCAGGCGGCAGAATTTGACTATGCGGGAACACAGGCATGCCGTTCCCTGAAGGAGGAGGGACTGGAGGTTGTCCTTCTCAATTCCAACCCTGCCACCATCATGACGGACAAGGATATCGCGGACCGCGTCTACATTGAGCCTCTGACAGTGGAAGTGGTAGAGCAGCTCATCCTGAAGGAGAAGCCGGACAGCGTCCTTCCCACCCTGGGCGGACAGGCGGCCCTGAACCTGGCCATGGAGCTGGAGGAGAACGGCTTCCTGAAGAGGAACAACGTGCGCCTCATCGGAACCACCTCCGAGACCATTAAGAAGGCGGAGGACCGTCTGGAGTTCAAGACTACCATGGAGAAGATCGGCGAGCCAGTGGCTGCCTCTCTCGTGGTGGAAAATGTGGAGGACGGTATCAAGTTCGCGGAGAAGATTGGCTACCCGGTTGTCTTGCGCCCTGCCTACACGCTGGGCGGCAGCGGCGGCGGTATCGCCCACGACAGGGAGCAGCTTGTGGAGATCCTGGAGAACGGCCTGCGTCTCTCCCGCGTGGGGCAGGTGCTTGTAGAGCGCTGCATCGCGGGATGGAAAGAGATCGAGTACGAGGTAATGCGGGATAGCAACGGCAACTGCATTACTGTATGTAATATGGAAAATATCGACCCGGTAGGCGTGCACACAGGAGACAGTATCGTCGTGGCGCCCTCCCAGACGCTGGGGGACAAGGAGTACCAGATGCTCCGTACCTCCGCCCTGAACATCATCAGCGAGCTGAACATTACCGGAGGCTGCAACGTGCAGTACGCCCTGAAACCGGACAGCTTTGAGTACTGCGTTATCGAGGTAAATCCCCGTGTGAGCCGTTCTTCCGCCCTGGCCTCCAAGGCCACAGGCTACCCCATCGCCAAGGTGGCGGCCAAGATTGCTCTTGGCTACACACTGGACGAGATCAAGAACGCGGTCACACAGAAGACATATGCAAGCTTCGAGCCAATGCTTGACTACTGCGTTGTAAAGATGCCCAGATTGCCATTTGACAAATTTATCAGCGCCAAGAGAACGCTGACTACACAGATGAAGGCCACAGGAGAGGTCATGAGCATCTGTGACAACTTTGAGGGAGCCCTCATGAAGGCCATCCGCTCTCTGGAGCAGCATGTGGACAGCCTTATGTCCTACGACTTCACAGCCCTCACAAGAGAGGAGATCCTGGAGAAGCTGGAGATCGTGGATGACCGCCGCATCTGGATGATCGCGGAGGCACTGAGAAAGGGCATCTCCTACGACGAGATCTACAGCATCACAAAGATCGATAAATGGTTCATCGACAAGATCGCCCGTCTGGTGGAGATGGAGCAGACGCTGAAGACAAAGCCCCTGTCCGCCGAGATCTTAAAAGAGGCAAAGAGGATGGAGTTCCCGGACAACGTGATCGCGGATCTGACCGGCAACACGGAGAGGCAGATCCATGACATGCGCCACGAGTACGGCATCACTGCCTCCTACAAGATGGTTGATACCTGCGCGGCTGAGTTTGCGGCAGCCACACCTTACTATTACTCTGTATACGGAAGTGAAAATGAGGTGGAGGAGACAAGCGGCCGCAAGAAGGTTCTTGTCCTTGGCTCCGGCCCCATCCGCATCGGACAGGGTATTGAGTTTGACTTCTGCTCTGTGCACTGTACATGGGCCTTCTCCAAGGAGGGATATGAGACCATCATCGTGAACAACAACCCGGAGACGGTAAGTACAGATTTTGACATTGCGGACAAGCTGTATTTTGAGCCCCTTACACCGGAGGATGTGGAGAGCATCGTGGATTTGGAGAAGCCGGACGGCGCTGTCGTGCAGTTCGGAGGCCAGACAGCTATCAAGCTGACCGAGTCTCTCATGAAGATGGGCGTGCCCATCCTGGGAACATCCGCGGAGGACGTGGACGCGGCAGAGGACAGGGAGCTCTTTGACGAGATCCTGGAGAAATGCGGTATTCCCCGTCCCACAGGAGGAACGGTCTTTACAGCCGAGGAGGCAAAAGAGGTGGCGAACCGTCTGGGCTATCCTGTGCTTGTGCGCCCCTCCTACGTGCTGGGCGGACAGGGCATGCAGATTGCCATTAACGACCATGATATAGATGAATTTATCGGTATTATCAACCGGATCGCCCAGGATCACCCCATCCTGGTAGATAAGTACCTGCAGGGCAAGGAGATCGAGGTGGATGCTGTCTGCGACGGCGAGGACATCCTGATCCCGGGTATCATGGAGCACATTGAGAGAGCGGGTATCCACTCCGGAGACAGTATCTCCGTCTACCCGGCCCAGAGCATTTCCGAGAAGACAAAGAAGACCATTGAGGAGTATACAAAGAAGCTGGCTCAGTCTCTCCACGTGATCGGACTGATCAACATCCAGTTCATCGTGTGCGGAGAGGACGTGTACGTTATCGAGGTCAACCCCAGATCCAGCCGTACCGTTCCCTACATCAGCAAGGTGACAGGCATCCCCATCGTGCCGCTGGCCACAAAGGTGATCATCGGACACAAGCTGAAGGATCTGGGCTACACGCCGGGACTGCAAAAAGAGGCGGACTACTTTGCCATCAAGATGCCGGTGTTCTCCTTTGAGAAGATCCGGGGCGCGGACATCAGTCTTGGACCTGAGATGAAGTCCACAGGCGAGTGCCTTGGCATTGCCAAGACCTTTGACGAGGCCCTCTACAAGGCCTTCCTGGGAGCTGGCATCAAGCTGCCGAAGCACAAGAACATGATCATCACCGTCCGGGATGAGGACAAGCCGGAGGCTGTGGAGATCGGCCGCCGCTTTGAGAAGATCGGCTACAAGATTTTCGCCACAAGGAGCACAGCCGAGGCCCTGCAGGCCGGCGGCGTGAAGGCGGTTCCTGTGAACAAGATCGAGCAGGAGTCACCCAACCTTATGGACCTGATCCTGGGACACAAGATCGACCTGATCATCGACACACCGCCCCAGGGAGCGGACAGGGCCAGGGATGGCTTTGTGATCCGCAGGAACGCCATCGAGACCGGCGTCAACGTGCTGACAGCCATCGACACGGCAGAGGCTCTCATCACCAGTCTGGAGAATACAGATATCAAGAAGCTGACCCTTATCGACATCGCAAAGATCTAAGGCGAAAGAGATAAGAAAGGAAGAAATAAAAACGGACAGGAAGCCCTTTCCTGTCTGTTTTTTTGTGGTACAATGGAAAAGCGAAAAGGAGGATGACAGCATGTACCGTATTATGATCGTGGAGGACGACAGCACTATCGCGGAGGCGCTGAAGAGACATCTGGAGGGCTGGGATTATGAGACAGTGATCGCGGAGGACTTTAAGAATATCATGGCAGAATTTACCAGAGTGGAGCCGGATCTTGTGCTCCTGGATATCGGCCTTCCCTTTTACAACGGATTTTACTGGTGCACCCAGATCCGGCAGGTGTCGGATGTGCCGATCATTTTTATCTCCTCTGCCAGCGACAATATGAATATTGTCATGGCCATGAACATGGGAGGGGATGAGTTTATCGAGAAGCCCTTTGACCTGCATGTGGTCACTGCCAAGGTGCAGGCGCTCCTTCGGCGGACCTACTCCTACCGGGGCAGCGCAAGCCTTATGGAGTACAAAGGCTGTATCCTCAATCTGGCGGACGCCACAGTCACCTACCAGGACAGGAAGACAGACCTGACGAAAAATGAGTTTAAGATTTTCCAGTGCCTTCTGGAAAATGCGGGAAAGATCGTGACGAGAGACGAGATCATCGCAAGGCTGTGGGAGAGCGACGCGTTTATCGATGAGAACACGCTGACAGTCAACGTGGCAAGGCTCAGGAAGAAGCTGGCCCAGATCGGCCTGGAGGAGGCTGTCGTGACAAAGAAAGGCATCGGGTACATGGTGGAGGCATGAAGACATTTGGATACTATTTGAAGGAAATAAGAAAGCCCCTGGCCGTCTATGCCGGGACTGTGCTCATTTTTGCCCTCGTAGGCTACCTCTATGAGGTGACGCGGGACGCCGTGGGCTATGCCCTGCTCCTGTCGGCGGTCATCCTTCTGGTGTGCACGGCCGTGGATTTTGTCCGCTATCTGAAGAGAGAAAGGCAGATAGAGGAGATACGGAGAAATCTACCCTATGCGGATCCCATGCTGCCGGGGGCGGATACTCTGGCGGAGCGGGAGTACCAGGAAATGCTGACAGAGCTTTTAAGGCGGAGGAGCGAGGAGAGAAACGACGCTGCGGAGAGGCGGCAGGAGAGTGTGGACTACTACAGCCTGTGGGGCCACCAGATCAAGACGCCCATAGCGGCCATGCGCCTCCTTCTCCAGGAGGAGGAGAGGGAGCGGCAGGGGAAGGACAGCTTTTTAAGGGAGATGGACAAGGAGCTGTTCCGGACAGAGCAGTATGTGGAGATGGTCATGACCTATCTGCGGATCGGGGACATTTCCCGGGATATGGTGCTCTCCTGGTATCCCCTGGACGACATGATCCGCCAGGCGGTGAGAAAATATTCCAGGCTCTTTATCATTCAGAAGCTGAAGCTGGACTTTAAGGAGACGGACAGCCTGGTGCTGACGGATGAGAAGTGGCTTGTGTTTGTCATAGAACAGATTTTGTCCAACGCGCTGAAATACACAAAGGAGGGCGCTGTCTCCATCTATGCACAAAAAGACGGCCCCAGCCAGATCGCCCTTGTCATAGCGGACACAGGCATCGGCATTGCCCAGGAGGACCTGCCCCGGGTCTTTGAGCGGGGATTTACCGGATACAACGGGAGGGAGTACAAGAAGTCCACGGGCATTGGCCTCTATCTTTGCAGGAGAGTGATGGACCGGCTGGGACACGGGATGCGGATCCAGTCTGCGCCGGGAGAGGGGACGAAGGTCTTTCTGGACCTGGGGAGAAAGCCTGTGGAGGCAGAATAAAAGAAGAGAGAGGAGAACACCAATGAAGATACAGAGACTGACGACAAAGAGGGAAAAGGGCTATTCGGCTCCGGACATCCAGGAGGCCATAGACCGGCTGGGGCGCCTGGAAGACCTCTATGAGGCCCTCTATGCGGAGCAGGACAGGATCACTGCGGATATGGAGCGCCTCTCCCAGGCCGGGCGGACGAAGAGCGCCACCTACCGGCAGCTCTTTGCCAGCAAGATGAACGTGACCAATCTCATCTCCAGGATGGAGATCTACATGTGAAGGAGGCACTTCTAAAGGGGCGGCAGATACCCCAGGCGGATGGCCTTTGTGACCGCCTCCACGGAGGAGGAGACAGAGAGCTTCTCAAATATATGCTGCAGATGGTTGGATACCGTCCGCTCGCTTACCTGTAAGCGGCGGGCGATTTCTTTTCGCTTTATCCCCTGGGAGGAAGATCCTTACATTTTTGTAAGGAGGAGGCGGGCGCTGCGCGGCCATGGTATAATATAACCACTGACTACAGCAAAACAGGAGGCGGAGCAGAGCATGGACAGACTATTTCTTCTGGAGGACGACAGAAGCCTGATAGACGGACTTAGGTATTCCCTGGAGAAAAACGGATTTCGTCTCACCGTGGCCCGCACGGTGGGGGAGGCCATGGAAAGGCTGGAGCGGACGGAGGACTATGACCTTCTGCTCCTGGACGTATCCCTTCCCGACGGGACCGGGTTTGACGTGTGCCGGCAGGTGAGGGCGCAAGACGCAGGCATCCCCATTATCTTCCTCACGGCGGCTGACGAGGAGACCAACGTGATCCGGGGGCTGGACGGGGGCGGGGACGACTACATCACAAAGCCCTTCCGCTTAGGGGAGCTGTGCTCCCGCATCCGGGCACAGCTTCGGCGCAGCGGCCGGCCCCAGGAGAGGGAGAGAAAGGAGCTGCGCTCCGGCGGCCTTTTCATAGACCTTCTGGCAGGCCGGGCCTACATGGAGGACAGGATGCTGGAGCTGACAGCGGCAGAGTACCGCCTCCTCTGCCTTCTCGTGGAAAATGAGGGCCGGGTGCTGACAAGGACTCAGATTTTGGATGCCCTGTGGGATGGAAACGGGAGCTTTGTGGACGACAACACCCTGTCCGTCTATGTGCGCCGTCTGCGGGAAAAGTTGGAGGAGGACCCGTCGGCTCCGGCCCACCTTCTGACAGTGCGGGGCCGAGGCTATGAATGGAAGGGACAGAGGAGGGGATAAAAGATGAGAGGGATTTTGGAGGAAAGACAGACGAGGAGCTACCTGGCATTTATCCTCCTTCTGGCGGCGGCCATGGTGGCGGCAGCCTGTCTCCTTGGATGGGGGCAGACAGACCGGATGAGGACCCTTTATTTCCAGTGGGAGGGCAGGGTCAGCTCCGGCCTCCTCGGGGAGGGGGTGGAGCCTGCGGTCATTGCCAGAGCCTTTGCCGGGACAGAGGTGACAGCGGAAGGAGAGAGGTTCCTTTTGCAGGCGGGCTACACGGAGGAGACCACGCCCCTCTGGCTTTTGCCGGACCTCTATGAGGCGGGGATGAGGCAGGTGGGAGGACAGGCCGCTGTCTTTGGCGGGCTGTCCCTTCTGCTGCTTATGGGGACCCTTCTCTTCCTGGGACGGAGACAGCGGCTCTATGAGAGGGCGGCGGAGGTGATGGGAGAGTACGCAGGGGGAAATTTCTCCCGTCATCTGCCGAGAAATGAGCGGGGGACCCTTTTTCAGATGTTCGCCTCCGCAGAGCAGCTTGCCACGGCGCTGCAGGCCAGGAGCCAGGCCAGGCAGGCGGAAAAGGAGATGATGAAGGAGACTCTCTCTGACATCTCCCACCAGCTGAAAACCCCGCTGTCCGCTCTTTTCATGTACATGGAGATCATGGAGGGAGAGCCGGAGGAGCCCTCCGTGGTGCGGGAGTTTTCCGGGAAGGCCCTGAAGGCCCTGGAGCGGATACAGGAGCTCATCCAGACGCTCTTAAAGGTGGCCCGGCTGGACGCAGGGGCGGTGGCCTTTGAGAAGGAGGACTGGCCTGTGGGCCGGCTTGCCGGGGAGGCGGCGGAGCAGCTCCTTGACATGGCCCGCAAGGAAGAAAAGCAGCTCCTCCTTCAGGGAGAGGAGCGCTCTCATCTGGTCTGCGACAGGTCCTGGATGCGGGAGGCCCTCTCCAACCTCATAAAAAATGCCCTGGACCATACGGACCCGGGCGGCGTCATCCGGGTGCGGTGGGAGGAGTCCCCGGCCATGCTGCGGATCTTCGTGGAGGACAACGGCCACGGCATACCGCCGGAGGACATCCATTTTATCTTCCGGCGCTTCTACAGGAGCAGCCGCTCCTCTGACAGGGAGGGGTGCGGGCTTGGGCTTCCCCTGGCAAAGTCTGTCATAGAGGGGCAGGGAGGCGTGATACAGGTGGAGAGCCGGCCCGGCCGGGGGAGCCGGTTTATCATCTCCTTTCCGGGCTTTGGGACAGAGGCCGCATCCGGCGGGCAGGTGACGAAACTGTAAGCTCACATTCATCTGGCTGTAAGGCTAAGGGAGTAGGATATCTACTGTAAAAGGAAGGAGCCGGCCTGGCCGGCGCCGGATAAGGAGGACAAAGACAATGGAACTTTTACGTGTAGAAAATCTCAGCAAGACATACGGGAAGGGGGAAGCGGCGGTCCGGGCCCTGCGGGACGTCTCCTTTTCCATGGAACGAGGGGAGTTTGCCGCCGTGGTGGGAGAGTCCGGCTCCGGCAAGAGCACCCTTCTGAACTGCATCGGCGGGCTGGACGCTCCCACAGGGGGAAAGGCGTACCTGGACGGAGAGGACCTTTTCTCTATGACAGAAAACAAACGGACCATCTTCCGCAGGCAGAACATCGGTTTTATCTTCCAGTCCTTCCACCTCATCGAGGAGCTGGACGTGGAGCAGAACATTATTTTCCCCCTGCTTTTGGACTATCGGAAGCCAAAGAAGGGGCAGGTGGAGGAGCTTTTGGAGCTGCTGGGGCTCACAGAGAGACGCCACCATCTGCCGGGGCAGCTCTCCGGCGGGCAGCAGCAGAGGGTGGCCATCGGCCGGGCCCTGGTCATGCGCCCCATGCTCGTGCTGGCGGATGAGCCCACAGGCAATCTGGACTCCAGGAGCAGCCGGGACGTGATGGACCTTCTCTGCAAGGCGTCCCGGCACTACCAGCAGACCGTCCTCATGATCACCCACAATATGAACCTGACCGCCTCTGTGGACCGGGTCATGAAGGTGTCGGACGGAGTCCTCACAGAGATGGGAGGTGTGAGGCGATGAAGAGCTATCTGGACCTGGTGAAAATTTCCGGGAAGGTACACAGGAAGCAGAGCCTCATGACAAGGATCTGCATTTTCCTGGCCGTGTTTCTCGTGGCCGCCATTTTCAGCATGGCGGATATGGAAATCCGGGCGCAGCGGATTTCCACAGTGAAGAGCGACGGGGCCTGGCATGCGGTCTTCAGGGGACTGACCCGGGAGCAGCAGGAGCTGATCGCCGCAAGGCCCGAGGTGGAGGAGAGCTCCTGGTATGGGGCTACCAACTACCGGGTGGACATGGGCTATCAGATACAGGGGACAGAGACCGTCATCTGCGGATTTGACAGGGAGTTCCTGGACCTTTACCCCTCCGTAGAGATAAAAGAGGGGAGCTTCCCTGAGGGGACGAAGGACGGTGTCGTGCTGACGGAGACTGCCGCTGACAGGCTGGGCATCGGCGTCGGGGACAAGGTCACTCTGGATACGCCGGAGGGAGAGCAGCTTGGCTTTACCGTGTCGGGCATTATGGGGGACACCTCCTCCATCCTGCAGCAGGGCGTCTACGGCATGTTCACGGACCGGGAGATTTACCAGGAGTATTTTATGAAGGACACCCAGGAGCTGGACGGGGAGTTCTACGTGTCCTTCACGCCCTGGTGCGATATCCAGGAGAAGATCAGGGAGATCAGGGACGCCTACTCCTTAAGTGACGAGCAGGTGGGGCAGAACGCGAAGCTCCTTGCCCTCATGCTGCAGAGCAGCGACCCCTACATCTTCCAGCTCTACGGGACAGCGGCAGTGCTGGCGCTCCTCGTTGTCCTGGCAGGCGTGCTGATGATATCGGGGAGCCTCAGCAGCAACATTGCCAGGAGGACCGGATTTTTCGGCATGCTCCGGTGCCTGGGCGCCCAGAAGAGGCAGGTTGTCCGCTTTGTGCGCCGGGAGGCCCTTGGCTGGTGCATGACTGCCATCCCCCTGGGGGTGCTGGCAGGGGTTCTTGTCACCTGGGCTCTGTGTGCTCTGCTGCGGCTTGTGAGCGACAGATTTTTCGGCGATATGCCGGTCTTTGGCGTCAGCCTGCCGGGGATAGCGGCGGGCGCTGTCATTGGCCTTATCACGGTCCTGCTGGCCGCCAGGGCGCCGGCGAGAAAGGCCTCCAAGGCATCTCCCCTTGCGGCAGTATCGGGGAACACCGGGGAGATCACCAGGGTCAGGCGCGCGGCCAGGACGAGGTTTTTCCACGTGGACACGGTGCTTGGCATCCACCACGCAAAGGGAAAGAAGCGGAACTTTATCCTGCTGTCCGCCTCCTTTGCCTTCAGCATCCTGCTCTTTTTGTCCTTCAGCACGGCGGTGGATTTCATGCACCACGCCCTGGTGCCCCTGCGGCCCTACACACCGGACGTGTCCGTGGTGAGCGCAGATGAGACCTGCTCCATCCCGAAAGATCTGGCCCGGGAGCTTGAGGGGAAGGACTATGTAAAGCGGGTCTACGGCAGGAGCTTTGCCTATGAGCTGCCGGCGCAGACCGGCGAGAGGGCGGGCAGCATCAACCTCATCTCCCTGGAGGAGAACCAGCTTGGCTGGGCCGGGGAGGGCATTATAAAGGGAGATATAGAGAGTGTGGAAAAGGGGGACGGCGTGATGGGCGTCTACGTCAGCGAGGACGAGGGCCTCAAGCTGGGGGATGTGATCACTCTGGAGACCTCCTGCGGCGTGCAGAAGCTGCCTGTCACAGCCCTCACCTCCTTCTCCATCGTGGGAACCCAGCAGGGGGTGGAGAATGTCTACTGCAGCGAGGCTCTTTTTAGCCAGCTCACAGGTCAGGACGGCTACACCATCATCGACGTGCAGCTTGCGGGAAATGCAACGGAGGGGGACGTGGAGGAAATCCGCAGCCTGGGCGGAGAGGGGACGACCTTCTCGGACCGGCGCATGGACAACGGCGAGGTGAGAGGAGTCTGGTACTCCATGGTCATCTTTGTGTACGGGTTTCTGGCTGTCATTGCCCTCATCTCCATGTTCAACATCATCAACAGCATTGGCATGAGCGTGGAGGCCAGGATGAAGCAGTACGGGGCCATGCGGGCCATCGGCATGAGCAGCGGACAGCTCATTAAGATGGTGGCGGCGGAGGCGGTCACCTATGTGCTCTCGGGCATGCTCCTTGGCTGTGCTGTGGGTCTGCCCCTCCACAGGCTGCTCTACCAGTCCATGATCACCTCCCGCTGGGGAGATGAGTGGCAGATACCGGGAACAGCCCTTGCCGTGATACTGGCGGTGATGGCCCTCTCCGCAGTGCTGGCAGTGTGGGGCCCTGCAAGGCGGATCAGGAACATGTCCGTGGTGGACACCATCAGCGCTCTTTAGAAAAAAAGTGCGGGGATGGGATTTTGTAAAAAGAGGCGTTTGTAAGCTGCCGTACAGCCTTTGCGCTGTACTACAGGGGTAACTTGCGAACGCCTCTTCTTTGCCCGTTTTTTTAATTCTGGCAGAGAGAAGGAACATAGTCAGGATGTGAAAAACAGAAAAAAAATAGTTGCGTACGCTACTAAAATGTGATATAGTCCTTCATCGGAGCAGAACAAGCAAGACAAGGAGGCTTTCCTATGAAAGAGAGAGATTTCCCGGAAATAGGCCGCTGGGTGTCCATCTTCGACAGGCTGATGAAGATGTACTATGACCGGGGGCTGTCCGGGTATGAGATAGGCTGGGGCCAGCAGTTCTATGTGGAATATCTCCGGGAGCATCCCGGGGCCACGTCCCAGGAGATGGCAGAGCGGTTCCGGGTGGACAAGGCGACCCTGACCAAGATCATCAAGAAGCTGACGGAGGTTGGATATATAAGAGTCAGCGGCGATGAGCAGGACCGCCGGGTGAAGCATCTGTATCTCACCGACAAGGCGGTCCCGGCGGCCAGAAGGATCCGTCAGATCCATCAGGATTTCTACGAGACTGTCAGCCAGGGGATGGCCCCGGAGGAGCTGGAGGCTGTAGAGCAGGCGCTGCGGCACATGTCCGACAACATCAATCAGAAGGTATGGCATAGAATGGAGGTACATCATGGAAAATGAACATAAAAAACGAGAAATAAAGGATGGACAGAGGGCAATGATCTTTCTGTGCCTGGTGGTATCAGGCATTTCCTCCTCTGTCCTCTCCACGGCAATGACAACCGCTCTGCCGGGCGTGGTGGAGTATTTCGGGATCAGCACATCGGTGGGCCAGTGGATCACCAGCGGCTACTCCCTGGTCATGGGTATGATCATGCCCCTGACTGCCTTCCTCATCACCCGTTTCCCGACAAAAAGGCTGTATCTGACGGGAATAGGCGCATTTATCGCAGGACTTCTGGTCAGCATATTTGCGGGGGATTTTGCCCTGATGATGGTGGGGCGTGTCCTGCAGGCCTGCGGCAACGGCGTGCTGATGACAGCCGCCCAGGTGGTCATCATGACCATTTATCCCATAAAGAAGCGGGGGACCATGATGGGGACATACGGGCTGGCCACCACGGCCGCTCCTGTCGTGGCGCCCACCATCGCGGGGCTTATGATCGATGCCTTTGGGTGGAAGTCCATCTTCTACGTGTCGCTGGTCATCATGATACTGTCCTTTATCATATCCTGTATCGTGTTTGAGGATGTCCTGGAGCTGCAGGACAAGAAATTTGACGTGGTCTCCTTTGTGGAGAGCATCGTGGCCTTTGGCGGCGTGACCCTGGGTATCGGGAACCTGAGCACCTTTGGCATTCTCAGCATAGAGGTAGGGGTTCCGCTTCTTCTCGGAGCCGTGGTCTGCGTCTTCTTTGTGACCCGCCAGTGCAGGCTGGAGAAGCCTTTCCTGGATGTGAAGATACTGGTCAACCGGAATTACGCAGTAAGCGTCATCTCCAGCATGGTCCTCTACCTTGTGATGATGGGCTCCTCCGTTATGATGCCCCTCTATGTCCAGAGCGTCATGGGCTACTCGGCGGTGGTGTCCGGTCTTGTGACCCTTCCCGGCTCCCTGGCCACGGCCCTTGTCAGCCCCTTTGCCGGGAAGCTGTACGATGAGATTGGGATAAAGAAGATTTTTGTGGCAGGGGCCGCCGCTCTTGTCATCAGCAACATGGGCATGTTTTTCCTTTCTATGGAAACGCCTCTGTGGATCGCTGCAGCGCTGAATGTGATCCGCAACATTTCCATCGGAAGCCTGATGATGCCCCTCCTCACCTGGGGGACCAGCAACGTGCACCCCACAAAGATGGCGGACGCCTCCTCCCTTCTCACCTCCCTTCGGACCATCGCGGGCTCTATCGGCTCGGCGGTCTTTGTGGGGATCATGACCATGGTGGCGGCGTCCTCAGCGGAAAGCTACGGGGACAACGCCATGATGCACGGCATGAACATGTCCTTTTTCTGGATGGCAGTGGGAGCGGCAGTGCTTCTGCTGATCGCGTTCTTTGCTGTCAGGGAGAAAAGATAAGATATCGCTTTTCACAGGATACCAGGTTTGCTATAATGGGAGAGCAAATGAAGGAACTGTCGGCCGCAAAAGGGCTTTGACAGCGGGAAATCCCCGTAAAACAGGGCATGTCAAAGACTTTTGACAGACAGATCCTCTCTTTTTGACTATAGTGAAAGCGCAGGGAGAAAAAATGGAGCTTGGAAATCAGATTAAAAAATACCGGAAGGAACGGTCCCTGTCACAGGATGCCCTGGCGGAGAAGGTCTATGTCTCGAGGCAGACCATCTCAAACTGGGAGAATGACAAGAGCTATCCGGATATAAACAGTCTGATGCTCCTCTGCGACACATTTGAAATCTCTCTGGATCAATTAGTCAAAGGAGACGTGGAGACGATGAAGCAGAGGATGAACATGAGCGACGATGAGAGGAAAGAATTTAATCGCCTTGGAAACATTTTTGGTTTCCTCCTCCTTCTCATCGGCGTCACCCCTATTCCTCTTGTCCACTTTCTGTCCTATGTGGGAATGGGAATATGGATCGTCATCCTGCTGGCGGGCATCTATGCGGCGGCCCAGGTGGAAAAGAGAAAGGCCCGGTACGATATCCAGAGCTACAAGGAAATCGTAGCTTTTGTGGAGGGGACCACCCTGGACGAGATCGAGAAGGCGAAGGAAGAGGGGAAGCGTATCTACCAGAAGATCCTTCTGGCGGTTGGGACAGGTGTCCTTGCCCTGGCTGTCAGCCTGTTTTTCATATGGCTCCTGGGTGTATGACTCCGAAGATATATTTGATTGATTGGTCAGCAAGAAATATTTCGGAGGAAAATGAGATGGAAAGAAGAGGAATTGCACAGGAGTACTACATTCTGGCGGTGACAGACATTGGCTGCATGCCGGCCATGCACAGGGAGGAGGGCAACGCCGCTCTTGTGGCTGCAGGATTTATGGACCTCCTCATGAATGAGGTGGTGAGCATGGACGGGAAGACCATCAAGGTGGAGCGGGAGCTGCCGGACAGCCTTGAGCATCTGACAGTCCTGTACGAGTATCTGAAGAAGAAGCCCCGCACTGCTCTGAAAATGATAAGCGATTTTCTTACCTATGATATCAGCAGGATGGGGCAGTTCATAGCAGACACAGGGGCGTCCCTTTTGGGGGATCAGTCCGTAAGGGAAGAAAAGGGCGGCGTGCTGGGCAATAGGACGGTGTACATCCCGCAGAAGAGCGCCAGGACCGCGCTGGCAGAGAGGCTGCGGGAGGCGGCCAGGGACGGCGGTGATATGTCCCCTGAGGACGGAGCCCTCCTGTGGATCTTGAAGAGCTCGAAGAACCTGGACCAGTATTTCTCCAAATTCGAGAGAAAGGACCTGAAAGCCAGATTAAAGGAGCAGAAGAAGGACCCTCAAAGCCTCGAAATGGGGAGGATGATCAGGTACATGAGCTCTGTGGATGACATGCTGCTCGCCTGCCTCATGGTGGGAATTATCGTGTAGGAAATAAATAATAGATCAAAGGGTACTCCTGGTTGACAGAAGATATAAGCTGATGTAAACTTGGAGTACCTTCTTTTTTGAGAAGACATTTCTTGAACCGCATCATTCAAAAAGCGGTTCCCATTCATATCTGACGTATCGGGCATATCTGCCGGATCACCCGGAAATGATGAAAAATTTATGTAAAAGTTGCGCGTGGGGAAGAAACTGTATTATACTGACAAGGAGGAGAGGGATGGAGCAGGAGAAGAGAAGACTGTCCTGGCATCCGGCATTTGGCGCGGTGCTGCGGATCGAACTGGAAAAGGAGCTTGACCTGCTGGAGATCGTGGATGAGTGCCAGCTCACAAAGGAGCCCCTGCAGATGGACGTGCTGGTCGTGAAAAAGGAGAAAGGCGTCCGGCTGGAGAAGAATATCGGAAGGATATTCAAGAGCTACAATATCATTGAGTACAAATCCCCGGAGGACTATCTGAGCATCAATGATTTCTACAAGGTGTACGCCTACGCCTGCCTGTATCAGTCGGACACGGACCGGGTGATGGAGGTGGACCCGGAGGAGATCACCCTGACATTCGTGTGCATGCGCTACCCCAGGAAGCTGCTGGGGCATCTGAAGAAGGCAAGAGGGATGAAGGTCAGCAGGCAGGGTGACGGGATTTACTATCTTGAGGGAGACGCCCTTGCGATGCAGCTCCTGGTGACAAGGGAGCTGTCGGAGAGAGACAATTACTGGCTGCAGCACCTGAGGGGGAACCTGAAGGAGGGCCGCGAGCTGCAGGACCTGATGGAGAGATATGAGCGGCACAGACATTCAAAGTGGTACCAGGCGGCCATGGATCTGATCGTGCGAGCCAACTGGGACAGGATGAAGGAGGAGAAGGAAATGTGCGAGGCATTGAGAGAGCTGTTTGCAGACGAGCTGCAGGAGTCGAAGGAGCAGGGAGAGGAGACAAAGCTTATCTCCTGGATCTGTGCGAAACTAAAAAAGGATAAGCCCATTTCTGCTATCATAGAAGATTTCGGGGAACTGGGAGAGCCGGAGGAGAAGGTAAGCCTCATCTGCGAGACAGCCCGCCGGTTTGCCCCGGACTATGATGTGGACGAAATCTATGCTGCCCTCGCAGAGAGAGGGAGGAGAGGGACCGGGGAAAAGCAGGTAAACGAACCGTCGGGCTGTGTATCCGGAAAATAGATCATACACAGGCTGACAAAGCCATTCTCTTAGAATATACTCTCTTTAGAAGGAGGGGATGAAATGGACGTAAAAAGGACAGGAAGCTTTATCGCGGAAATGCGGAAGGGGAAAAATATGACCCAGGCGGAGCTGGCAGCAAAGCTCCAGGTGACGGACAAGGCTGTCAGCCGCTGGGAGCGGGGCGTGGGCTACCCGGACATCACGCTTCTTGAGCCGCTGGCCGGGCAGCTTGGGGTCACAGTCCTGGACATTCTGAGAGGAGAGAAGACCTTCCCGGACAAAATGACGGGAGAGGAGACAGAACAGACAGTGGCGGAGACAGTCAGGCTGGCGGCCGTGCAGAGACGCCAGGCAGTCCGGCGCGTTATCCTGCTGGCCATCGTGATGCTGATCGGCGCTGCCATGCTCATTTGGGGTATCCTCTGGTGGACTTCCCAGCAGAGCGCCCTGAAGATCATTGCAGGGGCGGACGGGCCCTCGGCAGTCTTTGTGGCCTGGAGGGTGGAGCCAATGCTGCCGGTTGCTGTCTCGGCGGCGGGGGCTGTGCTGATCCTTGCTTCCCTGCTTATTTACAGATGGAGGAAATAGAGCATGTCAATAGAACACACGGAACCTATCCGCCTTCGCACTGCCTGTGAGGAGGACGCGGAGGCGCTGCTGGATATCTACGCGCCCTATGTGGAGCACACAGCTGTCAGTTTTGAGTATGAGGTGCCCTCTGTGGAAGAGTTCAGAGAGCGCATCCGCCGCATAAGGGAGCGGTATCCGTACCTGCTTGCAGAGTCAGAAGGAGAAATCCTGGGCTATGCCTACGCCTCTCCCTTTCACGAGAGGCGGGCCTACGACTGGGCGGCGGAGACGTCCATTTATCTGCGGAGGGACAGAAGGAGACAGGGGCTTGGGAGGAAGCTGTACGAGGCCCTGGAGGAAATCCTGCGGATGCAGGGCATTACGGATCTCTACGCCTGCATCGCCTGCCCGGAGGGGGAAGACCCGTACCTGAACGGGGACAGTATCCTGTTCCATCAGCGCATGGGATTTCGGACTGTGGGGCGATTCCCGAGCTGCGGTTACAAATTCCACAGGTGGTACCACATAGTGTGGATGGCAAAAAATATAGGAGAGCATCGGGAAGAGCAGCCTGAGGTAAAGCCTTTTTCATCCATACGGCAAGGAGAGTGATAAGATGGATAAGACACAAGAGAAAAGACACAGGATCAAACTCCTGGCTGTGGACATGGACGGCACCTGCCTGGATGGAAGGAGCCGCATGTCCCGGGAGACAGTGGAAGCCTTGCGGGAAGCGGCCCGGGCGGGTATCACTGTGGTGCCCACGACAGGCAGGAACCTTCACTGCCTCCCTCACCGGCTGGCGGGGGAGAGAGACATTTACCGGTATGTCATCAGCTCCAACGGGGCCGTAGTGACAGACTGCCGGACCGGAAAGGACCTGTTCCGGTCTATGATCCCAAAGGAGATGGCCCTGGGACTTCTCCGGGACTGCCGGAGGACAGGAGCCGGCATCACGGCCCACCTCCACCATGAATACCTGATACAGGGGCGGCTTCTTGTCCTTCTGGGCAGGCTGATATACGGGAAGGACGCCAGGGGCGTGTACCGTGTAAAGAGCATGGAGAGGACCCTTGCAAGATCCAGGTACGGGGTGGAGGAGATCCAGTTTTATTTTCTGCGTCCCGGCGTGCGGGAACGGCTTGAAAAGCTGCTTAAGAGGACCCGGGGCCTGACCTGGGCCAGCACGTCCATATACGTGGAGGTGTTCTCCGAGAAGACGTCCAAGGGGATGGCTTTGGCCGCCCTGGCGGAAAGGCTGGGGATAAAGAAAGAAGAGACGGCCTGCATAGGCGACGGGGAGAACGACCTGCCCATGTTCCGGGCGGCAGGCCTTAAGATGGCCATGGGGAACGCCGTGCCGGAGCTGAGGGAGAAGGCGGATATCATCCTTCCATCCAACAGACGCGGCGGAGCGGCGAAGGGGATACGGCTGTGTCTTCCCCGCTGAGTCAAGCCCGGACAAGGGCAGGAAAACAGATATATAAAAGGAAGAGGACAGATGAGGATCGTAAACCTGATAGAGAACACAGAAGGCCAGCCCGGCTGCCGCTGTGAGCACGGACTGAGCTTTTACATAGAGACGGAGAGACATAAGGTGCTCATGGACACAGGGGCAAGTGATGGATTTCTTGCAAATGCCGACCTTCTGGGAATTGACCTGGGAGGGGTGGACGCGGTGATCTTAAGTCACGGCCACTATGACCACGGCGGCGGGATCCCCGCTTTCGCAAAGAAATATCCGGGGACAAGGATTTATATGCAGCAAAGCGCGGGAGGGAGCTTTTACCACCTGAAGCCGGAGGGTGAAAAGTACATCGGGCTGGAGCCCTGCATCCTGGGGCTGCCCCAGTGCGTGCTCCTCCAGGGAGACCACCGGATTGACCGGGAGCTGTTCCTCTTTTCCGGCATAGAGGGACACAGGATGTGGCCGGAGGGCAACCGGGCGCTGAAGCGGAAGGCCGGGGCGGAGTATGTCCAGGACGATTTTTGCCATGAACAGTGTCTTGTGGTAAGTGAGGGAGATTTTCACGTGCTGCTCTCGGGCTGCGCCCACAACGGGGTGCTGAACATACTGGACAGATACCGGGAGATTTTTGGAGACTGGCCGGATGTGCTGGTCAGCGGTTTCCACATGAAGAAGGACAGGTATGAGGAGGCGGACCTGGAACATATAAGGGAGACGGCCCGGCTCCTGAAGAAGACGGGTATTCTCTGCTTCACAGGCCACTGCACAGGACAGAGGGCCTTTGACGTGATGAAGGATATCATGGGGGACCAGCTGCGGGCCATCCACAGCGGGGAAGTGGTCCTGGATAAGGGGAAAGCGCTTCCGGATACCGGAGAATTGCTTCAGGATATGAGGGAGGAAAAAGATGCGGATAGCAGTATGTGACGACGAGCCTCTTTTCCTGGAGATGCTCCGGGAGAAGCTGGAGAGATACTACCGCAGCCTGGACCTGCGGATCGACGCCTTTTCCTCCGGGGAGGCCCTTGTGCGGGCTGTGGAGAGAGAGCCCTTCTGCTGGTCCCTGGTCTTCCTGGATATCGAGATGCCGGGGATGGGCGGGCTGGAGGCGGCCCGGGCGGTGAGAGACGTAAATGACGCCATCCCTGTCATCCTCCTCACCAGCCACACAGAGTACGCCATGAAAGGGTACGAGGTGGAGGCCTTCCGTTTTCTTGCCAAGCCAGTGGAGGAATCGTCCCTCTTTGGGGCGCTGCGGGCTGTGGAGGAGAGGGAAAGGCGGAACAGGAGGATACAGGTGAAGGCGGACGGGAGAGAGCTTTTTATCCCTCTTGGAGAAATCCTGTATTTCCGAAGTGAGAACGTGTATCTCACCCTGTACATGACAGGCGGGAGACACTGCCTGCTCCGGAAGAAGCTTAAGGAGCAGGCGGAAGGACTGCCGCCCCTGGATTTTTTCCAGATCCACAGGAGCTACCTGGTGGGACTACGGCATGTGTCCGCCTTTGACGGGCGGGAGGTGACCCTGTCAGATGGAACCCGGCTGCCGGTGAGCCGGGGGAAGCGGGCTGCTTTTGTCCAGGCTCTCTCCCGGTATATATCTGAAAAGGAGTAGGAAGATGGCGGCAGAAACAGGAAAAATCTTATACAGCCTGGCGGGAGCGGCGGAGATCCTCATAGTTCTCGTCCTGATTTCCCGCTATATTTATCTGGAGCCGGTCTTTGACACCAGGAGAAAATGGGCTCTCTTCTGGGGCATTTTCCTTTTCGGCCAGACAGCGCTCTTCCTGACAGTGGGGACAGACGGGGACCTGGCGGTCTTCTGGCCCCTCGCTGTCTTCGGGGGCTACACATCGGCGGTGAGGGACAGGCACAGGGCCAGGGGGTTCTTTCTATTCCTCCCGGTGACGGGATTTCTCATCGCGCCGGTCTCCCTTCTTTTCGGGATCCCTTACGTGCTGACCGGGGTCAGAGTCAGAGACATGGGAAAGTGGGAACTGCTTTTCGACCTCCTCTTCTGGGTGCTGCTGCCCCTAATCTTATGGGAAAGCAGGGAAGCCCGGCGCCGCTTCCGGGCTGAGACATCTTACAGAAGACTGAGCAGATGGGAGAGGAACCTCCTCCACGGAACAGGCCTTTTCCTCCTCGCCATAGGAGCGATGATTGCAGGGGGAGAGGAGCTGCCCGTCTCAGGGGAGGCGGCCAGGGGGTTCACCCTTCTTGCCAGCGTGGCGGCAGTGCTCCTGGAGGTGTCTGTGACCGCGCTTGTACAGCAGGGAAACAGGCGATCCTATTATCAGTATATGGCAGACCTGAACAGGTCCTATCTGCGGGCGGAGCTGGAGCATTTCGAGGCGCGCAGGGAGAGCGACACAAAGCTCCGTATGTTCCGCCACGATATCCGCAACCACCTGCTCTGCATCAGGGAGCTGGCTGCCAGGGGGAATTACAGCGGCCTCTCCGACTATATCGGGGAGCTGGAGGGACGCCTGGAGCTGACGGACACCCCCCTTCACTGTGGAAACGACATTGGGGATGCTATTTTAAACGAGAAAAATATGCTGGCGGCCAGGCGGGGCATAGAGATACGGCTGGACGGCCGCCTGCCTTCTCCTCTTCCTGTGGACGCCGCGGATATCTGCGCGCTCTTTGCCAATGCCCTGGACAACGCCCTGGAGGCCCAGCCTGGCGGCGGGTGGGTTCAGGTGCGCATCCGGCAGCAGGGGCAGATGCTCAGCCTTGTGTTTGAAAATCCGGCGGGTAATGCCCGGGCGGATACGCCCAGGGGCTATACGGAAAAGAAAGACCGAGACTCCCACGGCTTCGGGCTTCTCAATATGGAGTGGGCGGCCAGGAAATACCAGGGCTCGCTTCGGCGGGATATCCTGGAGCCGGCGCCAAATGATCTGGAATCGGCGGCGGATGACGGGCAGGGGGAACGGATTTACCGCCTGGCGATCCTTCTCCACCTGCCGTCAGAGAGCTGAATGTAAAAGGCCCGTCCGCTGAATGTCCCGGAGATTTTCTTCATATATATGAAGAAAATGCCAGATGGAGAGGGAAGATGAAGCTTTCAGGAAAGAGGGCCGTGTTCCTCTTGTATGCCTGCGCCCTGCTGCTGCCGGCTTTGTCCTGTTCTTTCACGGAGTGGGCCGGTACGGCCGGCGAGACCGCGGAAGCAGAGACGCTGGCCAGACAGATCAGGGCAGGCGGTGTGACCGCGGAGACCGGGGCGGACAGCGGAACAAAGAGGCAGGAGGCTGTGGAGGAAGAAAAGGCCCGGCGGGTGGCCCTCACCTTTGACGACGGACCCAGCCCCAGCTGGACGCCAGAGCTGCTGGACGGGCTGAAGGAGCGGAATGTGCAGGCCACCTTTTTTCTCATTGGCATGTACGCGGTGCAGTACCCGGAAATTGTGGAGCGGATGGACCGGGAGGGGCATCTCATCGGAAACCACACCTATCACCATGTTCAGCTGGATTTGGAGGATGAGGAGCATCTGAGCCGGGAGATCGGGGACACAGACAAAGTCATCTACCTTATCACAGGAAAGCATACAGAATACGTGCGCCCCCCTTTTGGCGTCTGGGATGAGAAGCTGGAGGAGGAGCTTCAGGTGCTGCCGGTGCTGTGGACGGTGGACCCGCTGGACTGGACCACGGAAAATGCGGATCAGATCGTAGAAAAGGTAGTGACGGAGGCGGAAGATGGTGATATCATTTTATTGCACGACTGCTATGCGTCCTCCGTGGAGGCTGCGCTGCGCATTGTGGATATCCTCCAGGCGGAAGGCTTCGCGTTTGTGACGGCGGATGAGCTGATGCTGCCGTGAGGGAATGTGCCGCCGCAAGGCGCAGTCTCGGGCGGAAGCGGTATAGAAAGAGGCGCTTAAGTGAAAGAGGCGCTGAAAAAGTAGAAAGAAAAGGCAAAAAAGATGACAGAATTCAGAGAACAGGAATATACAGCAGATGAATTTGCAAGGACAGCGCTCCTCATAGGGGAGGAGAAGCTGCAGAAAATACGAAGCTCCTCGGTCATGGTGCTGGGGGTGGGAGGCGTGGGCTCCCACTGCATCGAGGCTCTGGCAAGGGCCGGGGTGGGGCGCCTCATCCTGGTGGACAATGACAGGGTGTCCATGACCAACATCAACCGCCAGTCCATCGCCTACCACAGCACGGTGGGCCGGTACAAGACGGAGGTGATGCGGGAGCGGATACAGGATATCTGCCCTGAGACGGAGGTACAGACCTTTGAGACCTTTGTCCTGGCGGACAATACAGACCCGCTTTTTGCGGAGAGGCCGGACTACATCGTGGACGCCATTGACACGGTGACGGCAAAGCTGGCGGTGATCGAGAGGGCGGACAGGGAGCGGATCCCCGTCATCAGCTGCATGGGGACAGGAAACAAGCTCCACCCGGAGCTCTTTGAGATTGAAGATATAAGCCGGACCTCCGTGTGCCCCCTCTGCAAGGTGATGCGAAGAGAGCTGAAAAAGCGGGGGATCGAGCATGTGAAGGTGCTCTACTCCAAAGAAAAGCCTGTGGACGTATCAGGACGGGACACGGGGGAGGACAAGGGACAAAGGAGGAGCCTGCCGGGAAGCATCTCCTTTACGCCCCCTGTGGCAGGCCTTCTCATCGCGGGGGAAGTGGTGCGGGATATAGCAGGACTTTAGGCTGGAAAGGTGGCAGAACAGATATGGATCTATTTGAGTACGCAAGAGAACAGAATATGGACAGGGAGTCTCCCCTGGCCTCCAGGCTGCGGCCGGAGACGCTGGAGGAGGTGGTGGGCCAGCAGCACATCATCGGGAAGGACAAGCTCCTCTACCGGGCCATCAAGGCGGACAAGCTGGGCTCCCTCATTTTCTACGGCCCGCCGGGAACCGGGAAGACTACCCTTGCCAAGGTCATCGCCCACACCACGAAGGCGGAGTTCACCCAGATCAACGCCACAGTGGCGGGAAAGAAAGACATGGAGGAGGTGGTCCGCCAGGCGAAGGAGCGCCGCGGAATGTACGGCCGCCGGACCATCCTCTTTGTGGATGAGATACACAGGTTCAACAAGGGGCATCAGGACTATCTCCTTCCTTTTGTGGAGGACGGAACCATCACCCTCATCGGGGCCACCACGGAGAACCCCTATTTCGAGGTAAACGGGGCTCTCATCTCCAGGTCCAGCATCTTTGAACTCTATCCCCTGAGCAAGGAGGATGTGAAGACCCTCATCAACCGGGCGGTCTACGACAAAGAGAAGGGGATGGGCAGCTATGACGCGGTGATCGATGAGGACGCTCTGGAATTCCTGGCGGACGTGGCGGGCGGGGACGCAAGGAACGCCCTGAACGCGGTGGAGCTGGGCGTGCTGACCACAGAGCGGTCCGCTGACGGAAAGATCCACCTGACTCTGGAGGTGGCCTCCGAGTGCATCCAGAAGCGGGTGGTCCGCTACGACAAGACCGGGGACAATCACTACGACACCATCTCCGCCTTTATCAAGAGCATGAGAGGGTCGGACCCGGATGCGGCCGTGTACTATCTGGCCAAAATGCTCTACGCGGGGGAGGATATCAAGTTTATCGCCCGCAGGATCATGATATGCGCTTCGGAGGATGTGGGAAACGCGGACCCTATGGCTCTCACCGTGGCGGTCTCCGCCGCCCAGGCGGTGGAGCGGGTGGGGATGCCGGAGGCCCAGATCATCCTGTCCCAGGCAGCGCTCTACGTGGCCACGGCCCCCAAGAGCAACTCGGCGGTGAACGCCATTTTTGCCGCCATGGAGAATGTGGGGCGCTGCAAGACCACCGTGCCTGCGCATCTTCAGGACGCCCACTACAGGGGGGCGAAGGACCTGGGCCGCGGCACAGGCTACAAGTACGCCCACGATTACCCGGACCATTATGTGGAGCAGCAGTACCTGCCTGACGAGATACAGGGCACCCGGTTCTATGAGCCCGGGGACATGGGATATGAGAGGCAGATCAAGGAGCATATGAGAAAGATAAAAGGACAGAAGGACTGACAGAGGGACTGACGGGCCCGCAGCTCCTTTACACCTTTCACAACAAAAAGAGCACCATTCGCAACAGAGGATGTGTGCTCTTTTTGTCTGGGGGCTATAGTAGGGGTACAAGGAGGTAACAAAGAGAGATGAAAAAACAGGTACGGAAAATGACAAACCGCACAGCGGGCTATATTTTTTTCTACAATCTGATCATGGTAGCCGTCATGTTCGGAGCTGTCGCTATCAGGACCATCGCCATCATGGCCGGAGCCGGGTCAGAGCAGGCGGCAGACCGGGCGGTGGGGGCCTTTGGGCAGAACATGGGCTCTTTCCTGGGGATACTGAGCATCGCGGGCGTGTGCGGAGGACTTCTCTTCCTGGCCATAGCCAGCCGCAGGACAGGTCTTGTGAGGGAGGCATTCCGGAGCAGCCGAAAGATGGAGGCCGGAAATTTTATCCGGATATTTTGCGTTTTTATGGCCTGCCAGACAATCTTTACTGTGGCAGCTCTCCTGGCAGAACTGGTCCTCAATCCCTTTGGACTGACTCTTAAGAACGCGGCTGAGAGTGCATCGGCAGTGAGCGGCGACCTGCCCATGTTCCTCTACGCCTCCCTGATAGGGCCTGTGGCGGAGGAGCTTGTATTCAGGGGATTTGTATTGAGAAGGCTGCTGGGAGGGGGCAAAGGGTTTGCAATCGTCCTGTCCGCTGTCCTCTTTGGCGCCATGCACGGGAATTTCCTGCAGGGCACCTTCGCGGTGGGAGCGGGGCTAGTCTTCGGATATGTGGCGGTGGAGTACTCCATAGGGTGGTCCATCCTGATCCATGTTCTCAACAATCTGGTGTTCAGCGACCTCCTGGGGCGGCTGGCGGGGGCTCTCCCGAAGACGGCCGGGGCGGTGCTGGAGTACGGCGTGCCGGGATTTTTCTTCCTGGCGGCCTGCGTCATCCTTGTGAAGGAGAGAGAGAAGATCGTCTCCTGGTGGCGGCGGAACCGCCCGCCCAGGAGGTACTGGCTGTGGGCTTTCACCACTTTCTGGATGCTCCTCTTCCTCATCATGGAGACAGTGGTGGCTCTGGAGGGAGTGAGCCGGCTTTAGGGAGACAGCCGCTGTGTGACAAAAATGTAAGGTACAGACCCGGAAATGTAATATGAAAAAATGGATAGCCTGCCTTTCCTTCGGTATAATGTCTACAGAACATACGAAGAGAAAGGCAGGTTATTTTCATGGCATTACTGGAAGTGAAAAATGTAAAGAAAATATATACGACCCGGTTTGGCGGCAGCCAGGTGGAGGCGCTGCGAAATGTGAGCTTCTCTGTTGAACCCGGCGAGTATGTGGCGATCATGGGTGAGTCCGGCTCAGGCAAGACCACCCTCCTCAACATCCTGGCGGCGCTGGACCAGCCGACCGCCGGGAGAGTCTATCTGAAGGGAAATGATATCGGAAAGGTGAAGGAAAAGGAGATGGCGGCCTTCCGCAGGCAGAACCTGGGTTTTGTCTTTCAGGACTTCAATCTGCTGGATACCTTTTCCCTGAGGGACAACATTTTCCTGCCCCTGGTCCTGTCGGGAAAGAAGTATGAGGAGATGGACCGCCGCCTCCAGCCCATAGCGCAAAAGCTGGGTATCCGGGAAATCCTTGGCAAATTTCCCTACGAGGTGTCGGGAGGACAGAAGCAGAGGGCCGCGGTGGCAAGAGCACTCATCACAAAGCCCCAGCTTATCCTGGCAGATGAGCCCACGGGCGCCCTGGATTCCCGGTCTGCAGACGAGCTGCTGGGAATGTTCATGCAGATCAACAGAGACGGCCAGACTATCCTCATGGTGACCCACAGTGTGAAAGCGGCCAGCACGGCGGGGCGGGTCCTGTTCATCAAGGACGGGGAAGTGTTCCACCAGCTCTACAGAGGCAGCCTGACAAACGAGCAGCTCTACCAGAAGATTTCGGACACACTGACCGTTCTGGCTACGGGAGGTGAGAAGAGGTGAGCAGCAGGATCTACGCAAAGCTGGCGGTTACCAATATAAAGAACAACGGGAAGACCTATGTTCCCTTCATGCTGACGGCCGTGCTCACGGTCATGATGTACTACATGATGGATACTCTGGCCAGGAATGACAGCATCGGAAACAGGAATGTGACCACAGTCCTCTTCCTCACCATACCGGTGATGACCCTTTTTTCCCTCATCTTCCTGTTTTACACAAACAGCTTTCTCATCAGGAGGAGGAAGAAGGAGATCGCGGTCTACAATATCCTGGGCATGGGGAAGGGACACATCGGCAGGATGCTTACCGTAGAGACGCTGATCATATGGGCTGTCAGCCTGGTGCTGGGGATACTGGGAGGCATGGTCTTCGGGAAGCTGATGCATCTTCTCCTCCTGCGCATCCTGCAGTATGATGTGGGCATACGCTTCCATATCTCCCTGCCCTCCATCCTCTACACGGCGGTCCTCTTTACCTTTATCTTTTTCCTGACATGGCTCTACAACCTTTTTCAGGTAAAGCTGGCCAATCCGGTGGAACTCCTGCGGGGCGGCAATGTGGGGGAGAGGGAGCCCAGGACCAAGTGGCTCCTTGCTCTTGTCGGCGTGCTGGCAATGGGAGTGGGATACTATCTGGCGATCACTACGGAGCGGCCCATTGACGCCATCGACACCTTTATCGTGGCAGTCGTCCTTGTTATCATAGGCACCTACTGTCTCTTCATCGCGGGCAGCATCGCTGTCCTGAAGGCGCTCAGGAAAAAGAAAAATTTCTACTACAAGGCAAATCATTTCACAGCGGTGTCGGGCATGATCTACCGGATGAAGCAGAACGCGGCGGGGCTTGCCAATATCTGCATCCTGAGCACCATCGTGCTGGTGCTCATCTCCAGCACGGTGAGCCTTTACGCGGGGATGGAGGACATACTGGACCAGCGGTTCCCCTACGATTACTGCATCACCACGGCGGACGCCTCCGATCCGGCGACCATTTCGTCCATAGACCGGATCGTGGAGGAGGAGCTCTCTGCCCGCCATGTGGAGAAGGAGGACGGCATGTCCTACAGGTACGGCGCCACCGCCGTGCTCCGGCAGAGCGACACAGCCTTTACCAACAGCCAGACTGTGGACTACACGGTGGAGGATATACAGGAGATGTATTTTATCCCTCTGGAGGACTACCAGAAGGTCCAGGGAGACCCCACGGAGCTCGCCCCGGACGAGGTCATCCTCTTCGTCACCGACGAGGGCAGCTACGGCCGGGACACCATCACAGTCAACGGAAAAGAGCTGAAGGTGGTGAAGGAGCTGAAGGATTTCCGGCTGGAGGACAAGAGCGTGGCCCGGGTGGTCACCGGCTGGTATCTGATCATGCCGGATGAACAGTCCATACTGGACATGGGCGTGGTGAACGGCGCTCTCCAGTACTCCACCTACTTTGACATGGGCGGAAGCCAGGATGACTGCCTGGCGGCGGTGCAGAGCATTGCGGACCGGATCGGACAGGAGGTGCCCGGGGCGGTGTGCGAGAACAGGGAGCTGAGCCGGGAAAATTTCTTTGCCCTGTACGGAAGCCTCTTCTTCATCGGTCTCTACCTGGGCATCATGTTCCTGGTGGCCACAGTGCTCATCATCTACTACAAGCAGATTTCCGAGGGCTACGACGACAGGGAGCGGTACCAGATCATGCAGAAGGTGGGCATGGGAAAACGGGAGGTCAGGCGTTCCATACGCAGCCAGGTGCTGATGGTGTTCTTCCTGCCCCTTGTGATGGCTGTGGTTCACATTGCGGTGGCCTTCAATGTCATCGACAAGCTGTTGGCCATGCTGGGCCTTGTCAACACGCCCCTGTTCCTGGCCTGCACGGCGGCCACGGTGCTGGTGTTCGCCCTCTTCTATGTGGCTGTCTTTGCCGTCACGGCCAGAGAATATTATAAGATTGTCAATGAGTGAGACAGTGTGATAAAATAGTGGCAGATTAGATCAAAGGAGGAATGTCACTATGACAAAAGCATCAGAGAGAGAGACTGTCAAAGTAGAGCACGTCAACGGCGGCGCGGGATTTATCATGAAGGAGGCTCTCATCACAGGGGAGGAGCTGGGAGAGCACTGCAAGATGTTCAGCCGCGTGACCATAAAGCCGGGCTGTGAGCTGGGCCACCACGAGCACCACGGGGAGACAGAGACCTACTACGTGATCAGCGGCAGCGGCATGTACGATGACAACGGCAAGGCGGTTCCCATCGAGGCGGGAGACGTGACCTTCTGCAAGGACGGGGACGGCCATGGGGTGAAGAACACAGGGACAGAGGACCTGGTCTTTGTGGCCCTCATCCTGAAAAAATAGAAAACAGGCAGGAACAAAAGACAGCAAAAAAGAGCGGGCCGCGCCCGGGAAAAGCTCCCGGATACGGCCCGCTCTTTGCAAATGCAAAATGTTGGAATTTGTGGCTTCAGCCCGCGGCGGGTGAGAAATTACTCCTCTGTGCTGTTCCCTGTGCCAAGCAGGTTGTTCAGCACATCGCTGCTCACCAGGTACACCAGGTCAGAGTCCTGTACCTGCACGTACCTGGTGCCGTCTCCCGAGTCGCTGCCCAGGTAGAGGGTGTAGGTCAGGCTGTCGCTGTCCCCGGAGTCGTCGCCAGAGTCAGAGTCGGAGCTGCCGGAGGACTCCTGGTAGGTCAGCTTCACCGTGGTCCGGGACGCCTCGTCCAGACCGAAGGAAGTCAGCTCCTCCGCGGTGGCGTGATAGCTGGCCAGGTCGGTGAGGGCCATGGCCCCGTATCCGCCGGCGATAGTGGAGATGGTGTCGCTCTGCTCCTCGTCGTCAGAGGAGTAGGTGGTGGTCTGCCCGTTCTCCGTGATCTCCGCTGTCAGAAGGTTGCCGCTTCCGATGGAGGGCATGGTGTCCTTTTTCACCAGAGTGTCCATGTCGTACTGGAGGACGGATACAGCCGAGCTGCTGACTGTGTACACAGGCGACTGGGCGCCGTCCACAGTCAGATAGTAGTCCTCCTTTGCCGCGTCCCCGATGGAAAAGGTGGTGGTGTTCCCTTCTGTATCTGTGGCCTGGACTGTGTAGGACGGGCTCTCAAGGCCGTAGTCAGACAGGGAGTCCGGGTCGTCGATCTGTCTGGTGGCAGTCAGAGACGCGTAGGTGTTTTCCATGGCGTCGATGTAGGTCTGGGCCAGAGGAATATCCCGGTCATCAGCCACGTACCAGGTGCCGTCCTCCTTCACAAAGCTCATGCCTGTGCCGGTGGACTGGTCCGTGAACTGGAAGGAGGACAGATCCCCCAGGTCGCAGACCTGGATCTGGGAGCCCTCCCCGGCGTCCGATTCGTCTGCGCCCCGCTGGTGGGAGGAGAGAGCCAGGTAGATCAGGACAAGCACGATGAAAATACCTCCAAGCAAAAACAGTGTGCGGTGTTTTTTTATATCCATATCCAATATCCCTCCTTACGCTTTCCGACGTTTCATCCACTGGCGCAGGCCGTACAGCAGGAAGATGACGGGGATGCCGATGATGGCCGCCAGGCCGATGAGCCCTGTGTACTGCATGGTGTTGTACTCGATCTGCAGGCTCTTGGGCTCAATGGACAGGTTCTCAATGTCGTCAAAGTTTGCAGTCACCGCGTTCATGAACAGAGTCAGGTTCTCGATGTTCGTAAACTGGCTCGTGATGGTCTCGTCGATCATGGACTCTGAGCTGATGACCGTGAGCCGGCTGTCGTTCTCCGTGGCTGTGGCTCCCAGCACGTAGGTTCCCTGGGTGGACTGGCCATCCTCTGTCACCGCGTAGCCGCTGGAGGAGGTGGTCATGAAGGGGGTCAGGGTGATGGTATCCCGCGCCGGAGTCCCCTCTACCAGCCCATTGGCGTTGATGAGAAGAACCATCTTTGACTGGAGCTCATTTGCCATGTCGCCGCACACGGAGAGCTCCGGGAAGATGTAGTAGTAGTTCCCCTGGTAGCTCCTCTGGGTGTCCGCAATGTAGCCGCCGGCTGAGGTGAGCCCGTAGGTCTCCAGGAAGGAGGCCAGGGCGGGCGTCTCGCTGACATCGCTGCCCAGGATGACAAAGAGATGGCCGCCGCCCTCCATATAGTCGCTGAGCATGGTGATCTCATCCTCTGACAGGTCATTGACCGGCGCGTCCATGAGGAGAAGGTCGCAGTCCTCCGGGATGGAGGAGGCCATCATCAGGTTCAGCTCGGTCAGGGTGAGGGAGGACTTGCTCATCAGGTCCGTGATGGAGGAGGACAGGGAGCTCTCCCCGTGGCCGGAGGTGTAGTACACCTTCTTCGTCACGTCTGTTGTCACGTAGTTGACGGCGCTGGAGAGCTGTCCCTCCCCGTCAAACTCCGACTCTGTGGCGCTTCCGGTGGTGTAGTAGGACATCTGATCGTAGGTGATGATGTCGGTGAAGGCCACGGTGGTGCTGCGGCCTGTGTCAGCACAGGAGACCACGATGGTGTCTGAGTCCGCCTCATAGGTGGAGAGGGCCGCGGGGTGCAGCACCGGATCGATCCACTCCACAGTGATGTGGCTGGAGAGGGCGCTGTATCTGTCGATAAAATTCCTGATGCGCTCGTCTGTGCTGCTCTTGTCGGCCAGCACAGTAAAGGTGACGTCCTTGTCCAGGCCGTCCAGCAGCTCCCGGCTCGTGTCTGTAATCTCGTATATGTTGTTTGTGCTGATGTCGATCTGCTGGATCTGGCTGGGAAGCTGTCCCACAATGAGGTTGATGACCACCACGATGGCGATGACAAGGGCTGTCAGGCCAACGCTGTAGCTTCCCTGCTTTGATGCGATGCTTTTAAATGAATTTCTGATCTTATCTGTCATGCCTATGTCCCTCCTAACTCCAGCGCCTTTTCTGTATAGACTGCATAGTCAGGAAGATGAACAGTCCGATGACAGAAAGGTATAAGATGATACTGCCCGTATCCAGCAGGCTGCTGGACACCACGTCCGTCAGAGGAGCCGTCAGGTCCAGCCGCCCCAGCACGTCTGACAGCAGGCTCTCGTACACGCTGGAATTTACCGCGTAGACGATGATGCCGGCGGCAAGGAAAACGACCTCCAGGATGCCGGCCATGACAGGGTTCCCCGTTATATGCCAGACAAGAACGCTGACAAGGGTGAGGAGCACCAGCAGGATAACAAGGTTCAGCAGGGCAGAGGAGGGCAGAAAGCCCAAAATCCCGTCCCACAGGTAGAGGATCAGGAGCACGCCGAAGGATGAGATGGCGGCGATGATCTGGCTCTCAGTGAGAGAAGAGAGGAACATGCCGATGGATATGTAGACGCACCCCATCAGGAAGAACACCAGTATGCCGCAGTAGTCTGTCAGCAGATAGGCGTTTCCCTGCAGCTTGATCACAAGGGGATAGAGACAGAATACCAGGTTCGGGATGAGGTAGACTGTCACCATGGCCAGATATTTTCCCATGACAATCTGTCCCAGTGAGACCGGAGCCGTCAGAAGCAGCTGATCGGTCCTGCTCTTTCTGTCCTCGGAGAAGCTCTTCATGGTGAGCACCGGGATGGCGATCAGCAGGATAAACACCAGGGAGCTGAGCACGTAGGAAAAAATGGGATACCCGTAATTCAGGTTGTAGGCCATAAAATACACTCCCGTAAAGGCCAGGAAAAAGGCGATAAACACGTAACCGATCATAGAGTGGAAATAGGAGTCCAGCTCTCTTTTATAAATTGCTCTCATCTTTCAGAGCCTCCTTTCCCTCATCTGTCATATGTTCTTTACTCTCAGAGGTGAGCTCCAGGAAAATGTCCTCCAGTGTGGTCCGTGTGTTGGCCAGGCGCAGCAGGGGAAGCTTATTCCGGCTGAACGCCCAGAAAATATCCTCCCGGATATCGGCGCGGCCCTTCACTGTGAGAAGAGCCTTTGTGCAGCCCGCCTCCTCAGACTGTTCCACCTCTGAGGAGAGGAGGGAGGGAAGAGAGCGGATGACAGCCTCTGTCTCCTCCGGACTTCCCTTGACGAGGAGCTCTATGGTCTCGTTTCCCTGCATCTTCTGCTCCAGATTTTCCGGCGTGTCGCTGGCCACCAGCTTTCCCTGGTAGATGATCATGATGTGGTCGCAGACCTCCCGCACCTCGGACAGGATATGGGAGCTCAAGATGACCGTGTGCTCCTTGGACAGATTCCGGATAAGCTGGCGGATCTCGATGATCTGCTGGGGATCCAGGCCAACGGTGGGCTCATCCAGGATGATGATCTCCGGAAAGCCGATGAGAGCGCCTGCCAGTCCCACTCTCTGCCGGTAGCCCTTGGAGAGGTTTTTGATGAGTCTGTTTTTGACAGGACCAAGGCGGACCAGACTGATGACCTGGTCCAGCTGGGCGCTTTTTATGCTTTTGTCGATAAGCTTCAGGGTAGCTACAAATTTCAGGTACTCCAGAACGGTCATATCCACGTAGAGAGGCGGCTGCTCCGGCAGATAGCCGATATCCCGCTTTGCCTTGTAGGGCTCTGTGAGGATATCATGTCCGTTGATGAGCACCTGCCCCTCCGTGGCCCCCAGATAGCCCGTCATAATGTTCATAGTGGTGGATTTTCCGGCGCCGTTTGGCCCCAGAAATCCGTAGATCTGTCCTTTCTGGATGGTGAAATTCAGATGGTCTACAGCCATATGCGAGCCGTAGTACTTCACCAGATTTCTGACTTCGATCAAAGCGATACCTCCTTTAGATTACGATTTTCTTCCCCATTTTAGAGTGAGAATGTGTAGGAAATGTGACCAAAGTCTGAAAATTGTTTGGGCTTGTCTCTTGACAGAGCTCTGCTTTCCGGCGTATAATTCACCCATGCATAAAAGGGTTTGGGCAAAGATGTCTAAAAAAGTCTTTGCCCATGCCCTTTTTTAGTTAAACAGGATGTATATGACCAGAAGAATATATATTACTCCTATAAGTGTTTTGATTTATGTGTTATATTTATAACAGGTCTTGCAATTATCAGAAAATTCTGATAGACTGTTATAAACGAACATGAAGAGGAGCAAGGTTCTTTGTGTATTGTTATGCTACTGTTTACTAAAGGAAAATCGCAGAGAAGAAAGGAAAAGGGGGCATTTTATGTTAGAAACAATCAGTAATGCAATCTATGCGATCGACGACGTGATCTGGGGCTGGTGGCTGATCATCCTGCTCTTTGGAACACACATTTTCCTCACATTCCGCACAGGATTTATCCAGTGGAAATCTATCAGCAAGGGTATCAAGCTTTCAGTCACCAAGGATCCGGACGCGGAAGGGGAGGTGTCCAACTTTGGCGCTCTGACCACCGCCCTGGCGGCGACTATCGGAACCGGTAATATCGTAGGTGTGGGAACGGCTATCGCCCTGGGAGGCCCCGGAGCCGTGCTCTGGTGCTGGCTCTCCGGCGTGTTCGGAATTGCCACAAAGTACTCCGAGTCACTGATCGCTGTGAAATACCGCGTGAAGACAAAGGACGGCCGTATGCAGGGCGGCGCCATGTACGCCCTCTCCAGAGGACTGAAATGGCAGCCCCTGGGCAAGATCCTGGGAATGATATTCGCCGTTTTCGCAGGCTTTGCCTCCTTTGGTATCGGCTGCGCCACACAGGTGAACGCCATTGCCAACATTGTGGAGGAGAACGTGGGAGTTCCCGGCTGGATCGTGGGTATCGTGATCGCAGTGCTGACAGCCATCGTTATCTTCGGCGGCATCAAGTCCATCGCCAACGTGTGTGAGAAGCTGGTGCCCTTCATGGCCATCTTCTATGTGCTTGGATGTCTCATCATCCTTGGCATCAACCATGATTTCATCATTCCGGCTATCAAGACCATCTGCACCCTGGCCTTCACACCCGGCGCGGCGGCAGGCGGACTTGTGGGAACCGGTATCATGGCAGCTATGAGATTTGGTATTGCGAGAGGTCTTTTCTCCAATGAGTCCGGTATGGGCTCCGCACCGATCGCGGCAGCGGCGGCTCAGACGAGAAACCCGGTGCGCCAGGCGCTTGTATCCTCCACAGGTACATTCTGGGATACAGTTGTCGTATGTCTCATGTCCGGTCTCGTGATCGTGACGACTGTTATGAAAAACCCAAGCATCAATGCGGATGAGATCTCTGACGGCGGCGTTCTGACAACACTGGCCTTCCAGCAGATCCCCTACCTGGGACCTGTGATCCTGACCCTGGGCATCATCTGCTTCGCCTACTCCACAGTTCTTGGCTGGGCTTACTACGGTGAGCGCGCGGTTGAGTACTTCGCAGGCAGGAAGGTGCTGATCGGCTACCGTATTCTCTACGTGGTAGTGGCAGCCATCGCGCCTATCGTGGCTCTGGACGTTGTGTGGGCTCTTGCCGACATCCTGAACGCGCTGATGGCCGTGCCCAACCTGATCGCAGTTCTCCTTCTGTCCAATGTGATCGCAAAGGAGACGAAGAAGTACATAAACGATCTGGACGCCTGGTCCGACGAGCCGGTGCCGGTTATTGACGACTGATGCGGAACAGCGGCATATTTTCATAAAATTAAAAAAATCTCTTGACAAATCTGCTTTGTCAGAGTAAAGTAATGAGCATGAAATAAATAATCCATAAACCGATGAGAAAGAGGAGTAGATTATCACAGCGATGTCAAAGAGAGTGGCAGGCGGTGGAATTGCCATACGGAGCGGATAGTTGAATGGACTTTCGAGGGCGGCTTGAAAACCGGAAATGGCGAGTATGGCTTGTCGGGAACCGAACCCGTTATCAATCAGGAGTGTATGTTAGTACATGAGAAAGTGGACATTTGTCAATTTGAGTGGTACCGCGATAATAAAGTAGATTTTATTACCGTCTCAAGCCTTTGGGTTTGGGACGGTTTTTTATTACACCGGACAGACCGGCGCAGTAAAGACTTTTACAGCGGGATACCCGCTCCACGGATTTTCTCTCCTGTACAGCAGCAAAAAAGAACAAGAGTAAAGGAGAACAGAACAATGATGAAAAGAAAAGTGATGGCAGTATTATTGACAGCGGCAATGACAACAGCGATGGCAGCAGGGTGCTCAGGCTCCTCAGGCTCCTCCGACTCCTCAGGGTCAGGGGAGGACAGCTACACCATCGGTATTTCCCAGTTCGCGGAGCACGGCTCCCTGGACAACTGCAGGGAGGGCTTCCTCCAGGGATTGGAGAACGAGGGCATTGTCGAGGGAGAAAATCTGACAGTGGAGTACCAGAACGCGGCGGCCGACATGGGAACGGCCAGCCAGATCTCAGACGCCTTCGTGTCTGACAAGGTGGATCTGATCTGCGCCATCGCCACACCTACTGCCCAGAGCGCCTACAACGCGGCTATGGATACAGACATCCCGGTGGTCTATACGGCGGTGACCGATCCGGTGGCGGCAGAGCTGGCGGACGAGGACGGCAATCCGGTGGGCAATGTGACCGGGACCTCTGACGAGCTTCCCATCAAGGAGCAGCTGGAGATGATCCGCCAGATCCTTCCGGACGCTGAGAAAGTGGGCATCATGTACACCACCAGCGAGGCCAACTCCATCTCTGCCCTTGAGACCTACAAAGAGCTGGCGGGCGACTACGGTTTTGAGATCGTGGAGAGCGGCATCAGCACAACGGCGGACATCTCCCTGGCAGCTGACGATCTGATCAGCAAGGTGGACTGTATCACCAACCTGACGGACAATACGGTGGTGGCTTCCCTTCCGACGATCCTGGAGAAGGCAAATGAGAAGGGCATCCCGGTATTCGGAAGCGAGATCGAGCAGGTGCGGATCGGATGCCTGGCAGCGGAGGGACTTGACTATGTGGCGTTAGGGGAGCAGACCGGCGAGATGGCCGCGAAGATCCTCAAGGGAGAGGCGCAGGCCCCCGAGATGCCTTATGAGACCATCTCAGAGCCCGGTTTCTATGTAAACATGAAGGTGGCGGAAAATCTCGGCATCACAGTGCCGGATGAGCTGACGCAGAGCGCGGTGGAGAGCTTTGACGAGATCTCAGACTCATCTGCCGAGTGATCCGTCCGGCAGCTTTGAGCTGAAGAAAATGTAAATCAGAAGGTGAGGCAGTTTTCATGGACTTTATCGTAACAATACTGGAGCAGGGGCTGATCTACGGGATCCTGGCCCTGGGCGTATACATCACATACAAAATCCTGGATTTCCCGGATCTGACGGTGGACGGCAGCTTTCCCCTGGGTGGGGCGGTGACGGCCCTCCTCATCACAAACGGCGTCAATCCCTACCTGAGCCTGCTGGCATCCTTTGCCGCGGGGGCTCTGGCCGGGATCTGCACGGGCTTGATCCACGTGAAGGGGAAGGTGAGAGACCTGCTGTCAGGTATCATCATGATGACTGCCCTGTGGACCATCAACCTCTATATAGCGGGCACATCCAACGTGCCCCTCTTCTCCCAGGAGAGCATCTTTAAAAATGAGTGGCTTGACGGGATCGTGCCGGAGGCTCTCAAAAGCTACACGACCCTTATCATCATTTTCATCCTGACGGTCATCGCCAAGGTGCTGCTGGATCTGTACTTAAAGACAAAATCCGGCTATCTTCTGCGGGCCGTGGGGGACAATCCGGTGCTGGTCACCTCCCTTGCCAAGGACCAGGGGAATGTGAAGATCGTGGGCCTGGCCATCGCCAACGGCCTTGTGTCCCTGGCGGGCAGCGCGTTCTGCCAGGAGGAGAGAGTATTTGAGATATCCATGGGAACCGGCGCCATCGTCATCGGCCTTGCCAGCGTGATCATCGGCACAAGTCTTTTCAGGAGGATCACCATCATGCAGGCCACCACGGCGGTGCTCATCGGCTCCGTGATCTACAAGGCCTGTGTGGCTGTGGCCATCCGCAATTTCCAGCCCCAGGCCATGAAGCTGATCACGGCGGTGCTGTTCCTTGTCATTTTGATCATCAGCATGGAGAGAAGAAAGAAGGTGAAGACAGATGCTGGAACTCAAAGGAATTCATAAATACTATAACCCCGGCACTGTCAATGAGATGTGCCTGTTTCAGAATTTTGATCTGACCGTGGAGGACGGGGAGTTCGTCTCTGTGGTGGGCAGCAACGGCTCCGGGAAGACCTCCATGCTGAACATTATCTGCGGCAGCATCCCGGTGGAGGCGGGGCGGATCTACATCAACGGAACAGATATCACGAAGGAGAAGGAATTCCGCCGGAACCGCCGGATCGGGCGGGTCTACCAGAACCCGGCCATGGGTACCTGTCCCTCCATGACCATTCTGGAAAATATGTCCCTGGCGGACAACAAGGGCAAGGTCTACGGCTTCGGAAGGGGGACCAACAGGGGGCGGATTTCCTATTACAGAGAGCTTCTCGCCCAGCTGGGCCTCGGTCTTGAGGATAAGCTGGATATCATGGTGGGATCCCTCTCGGGAGGGCAGCGCCAGGCCATGGCTCTTCTCATGTCCACCATGACGCCCATTGAATTCCTGATCCTGGATGAGCACACGGCGGCTCTGGACCCGAAGACGGCGGAGCTGATCATGGAGCTGACAGACAGGATCGTGAAGGAGAAAAAGCTGACTACCATCATGGTCACCCACAATCTGCGGTACGCCATAGAGTACGGGGACCGGCTCCTCATGATGCACCAGGGAGGGATTGTCCTGGACAAAAAGAGGGAGGAGAAGGAGAAGGTCTCCGTGGATGAGATTTTGAAGCTCTTCAATGAGATCAGTATTGAGTGTGGAAACTGAAAAAGAGTCTCATATAAGTATACAAAAATAAGAGCCCGGCGGGGCTCTTTTTTTGTGAAATATTTTCGGGCGGTTCTGATTGACGCGGGCAGAGGGGGGATGGTAATATAGATAATGCATTTTGCACAGGATATAGTGAGTGAGATAAAAATAAAACACTAAATATAGACATACGAGGAGAGGCATATTATGAGAAGAGACAACGTGAAGGTAGTGAAAAAGGACGGCACAAAGGAGACATTCAATGTGCAGAAGGTAGTTGTGGCTGTCAACAAGTCCGCGTACCGGGCGCTGATCAGGTTTACAGACGAGGAGCTGAAGTTCATCTGCCGCTTTGTGGAGGAGAAGGTGGACGACCTGGACATCACGGAGGTTCCCATCGCCCAGATGCACAACGTGGTGGAGGGAGCTCTTGAGAAGGTGAACCCAGTGGTCGCGAAAAGCTACCGGGATTACCGGAACTACAAGCAGGATTTTGTCCAGATGCTGGACGACGTTTACAAGAAGAGCCAGTCCATCATGTACATCGGGGACAAGGAGAACAGCAACACGGACAGTGCCCTTGTGTCTACCAAGAGGAGCCTCATCTTCAATGAGCTGAACAAGGAGCTGTACAAGAAGTTCTTCCTCACTGTGGAGGAGATCCAGGCCATCCGGGACGGCTACATCTACATCCACGACATGTCCGCCAGGAGGGACACGATGAATTGCTGTCTTTTTGACGTGAAGTCTGTGCTCACTGGGGGCTTTGAGATGGGAAACCTGTGGTACAATGAGCCCAAGACGCTGGACACCGCCTTTGACGTCATCGGGGACATTGTCCTTAGCGCGGCCAGCCAGCAGTACGGCGGCTTCACCGTTCCCAGCGTGGACGACATACTGGAGCCCTTTGCGGAGAAATCCCACAAAAGGCTGATCCAGAAGTATCGGGATTTAGGTCTGGACGAGGAGACGGTTCAGAAGGTGGCCTGGGCGGATCTGGAGAAGGAGATGGAGCAGGGCTTCCAGGGCTGGGAGTACAAGTTCAACTCCGTCTCCTCCAGCCGGGGAGACTACCCCTTTATCACGGTGACAGCCGGCACGGTCCCCAGCAGGTACGGCAAGCTTGTGACTATGAAAATGCTGGAGGTGCGCAAAAAAGGACAGGGGAAGGAAGGGCACAAAAAGCCGGTCCTCTTTCCCAAAATCGTCTTCCTCTACGACGAGAAGCTCCACGGACCGGGCGGCGTGATGGAGGACGTGTTTGAGGCGGGCATCGACTGCTCCTCCAGGACCATGTACCCGGACTGGCTCAGCCTGACAGGGGACGGCTACGTGGCCAGCATGTACAAAAAATATGGAAAGGTCGTAAGCCCCATGGGATGCCGGGCCTTCCTGTCCCCCTGGTATGAGCGGGGAGGCATGGAGCCGGCAGATGAAAACGACCAGCCGGTATTTGTGGGGAGATTTAACATCGGAGCCATCAGCCTCCATCTCCCCATGATCTACGCGAAGGCAAAGCAGGAGAGCAGAGATTTCCATGAGGTGCTGGACTACTACCTGAACCTGATCCGTCAGCTCCACCTGCGCACCTACGACTACTTGGGAGAGATGAAGGCCTCCACCAACCCCCTGGCTTACTGCGAGGGCGGCTTCTACGGCGGCCATCTGGGACTTTATGACAAGATCAAGCCCCTTCTTAAGTCCGCTACTGCCTCCTTTGGCATCACGGCCCTGAATGAGCTGCAGCAGCTCCACAACAAGAAATCTCTTGTGGAGGATGGTCAGTTCGCCCTGGAGACCCTACAGTACATCAACGACAGAGTGAACGAGTTCAAGAAGGAGGACGGGCGGCTTTACGCTATCTACGGGACGCCGGCGGAGAATTTATGCGGCGTTCAGGTGCAGCAGTTCCGGAAAAAATATGGTATCATAGAGAATGTATCAGACCGGGAGTACGTCAGCAACAGCTTCCACTGCCATGTGACGGAGGACATCACCCCCATACAGAAGCAGGATCTGGAGGGGCGCTTCTGGGATCTGAGCAACGGCGGCAAGATCCAGTATGTCAAATATCCGGTCAACTATAATAAAGAAGCCATCCGTTCCCTGGTGCGCCGGGCCATGGCCAAGGGCTACTACGAGGGCGTCAACCTGTCCCTGGCCTACTGTGACGACTGCGGACACGAGGAGCTGTCCATGGATGTGTGCCCTGTGTGCGGCAGCAAAAATCTGACAAAGATTGACCGCATGAACGGGTATCTGTCCTACTCCAGGGTCAAGGGGGACACCCGCCTCAACGAGGCCAAGATGGCGGAGATCGCGGAAAGGAAGAGCATGTAAGACATGAGATACCACAACATAACAAAGGATGATATGCTCAACGGAGACGGCCTGCGGGTGGTCCTGTGGGTGGCAGGATGCGCCCACGCCTGCCCCGGGTGCCACAACCCGGTGACCTGGGATCCGGAAGGGGGACTGCCCTTTGACGAGGCGGCCCGGCAGGAGATCTATGAGGAGCTTGAGAAGGACTACGTGAGCGGCATCACCTTCTCCGGCGGCGATCCTCTCCACCCTGCCAATATGCAGGGGGTGACGGAGCTGGCCCGACGGATCAGGAGTGATTTCCCGGACAAGACCATCTGGCTCTACACAGGCAGCACTTGGGACGAGGTGCGGGACCTGGAGGTGATCCGGTATGTGGACGTGCTGGTGGACGGGCCCTTCCGTGAGGATGAGAAGGACAGCACGCTGCACTGGAAGGGAAGCGCCAACCAGCAGGTGATCGATGTGCAGAAGACATTAAAGACAGGAGAGGTTGTATTACATGGCTAAGAGGATTGCGAAATTTGAGAAGGTAAGCTTTACACAGTTTGAGGAGGGGTGGACAGACACCTTCGGCGAGGTGTCAAAGGAGAAGCTCCGGGAAATATACGAGAGTATCCGTCTGCCGAGAAGGGCCACAAAGGGCTCTGCCGGTTATGATTTCTTCGCCCCCGCGGATTTTACCCTCGGGCCGGGGGAGACGGTGAAGATCCCCACCGGCGTCCGGGCAAAGATGGAGGAGGAGTGGGTGCTCAAATGCTATCCCAGGAGCGGGCTTGGCTTCAAGTACCGCCTGCAGCTCAATAATACGGTGGGCATCATTGACAGCGATTACTACTACTCTGACAATGAGGGGCACATTTTTGCCAAGCTCACCAACGACACCAACGAGGGGAAGACAGTGGAGATCCCTGCGGGCACAGGTTTTATGCAGGGGATCTTTGTGGAGTACGGTATCACAGTGGACGACGAGGCGGAGGGCATCCGCAACGGAGGCTTTGGAAGTACCAATTAAAGGCCGGCGGCCCGGGGCAGTTCAGTCTGTCCCGGGCCTGTTTGGTTTTTGCAGGTCAGTTTAGTTTGATGTTCAGGTAGCTCCGGCCGGAGAGGGTCTTGTTAAAGCAGATGCTGCAGATGACAATGACGCAGCCCGCCGCAAAGCCCACCCAGTTGAAGAGGGCGGTCAGGATGAGGAGCAAAAGCCTCATGAACTTCAGCGCGTAGCCCAGCTCAAAATTGGGCTGGGTATAGTTGGCCACAGCCACAAAGGCCATGTAGAGCATGACCTCCGAGTTGAACCAGCCGGACTGGACGGAGAATTCGCCCATGACAATGCCGGCGATGACGCTCAAGGGGGTACTCAGCATACTGGGGGTGTTCAGGGCCGCCAGCCGCAGCCCGTCAATGGCCAGCTCCAGCATGAGAAGCTGGAACACAAGAGGGATGTTTACCGTGTCCCGGATGGCCACAAAGCGGAAAACCTCCGGCAGCCAGTTTAGGTTCTGCATGAAGAGAAGAAAGACCGGCGTCAGGAAGACGGTCAGGAAGGTGATGAGCCCTCTGGAAAATTTCAGGTAAATCTGGGTCAGGGTGGGGAAATAATAGTCGTTGGCCTCCTCGATGATATCCAGGATGGAGGTGGGCAGGATCATGGCGGAGGGGGAGTTGTCCACCAGGATCACCACCTTCCCCTCCAGGAGGCAGGCCGCCGCCGTGTCCGGCCGCTCTGTGAATTTGAATTTGGGAAAGGGGTTGAACCATTTTCTCTTGAAGAGCTCCTCCGCCAGGCTCTGCTGGTTCATCCGCAGATCGCCGGTGTGGATGGACTGGAGCCTTTTTTCCACATTTTTAAGGAGAGCCTCATCGGCCCGGTCCGACATGTAGCACAGAGCCACGTCTGTCCTTGAGCTGTCCCCAATCTCCATCATCTGCATGACCAGATGGGGATCCCTGATCCGGCGGCGGATGAGAGCTGTGTTGAACACAATGGTCTCCACAAAGCCGTCCCTGGAGCCTCTCAGTGACTTGTCCTTCTCCGGCTCCCCCACGCTTCTGGCGGGGTAGGTCCTGCAGTCGATGACAAGGCAGGCCTCGTAGCCGTCTATGAAAAGGCAGGTAGTGCCGGAGAGGAGGTTCCGAAGGACCTGGTCAAAGTCGCTGATGGTGTCCACCTCCACGTAGGGGAGGCACTGCCTGGCAAAGCCGGTGGCGCTCCCCGGCATATCCTCCTTCGCAACGCTGAGGAAGGAGTCCATGATCTTCAACATGACCTCGTCCTTCATAAATCCGTCGATGAAGAAAAAGGAGGCCTCCCGCTCCCCGATGACCAGATCCCTTTGCACCAGGTCAAAGCTGTCCTTTACAGGCAGTATCTGGTTCATGTACGCCACATTTTCTTTCGCAGACGCAGTCACTATTCTCGTATCCGGCATAAATCGATCCCTCCATATCCGTACTGATACATTGTGTTGATAAGCTTAATCTGCCCAAAACAGGGTGAAATATGCATGAGCCGTCAAAAGGCTTTGCCTTACTGTATAAAAAATGGTATGATTAGTGCAACAGAACCAATGTATAGGAGGTATGGAAGAATGAGGGATTATGTGATCACTGTGAACAGTACAGTGGATCTGCCAAAGGAATGGCTGGAGGAGAGGAATGTTCCGGTCGTTCCTCTGAGATATACAATGGACGGACAGACCTATGAGGATATGAGCGGCCTGACCGCCAAAGAATTTTTTGCCAAGCTGAGAGAGGGGAAAATGTCTGTCACCTCCCAGGTTAACCCGGAGGAGGCGAAGGCGGCTCTGGAGCCCTTTTTAAAGGAAGGAAAGGACGTGCTGCACCTGGCCTTCTCATCCGGACTCTCCGGCACCTGCAACAGCATGAAGATCGCGGGTGAGGAGCTCCGGGAGGAGTACCCGGAGGCAAAAGTTATTGTCATTGACACTCTGTGCGCGTGCCTGGGCGAGGGACTTCTCCTCTACAAGGCACTTCAGCAGAAGGCGGCGGGAAAGACCATTGAGGAGACGGCGGCCTGGGTGGAGGAGAACAAGCTGCATATCTGCCATGATGTGACGGTGGACGACCTGAACCATCTCCACAGAGGCGGGCGTATCTCCAAGGCTACAGCCGTGGTGGGCACTATGGTGAAGATCAAGCCTATCATCCACATGGACAACGAGGGTAAGCTGCAGGTCATCGGAAAAGAGCGGGGAAGGAAGAAATCCCTGAACAAGATCGTGGACATGGCGGTGGAGCAGTCCAAAGGCTGGGACAATGACATCATCATGATCACACACGGGGACTGCATAGAGGACGCCGAGTATGTGGCCAGCCTTGTGCGGGAGAAGATGGGCATCGACAATATACTGATCAACAACATCGGCACAGTCATCGGAAGCCATACCGGCCCCGGTGTTGTGGCTGTGTTCTGCATGGGAAATAAGCGCTAGGTACAAGACAGGAAAAGGAGACGAAAGGGCATGGGAAAGCATCTGGTGATCGATGGGGAGATGAAGGACAAGTGGCCGGACACGAGAGTGGGCTGCCTGCAGTACAAGGTGAAGGTGGAAGCGAAAAACGAGGAGCTGTGGGCCTATCTCAAAAAAGATATTTTTAAGAAGGCAAAGGACGACATCTTTGACTATGGGGTGACGGAGATCCCGAACATCAGGGAGTCCCGGGCAGCCTACCGGGCCTTCGGAAAGGATCCCAGCCGCTACCGGGTGTCCTCCGAGGCTCTGATCCGCAGGATCGGACAGGGGAAGGGGCTCTACCAGGTCAACACAGTGGTGGATGTGAACAACCTGATCTCCATCCAGTCCGGATTTTCCGTGGGCTCCTACGACACGGCTCGCATCGGGGAGGAGCTCACCTTCCGCATCGGGCGGGAGGGAGAGACCTACAAGGGCATCGGAAAGGATCAGGTCAATATCGAACACCTGCCGGTGCTGGCGGATGAGGCGGGAGCCATCGGAAGCTCCACAAGCGACTCCGAACGGGCCATGATCACGGAGGAGGCGCAGGAGGTGCTGACCCTGATCTACTCCTTCTCACCTGGCGGCGATCTGGAGAAGGCGCTGGAGTACGGGAAGGAATATCTGGAGAAATACGCGGGCGCATCGGACGTTGAGAGCTGGATTGTCGAATAGCAAAATAGAACGGAAGCTAAAGGAACAGCCCTGCCATCTGAACTCATTGATGGCAGGGCTGCTCCTTTTACTTTGGCATCTTTATCATAGCGCTTTTTATTCCAATATTTCTTATTCCGGTATCCTGCACACATCCACCCATTCTGCAAAGCGGGAGTACGTCTCCAGCTCCGGAATGGTCAGCTCAATAGCGCTGTTGGCGCTGCCGCAGGCGGGAAAGACGGTGGGAAAGCGCCGAAGCGACTGATCCAGATAGACCTTTACTCCCTCCCGGATCCCGAAGGGGCACACACCGCCCACAGGATGTCCCACCAGCTCTGGCAGCTCGTCCACCTTCAGCATGGAAGCCTTCTTGTGAAAGGTGCCCTTGAATTTTTTGTTGTCTATCTTGGCGTCTCCGGCCGCCACCACAAGGATGGGGCCTTCATCCAGCATAAAGGAGAGAGTTTTCGCAATCCGTCTCTCCTCAGTGCCAACCGCTTTGGCGGCTTCGGCCACAGTGGCGCTGGATACGGGAAACTCCAGAATTCGTTCCTCCATGCCAGGCCACTGGCGGAAGTAGGATCTTACCTTCTCGATCGACATGTCTTATACATCACCTTTCTCATATTAGATATTAAAGTTTGAACCATCCCATGGAATTGGCCACGGAGCTGGCGAGGATCAGCACAAGGAAAACAGGGGTGATCCACTTGATCATGACTGTGAACAGCTTTTCGCCCACAAATTTTCCGTTGGTTATCTTTACCTCGTCAGCGATCACCTTCGGGCCTACAAAGAAGCCCACGAAGATGCAGGTGAAGAAGGCCACGATGGGCATGAGTACACTGTTGCTGACAAAGTCCATGATGTCCAGAATGGTCATGTTGGCCCAGGTGATGAAGCCTAAGGGACCAAATCCAAGGGAGGACGGAACTCCCATCACCAGGGACAGGACAGTCACAAAGATGCAGGCATTTTTACGGCTCCAGTGGAACTTGTCCCGGAAGATGGAAACGATAGTCTCCATCAGCGAGATGGAGGATGTCAGGGCCGCAAAGATCACCAGCAGGAAAAAGGCCGCTCCGATGGCCCCGCCCATGGGCATGCTGGCAAATACCTTAGGCAGGATCACGAACATAAGGCTCGGTCCGCTCTGAAGGATCTTCGGGTCTCCGCCGGAGAACACGAACACAGCCGGAATGATCATGAGACCGGCCAGGAAGGCGATGACTGTGTCAAACACCTCGATCTGGCGCACAGAGCTCTCCAGGTTGGTGTCCTTGCGCATGTAAGAGCCGTACGTCACCATGATACCCATGGCCAGGGACATGGAGTAGAAGAGCTGGCCCATGGCGGAGAGGACTGTCTTTACAGAAAAGTCATCCATGTGGGGCTGCACATAATAGGCAAGTCCGTCCATGGCGCCGTCCAGGGTCAGGCAGTATATGGAGATGACCACAGCCAGGAGGACAAGGATGGGCATGGCGAATTTGCTCACCTTCTCAATTCCCTTCTCCACTCCAAGAAGAACGATGACTGCCGTTGCTCCCAGAAAGAGCAGGAACCAGCCCAGGGGTTCAAAAGTACTCCCGACGAAATTCGTAAAATAATCGTCTGCCGCGGAGGCGGAGCCGCCGCCGGTGAGAAAGACCGCAAAGTATTTGATGACCCATCCCCCGATCACAGAGTAATAGGGAAGGATGATGATGGGGACGGCGGATGCCAGGATTCCCAGGAATCCAAAACGGGAGTCCAGCGACTTAAACGCGCCGATGGCAGAAAGGCCTGTCTTTCTTCCGATGGCCACCTCAGCGATCATTAGGGAAAAACCAAAGGTCACTGCGATCACAAGGTAGATCAGGAGGAAGGTGCCTCCTCCGTACTGGGCGGCAAGATAGGGAAAACGCCAGATATTTCCCAGTCCCACCGCTGATCCGGCGGCAGCCAGCACAAAGCCCAGCTTGCCGGAAAAGCTGCTTCTCTTATTCATTTGTAGAAACCTCCTCAAATTTTTCAATCAGTAGTCCACACATGCATCCCGGATCTCCGCCTGCCTTTGGCGCACAGCGGTGTGCGCACCTGCACCCGGATGATCTCAGACATATGTAAGGACTATTATAATGAAAGAAGAGATATTTAGCAAGGAAAATAGGATAGAAAAAAGAAAAGTGTTGACATGGATCAGAATGTGTGATAAATTAATTGATGCGTAAGGTGTAAAACAAAGCAGAGTATCCGCTCTCACCATAGCACGATCAGGTGACTATTGGTTGATATTGAGACATTATATACCATGTCAGGTGTATTGTGCAATAGGTTAAGTGGGTAGTCTGGACTATTCACTTATTTTTTTATGATGGAGGTGCACTACAATTAGCGATTTAATGATTAACGAACAGATCAGAGACAGGGAAGTACGTGTGATCAGCGAGGCTGGAGAACAGCTCGGAATTATGTCTGCCCGTGAAGCTATGAAGCTGGCAGAGGAGGCGCAGCTGGATCTGGTCAAAATTGCTCCCAAAGCTCAGCCGCCGGTATGCAAGATCATTGACTACGGCAAGTACAAATATGAGCTGGCAAGAAAAGAGAAGGAAGCCAGAAAAAAACAGAAAACGGTTGAAGTGAAGGAAGTGCGTCTTTCACCAAATATTGACACCAACGACCTGAACACCAAGGTGAACAATGCAAAGAAATTCCTCACCAAGGGAAATAAAGTGAAGGTTACGCTCCGTTTCCGCGGAAGAGAGATGGCTCACGTGCAGCAGAGCAAGCACATCCTGGACGATGTGGCGCAGATGCTTGCGGACGTGGCGGTTGTGGAAAAGCCGGCCAAACTCGAAGGAAGAAATATGAGCATGGTTTTAACTGAAAAACGTTAAAAATACTATTTATCTTTAAGGAGGAAAACATCATGCCAAAAATTAAAACAAATAGAGCTGCTGCAAAGCGCTTCAAAAAGACAGGTACAGGAAAGCTGAAAAGAAACAAAGCTTATAAGAGCCATATCTTAACCAAGAAGTCTACAAAGAGAAAAAGAAATCTCAGACAGGCTACAATCACAGACGCAACCAACGTAAAGAATATGAAGAAAGTATTACCATATCTGTAGGATTGGGAAAAGATTGAAGGAGGAATTAGGACATGGCAAGAATTAAAGGCGGATTAAACGCTAAGAAGAAACATAACAGAACATTAAAGCTGGCGAAAGGATACAGAGGAGCGCGCTCCAAACAGTACAGAGTTGCAAAGCAGTCTGTCATGAGAGCTCTCACATCTGCATACGCAGGAAGAAAGCAGCGCAAGCGCCAGATGCGTCAGCTCTGGATCGCACGTATCAACGCTGCTGCAAGAATGAACGGACTTTCCTACAGCAAGTTCATGCACGGCCTGAAGGCTGCCAACATTGACATTAACAGAAAGATGCTCGCTGAGATGGCAGTAAACGACAAGGAAGGCTTCGCTTCCCTGGCTGAGACTGCAAAGAAGAGCATTGCGTAATAAGGCGCTCGCTAAAGCAGAGTGTTTGAAGTGATTTTTAAGTGAAATCCGGAGATTTCCGCCCACAAGGGGCGGGAATTTTCGAAGGATTTCCAAATGCGCATAATACATATAATGTATATAATATATATACTGTATAAAAAATAGAAAAAATTTTAAAATAACTGTTGACATTCAGGCTGGCCTGTAGTATTATACTTTTCGGACAGCGAAATAAAGCAGTCATGCGGAAGTGTCGGAACTGGCAGACGAGCAAGACTAAGGATCTTGTGACATTCGTGTCGTGTGGGTTCAAGTCCCATCTTCCGCATTAAGTAAGAAGCCTTGAGTTTTCAAGGCTTTTTTCATTTCCAGAGAGGAGTTCCCGGGGAGAGCGGGAGCTCCTTTTTTCATTTTTGACATCAACGGGGAAAAAGAGCTGTACAAAGCGCGTTTTTCCGCTATAATGAAAGCTGGTTTGTTTATATCTGATTATAATAAGGAAGGAACGTGAGAGCATGTTTTTTATCATAGGTATCACCAGTGGGCGAAAGGATCTGAAGTTCAACCAGATGGTCATCTGCAGCAGGTGCGGCAGATACGGGAGATATATGGTGTACATGACATACACGGCCCTGTCTTTGTTCTTTATTCCCTGCTTTAAGTGGAACAAGCAGTACTTTGTGCAGACAAGCTGCTGCGGCACTGTGTACAGGCTGGATCCGGAGGTGGGCAGGCGGATCGCAAGAGGGGAAGAGCTGGAGATCAGGCAGGAGGATCTGGAGCCGGTCTCCAGAGGATGGCAGTCAGGACGGGTAAAGCGCTGTCCGAACTGCGGCTATACGACAGAGGAAGACTTTACATTCTGCCCGAAATGCGGCGGAAGATTTTAAGCAGAGAGATTGATCCGAGAGACCGATTTGAGGATTTTAAGGTTTACCAGGCAGGGTAATCGTGGTATAATGTGGCTAATTTTGAAAAAGTTTGTAAAATTCAAATAATATTAAATCATACTATCAGAGGGCTTATGAAGATCAATACACAGAGATTGTGGAACCACATAATGGAGCTTGGCAGGATTGGGAGAAACGGGGACGGGAGCGTCACCAGATTTCCCTTTACCGCTCAGGACCGGGCCGCGGAGGAGCTGATACGTCGTTATATGGAGGAGGCGGGGCTTTCCGTGGAGACAGACGCGGCGGGCAATCTGATCGGCAGATGGATGCCGGATGCCCCGGCTGAAAGCAGGAGGGTGTCCCAAAACTATGAATTTTTAAATTTATAGGAAAGGGGCACCCTTTCTTTTATCAAAAGGCTCTTTCATA